>JAUQOW010000196.1 GCA_030550675.1 Chloroflexota bacterium
TGGCAATACCGAACTATTTTATCTTCAGAAGCCCTCGCTCAGGATGTAGAAGCCCAGGAGGGCTTTTACGATCTCAGCAAGGGACTCAGCCCGCAGCGTTCCAGCACTACTGAGATCTTCGATGCGCTCCACAGCAATGGCGCTGGCGTGCTATAATGCGAGAGGAAGCGACTTCATTCCAGTATATGTGGAGACTTGAGGACTATGAATCTGTGGCACGAGCTTGAATCAGGTCCGAGTACGCCGGATGTCATTCATGTTGTTGTTGAGATCCCTAAAGGTTCGCGCAATAAATACGAGTATCACAAGCAAACCGGAGCGTTCAAGCTGGATCGGGTGCTCTATTCGGCAGTGCATTATCCTGGCGACTATGGTTTTATTCCGCAGACCTATTACGATGATGGAGATCCGCTGGACGTTCTGGTCATGACAAACCTGCCGACATTTACCGGCTGTATCGTGGAAGCTCGTCCGATTGGTCTGTTTCGCATGACTGATCGCGGCGAGCCGGATGATAAGATTCTGGCAGTGCTGCACTACGACCCGTTCTTTGCCGATTTCAACGATTACACGCAGCTGCCAGCGCACTACCTCAAGGAGGTTGAGCACTTCTTCACCGTGTACAAAGACCTGGAAGGCGCGCGGGTCGAGCCGATCGGCTGGGAGAACGCGGTGGTCGCCAAGGAGCGGGTCTGTTACGCGGTGAATCACTATTGGGACATGCGAGCGGGACGCCTCCCCAAACGTGTGTAGGATGGTATGCTGACGCATGACGTTGCCTGATCGTCCATCGATGCCTGAACAACGCGTCGCCTATTCTGCTGGAGGCGTCATTTATCGTGTCGATGGTCATCGGTATGAGGTGGCGCTGATTGCCACGAACGAAGGACGACGCTGGGGTTTGCCAAAGGGACACGTGCGCCGCGGTGAGACGGCGGAAGCCGCTGCGGTGCGTGAAATTGCTGAGGAAACCGGCTTGCACGGCGTGGTCGAGCGCCATCTCGCCACGATTGAATACTGGTTTCGCGCAGGTCCAACGCGCATTCACAAGTATGTTGATCTGTTCCTGGTGCGGTACACTGGCGGATCGCTGATGCCGCAGGCGGCGGAAGTTGATGATGTGCGCTGGTTTTCGCTTGAGGAGGCGGCGGAGATCGCCAGTTTTGCGCGGGAGCGCGATGTGCTCAACCAGGTGCGCCAGATTCTTGAGCAGGGTCGGTGAGGAAGACCTTCCGGCGCGTCGTTTCATCTTTCATCCGCGAAAGGCGCGAAGCGACACTCTGTCTTTGATCCGCAAAGGACACGAAGTGACACGAAGGGGAAGGGTCGCTCGCGCCTGCGCATCTCCTGAGGCGAAGGTGCGCTTTCCCGTGAGCAGACGTCAGCAGCCCGTTACGCCGTTTTCAAGCCGCGAGGGACGCAAAGCGACTCTCTGTCTTCGATCCCCTAAGGACACGAAGTGACACGAAGGGGAAGGGTCGCTCGCGCCTGCGTATCTCCTGACAGGTGAAGATGTATCCGAACCTTGCTCTCAGTGTCGATGGCATGGTTCTCGGTTCTTATAGGAAGAGCAACCGGTATTGGACAATCCTCTTGATTGGCGTTGACTTCGACAGGCTCAGCCAACGCCAACTGCTCCAACGGTGCAGGCTCGATTGTCCGGGTCTTATTTGATCTATCAGTTCTCAGTTCTCAGTTCTCTATTCTCAGTTCTCCGTTCTCGTCCTATGCATCTATCCAGACACTTCCTTCTCCGACCCGACATCACCTTTCTGAACCACGGCAGTTTCGGCGCGTGCCCCCGTCCGGTGTTCGAGGCGTACCAGCAATGGCAACGCACCATCGAAGAGCAGCCGGTTGAGTTTCTGGGGCGACGACTCAGCGGACTGCTGGCGGAAGCGCGCGCGCGCCTGGCGGCGTTTATCGGCGCTGCGGCGGAGGATGTCGTGTTTGTGCCCAACGTCACCTACGCAATGAACATCATCGCTCGCTCTATCGATCTGCAACCCGGCGATGAAGTATTGGGCACCACCCACGAGTATGGCGCCATTGAGCGCGCCTGGCGCTACGTCTGCGAGCAGCGTGGCGCAGTGTATATTCCGCAACCGGTTCCGCTGCCTGTCACCAGCGCCGACGCCATCGTCGAACAGATCTGGAGCGGCGTCACCGAACGCACGCGGGTGATCACGCTCAGCCATATCACCTCGCCGACAGCGATGATCATGCCGATTGAGATTATTTGTCAACGCGCACGAGCAGCGGGCATTATCACTGCTATCGACGGCGCTCATGCGCTTGGACAGATCGATCTGAATATGGAAGCCATCGGCGCAGACTTCTACGGCGGCAATTGCCACAAATGGCTGTGCGCGCCCAAGGGCGCCGGCTTCCTCTATGTCCGTCCTGAGCGACAGGCGATCCTGGAACCGCTGATCGTCAGTTGGGGATGGCAGCCGCGTCAGCCGATGCGTTCGAGTTTCCTGGCATACCCGGAAGGCGCATCGTTCCGCGACTACTATGAGTGGATGGGCACTGACGATCCCTCAGCGTTTCTCAGCGTGCCAGCAGCGATCGATTTTCAGAACGCTCACGACTGGAACGCCGTCAGGCGCGCCTGTCACGAACTGCTTGCCGACGCCTCGCAACGTATCGCTGCACTGACCGGATGCGCACCGCTTACCCCCGACGGTATTGAATGGTGGGTGCAGATGCGCGCGCTTCCGCTGCCGCCATGCGACCCGAAGCAGGTTCAGGCGCGCCTCTGGAACGAGTTCCATATCGAAGTGCCGTGCTTCGACTGGGAAGGCATACCCCTCATACGCATCTCAATTCAGGCATACAACACGCCCGCCGACATCGACCGCTTGTTGGAGGGATTGAGCCGCACGCTTCAGCGGTTGTCATAACACGCGCCCCTCTACTAACTGTTTGACGGCAAGCGCCGACTCTGGCAGGCTTAGAACAATCTCGTGATCGGCGTTGGCTTCGACAGGCTTAGCCAACGCCGGTTGCGCTGGTCGAAGCCAACGCCAACCGCTCCACAGGGGTAAGCGTGTTTGTCCAGGTTTAGATTGATCTCCCTATTAGCTGGCGCTCACCGCCAGGAGAGGGCGTAGCAGGAACTACCGCTGAGCGAGATGGATCACGGGCAGGTGAAATGCGGCGCGGTGCGCAGAGAGCGTGCAACCTCATAAAAACACGCCTAAAAGAGCGTCACATTTTCGTGTCGCTTCGTCACCTTCGCGGATCGAAAACAGTGCGTGCGCTGGAACGTGCACCATTCAACGTTCAGCGTTCAACGTCCCGGCGAGTTGACCGCAGGCGGCTGCGATGGTTACGCCGCGCTCGACGCGCACGGTGCAGGCGATGCCGCGCTCGCGCAGGATGCGCTGAAAGGTCAGCACGCGACGGCGCTCCGATCGGCCGAGGGGCATCCCTGGCACCGGATTCCACGGGATGAGATTGACATGCACCAGATGCAGCGGCAATCCCGCCGGTCCTGCCTCGCCGCGCAGCAGCGCCGCCAGTTTCGCCGCATGCTCCGGTTCATCGTTCTTCCCCTGCAGGAGCACATACTCGAATGACACCCGCCGTCCGGTTGCCGCCAGGTAGTCGCGTGTGGCGTCCAACAACGCCGCCAGCGGATACCGGCGGTTGACCGGCATCAGGGCGCTGCGCAGGTCGTCGTTGGGGGCGTGGAGCGAAATTGCCAGGTTGATTGGCAATGCTTCCCTTGCCAGGCGGCGGATGCCTGGAACTAACCCAACCGTCGAGACGGTCATGCTGCGCGCGCCCATATTCAGACCGCGCGGATCGTGGATGATCTCCACGGCGCGCCACCAGCGATCATAGTTCGCAAACGGCTCGCCCATGCCCATGAAGACGATATTTGTCAGTCGTGAGGCGGAACTGATCTGTGGCGCGGACGGCGCATCGTTCTCCGGATCATCCGGCATCCACCAGGCGTCGTCTTCTGGCAGGCGGGGCGTCTGTGCAGGCTGACGACCGGAAGCGAAGCGGCGCATCTCGCGCGCTGCCCAGACAACCTGTGCGACCATTTCGCCCGGCGACAGGTTGCGCAGCAGACCGAGCGTTCCCGTAGCGCAGAAGACGCAACCCATTCCACAGCCTGCCTGCGTTGAAACGCAGACAGTTGCGCGGTCGGGGTAGATCATCAGCACACTCTCAACCAGCGCGCCGCTGGGCAGCTGGAACAGCGCCTTGCGCGTCAGCCCGTTGTCTGCCGTTTGAACCTGTTTCGGCGTTAGCGGTTCAAGGCGGGTCTCGGCAACCAGTCGTTCCCGCAGCGCCAGTGGCAGGTCGGTCATCGCCAGCGGCGTTTCAACCAGGTTCACGTACAGCTGGCGAAAGATCTGCCGCGCGCGGTAGGCGGGCTGTCCCCACTCAGCCAGCAGACGCTCCATATCCGCCAGCGACAGATCGAAAAGATTTGGCAGGGTCTCTCGTTTTGTTGGAGCAATCGTCGTCATAGCATATCTGCAATCGCTGCCGCTACCTGCGCTGCAACTCGCGCATTCTGGCGCAGCAACGCAACGTTGGCGCGCACACTCTCGCCGCCAGTTTCGCGCGCGAGCGCCGCCAGGAGAAACGGCGTCACCGCTGGACCGTGGATCCCTTCTTCCGTTGCGCGACGCAGCGCACACTCAATCGCCGCTTCTGCCACAGCGCGATCCAGCGCATGCTCCGCAGGCGGCGGCACGGCGAGGAGCATGCCAGCGCCGCCAAGTGCGCGGTGGGCGAGCCAGGCGCGGGCGACGAACGACGCATCCGGCGCCTGCGCGACCGACAGACCGCTTGAGGCGCTGTAGAATGCTGGAAACTCGTTCGTGCGCCAGCCGAGGACGGGCACGCCGCTGGTTTCGAGATACTCCAGGGTTGCTGGCAGATCGAGAATTGCCTTGGCGCCAGCGCATACTACCAGCACTGGCGTGCGCGCCAGCTCCGTCAGATCGGCGGATACATCCCAGTTCTCGCGTGCGCCGCGATGCACGCCGCCAATCCCGCCGGTGGCGAACACCTGCACCCCCGCCAGATGCGCAAGCGCCATGGTCGCCGCAACGGTCGTTGCGCCGTCGCCGCCTGCCGCGATCACATAGCCGAGGTCGCGCCGCGACACTTTCAACGGGCGACTCTGCGGGTCGCTCCGGGCGAAACGCTCGATTGCCGCTGCGTCCATGCCGACAGTCGGCACGCCTGCCACAACCCCGACCGTTGCCGGGACTGCGCCGCTGTCACGCACATCCTGCTCCATGGCGCGCGCCAGTTCCAGGTTGTGCGGATACGGCAACCCGTGGGAGATGACAGTGCTCTCCAGCGCAACGATGGGGCGTCCGGCGTTCAGCGCCGCCTGAACTTCGGGAGCGATGGCGAGTGAGAGATTCATGGACATCATGATACCATAAAGGCGAGGGGCAAGAGGAGCGAGGGAATGCTCACAAGTGTAGATTTATTCGCATGCCCTCATTTTACATCGTCTGTGCGAGGCATCAGGATGCTAAAACGCTCCCCTCTCCCGCAGCGTGGGAAAGGGGCAGGGCGCTGCGGGCTGAAGCCCTTGCTGAGATCGTGCAAGCCCCTGCGGGGCTTCCACGTCCTGAGCAAGGGCTTTAGCCCGCAGCTCATAGAACGCGTGACCTGGCAGCCTGGGTTTACCGGATCTAATTCCTTCATTACGGGGTGAGGCGTGAGCAGAGACAACCCTCACCCGGACGGTTGCAGGAACGCTCGTGTTGCGCGCTGCACCTCAAGATCACCCAAAACTCAGACAATCACGCTTGCGCCTGTGGAGCGGTCGGCGCTGGTTTCGACAGGCTCAACCTGCGTTGGCTGAGCCTGTCGAAGCCAACGCAGATCACGGGATTGCCGAATATCTGGTTGATCTTCCTATCAGGCGCCGGTTGATCACAGGAGTGTCAGGGGCGGGCGACGGTCATCTGTCGGTTTGATCCTCCACCTCAACCGACCACGCATGCACGCCCTGGGTGGTGAAGGAGAAGTGGCGGATCTGCACCCCGGCTTCGCTCAGCACCCGCTCAAGTTCGAGCCGCCGGTCGAAGGGGCAGGCGAAGACCATGAAGCCGCCGCCGCCAGCGCCGGTGATCTTGCCGCCCCACGCGCCATGACGACGCGCCAGGGCGTAGATTTCTTCGACCTCGGGAGGAGCGATGTAGGGTGAGAAGGCTTTCTTCACCTCCCATGCATCGTGCAGCAATCTGCCAAAGTCGGCGATGCGCAAGCCGCGCAGCAGGTGAACCGCCTCATCGACGAAGGCTTTAGTCTCGTCGTGGTAGCGAAGAGTGTCGCCCTCCTTCAGACGACGCACCTGATCGTCAACCAGGTGCTGCGTGAGCAATTTGCGGCTGCCAATATAGCCGAGGAGCAGGCAGCTTTCCAGTTCGAGCAGCGCAGTCGGATCGCTCAGCACCGGCTCGACGATCACGCGCCCTTTGCCGAAGTGGTAGACGCACATGCCGCCGAACGCCGCTGCATACTGATCCTGCCGCCCGCCAGGAATGCCCAGATCGACGCGCTCGATCCGGTAGGCGAGTTCCGCCAGGGTATGCGGGTCGAGGTTGATCTGATAGGCAGCGCCGATCAACTTCAGCATGCTGACGACCAGCGCCGATGATGAGCCAAGCCCAGAGCCAGGGGGCACATCGGAGAACATGATCACCTCGACCCCTTCGGAAGGCGGCATAGCGGCGTCGAGCACCGCCTGCGGCAGATCGAGTCGTCCATCCCAGTGCCCGGTCGTCTTGCGGCTGACCTCTTCCAGGTCGAGCGAGCGGATGATGATCCCCGGCTCTTTGCTGGGACGCAGCATGCAACGCACATATTTATCAATCGTACAGTTGAGCACCTTGCCGCCGTATTCCTCGGCATACGGACTGACATCAGTGCCGCCGCCGAAAAAGCCGATCCGCATCGGCGCCTTGGCTTTGTAGATTCGCATGGAACGCTCCTGTTGGAATACACGCGCCGCAGTATAGCACGTTTTGTCTCGAGTAGCGCATCCTTAACCCTGTCGCACATACTTCTTTTCCGCAATACTCCTGCCAGTGTCCTATGATAAACTCTGCACCCCGATACTGCTACCTCTAGAAAACGAAGGTCAGGAGAGGAGCATATCCATGAATCTGAGCAAGGCGCGTCGTCTGGCGGCATTGCTGGCGATGGTGGCTATGCTTATCCTCGCTCTGACGCCTGCAAGCGTCGCGGCGATTGATCGTCGTTCAGGCGAGCGGGTTGTCATTGATGCAAGCGAAACAATACCTGATGATCTGCTGGTGACTGCCGCAACGGTGATCATCAATGGACGGGTGGTCGGCGATGTCGTCGCAATGGCGCAGACGATCGAAATAAACGGCGTGATCGAGGGCGATCTGCTCGCCATGGGCGGCGGGGTCGTCCTGAATGGTACGGTCGCTGATGATGTGCGGGTCGCAGCGGGAATTGTTCGTCTCGATCCGCAGGCGCGCATTGGCGATACGCTGCTGGGAATCGGTGCAAGCATCGAGATGCTGCCCGGCAGCGTCATGGGAGGATCGTTGATCTTTGGCGGCGGGCAGGCGTTGCTGTCCGGCACAGTTGATGGCGATGTTCTCTTTGGCGGGAACAGTCTGCTGCTCCGCGGCGTTGTCGGCGGGGATGTCGAGGCGGCGGTCGATGCGACAACAGCGCCGACCTGGATTTCACAAATGCGAATTGAAGGTGTGGCGTCACCGCCGTCGGCGCCCGCCGGTCTGACGGTGGATCGCGAAGCGCGGATCGGCGGCAATCTGGCGTACACCAGCAGTCTGCCAGCAACCATTCCCGCTGGCGTGGTTGCAGGGCAGGTGCGCTTCACGGAAGCGCCACGGGCGACGCCGCCCCAACCAACCATTGCAGACTGGCTCTTCGACGTGGCGCGGCGCTTTGCCGGATTGTTCCTGCTCGGTCTGCTCCTTGTGTGGCTGACGCCGCGCATGCTGCAAAGAACCGTTGGCGAACTGGAGACCAGGCCTGTTGCCAGCCTTGGCTGGGGCATCGTCAGCGTTCTGGCGGTCATATTGGCGTTTGTCATCGTCGTCCTGCTCACCATAGTCGCCGCGATTCTGCTCAACGTCGTGAAACTGAGCGGTCTGATGGGCATCATCATCGCTGCAGGGGTGATTCTGGGGCTGGCGCTGGCAGTGTTGACCATTCTCGTCGTTGCATATGTGGTACAGATCGTAGTGGGCTTCGAGGCTGGACGGCAGATCCTGCTGCGCGTCCGGCCATCCTGGGTTGAGCGACCATTCGCTCCGCTGGCGCTCGGGTTGCTGTTGCTGGTTGTGCTGACGGCGCTGCCAGCGATTGGATGGATCATCAGTCTTGTGACGGTGTTGCTGGGATTGGGAGCGCTCTGGATGCTTGGGCGCGACAGTCTCCTGCGGCAGCCGAAGCTGACTCCGGCGCCGTCATAAGGCGTGATCGGGCGGATGTCTATGGGCATCCGCCCACATGTTTCAGCGATGGTTTTTCATTTCACAATTGATGGCGAGCAGGTGACGATCAGCGCCAAACCTGGCGCGATCAGCGTGATGTTTGGCACGTATGAGGTGCTGACGTATGACTGCGGCGGTCGGTTATGGGCGCTGGTTCGCAATGGTCGCACGTACCGGCGCGGGCTGAACGGCGAGGTGCTCGAAAAGCGTCGCGTGGAAGGCGAACTGCTTCGGCGTCGCCTGAGCGATGCCGAGGCAGTGGACCTGATTGACTCGGCGGCGGCGCGGATGGCGGCGTTGCGTGATGTGCTGGCGGTTGAGTCGTCGGTGCGCGCTGGCGCCAATGGCGCGCTGGGTGGCGCGCTGGAGATGATTGAACGCGCGGCGCGGTTCGACGCAGCGGCGCACCTGGCGGATAAGGCGACGTTCGCGCGGGTGTACGATCCGGTTGGCATTCTGCCGCCGGATCAGTATATGGCGGTTGTGTTGCAGGCGACCGAAGGATGTTCGTTCAATACCTGCACCTTCTGCGACTTCTACCGTGATCGCCGTTTTCGCATCAAGTCGCCTGATGAGTTTCGCGCACACGCGCAGGCGGTGCGCGCCTTTCTCGGCGATTCTCTGCTGATGCGGCGGTCGATTTTTCTGGGTGAGGCGAATGCGCTGGCGGCGCCAACCCGGCGCCTGGAAGCGTTCATGAACATTGCGCGCGAAGAGATAGGCG
>JAUQOW010000197.1 GCA_030550675.1 Chloroflexota bacterium
CCTGTGGTGACAGGGGCGCGCCGGGGGTGAAGTCGCTTGCCGGAATACGGATCAGCCAGCCGTTTGGCGACTGCCCATACACGGCTGCGGTGAGCGACAGCAGCCCTTCGGGATCAGCGGTGTGACCGGGTGCGCTCCAGGCGGCGCCAGGCGTCAGGCGGGTCACCCGTGCGATCGGACAGCCGCTTGCGTCGGCGTCAATAAAAATTGCTATGCGCGCCTGCGCCAGCAGCGCCGCGTGTTCCGGCATCAACTGGGGAACGGAAAGAACCTGGACGCCTGGCAGACCGAGCGCGGCAAGCCGCTCCGCCGCTGCGCGCCCTGCCGCGTCGTCGCCGCGCAGGTCGTTGCCGTAGCCGATGATGAGGACGTGGGGCGCCGGAGTCTGCATGTCTGAGAACCGAGAACTGAGAACCGAGAACTGAGAACCGAGAACTGAGAACCGAGAACTGAGAACCGAGAACTGAGAACTGAGAACTGAGAACCGAGAACTGAGAACTGAGAACTGAGAACCGAGAACTGAGAACCGAGAACTGAGAATCGGGAAGGGGTCAGGGGTCAGAGGCTGGAACGTGCGATGTGCAACGTTCAACGACTACCTTCCACCTGTAAACCTTACACCTTCAACCTGTAACCTTCCCGCCGTCAACGTTACCTCCGCACCTCGTCGAGCACTGTGCCGTCGGCGGCGACAAGCGTGATCACCAGCGGCATCATTCCGGCGGCGTGTGTTGAGCAACTGAGGCACGGATCGTAGGCGCGGATGCCCGCTTCGACCCGGTTCAATGCGCCTTCGCTGATCCGGTCGCCCTTGACGTAGCGCCGCGCGATCTGCGCAATCGTCCGGTTCATCGCCAGGTTGTTGTGTCCTGTGGCGATGATCAGGTTTACGCTCTGGATCAGACCGTGCGCATCGACGGTGTAGTGGTGAAACAGGGTTCCGCGCGGCGCTTCGCTCACGCCGATGCCTTCGAACTGATTGACCCCCGCCTCAGCGCGCAAGCGCGGCGAGTCGAGGTCCGGGTCGTCGAGCAACAGCGAAATGCGTTCCAGCGCCGCCAGGATTTCGACCAGGCGCGCGTAATGGTAGTAGAACGATGAAGTGGCGATACCGCCGGCGCGCTGCCGCATTTCTCCAAGTTCGGCGTCCGCCAGCAGCGTGCCGATCCGGGTGCAGATATTCAGCCGCGCCAGCGGACCAACGCGGTACATCCCGGCGGGATACCCGCGCGCCCGGTAGTAGGGCATCTTCAGGTACGACCACGGCTCGACCGCTTCGGCGATGATGTCGCGGTAGCGGGACGGCTTGACCTGATCGACGACAATCGCGCCGCCTGAGTCTACCACGCGCAGATGCCCATCGTAATGCTCCCACTCGCCGTTTGGACCGACCAATCCCAGGAAGAGCGACGGGAAGTCGCCAAACGTCGCCACCTCATCGCGGTGCGTGTCAAGCAGAGCTTTGAAGCGTCGGAGCGCGTCGAGCACAGTTGCGCGCGCTTCCGGCAGTCGTTGCGCAATCTCGGCGCGTTGTGCTGCGGTTGGCGCTGAACGAACGCCGCCGGGGACAGCCCATGCCGGATGAATCTTGCTGCCGCCAAGCATGGCGATGATGTCCTGCCCGAACTGTCGCAGCCGGATGCCGGCACGCGCCAGCGTCGGGTCGGCAGCCATCAGTCCGAAGATGTTGCGCTGCGCCGGATCGCTGTCGAAGCCGAGCAGCAGATCGGGAGCGCTCAGGTGGAAGAAACTGAGCGCATGCGACTGCACGATCTGCCCCAGGTTCATCAGGCGGCGCAGTTTCTCGGCGGCAGGCGGAATGGTGACTGCGAGCAGCGCATCGCCTGCTTTGGCGGACGCCAGCAAATGGCTGACCGGACAGATGCCGCAAATGCGCGCTGTGATGCCCGGCATCTCCCAAAACGGACGCCCTTCGCAGAAACGCTCGAAGCCGCGAAACTCGGTGACATGAAAGCGCGCTTCCTGCACCTCGCCGTTGTCATCCAGGTGAATGCTGATCTTTGCGTGTCCTTCAATCCGGGTGACCGGATCTATCAGGATCTGGCGGGTCATAGGCGTCTCGCGTCTTCTCAGCCAAACTTGATCATCTCGCGTCCGGTCAGGCGGATCTCGCCGCCAGCGATGATCTGTTCGAGTAATGCGCGAATGCGCGGTGCAGGCGGGGGACATCCGGGTAGATAGACATCGACCGGAACGATTTTGTGCACCGGTTGGACTCTATCGATCAGCGGCGGCAGGATGCCGGGGGCGTGCGGCATGCAACCCGCAGTCCCGACGCGCTCAACGTAGATGGTGTGGAGCAATGCCTCTGGCGCGCCAAGCGGGTTGCGCAACGCCGTGACATTGCCAGTGACGGCGCAATCGCCGAAGGCGACCAGAACGCGCGTTCGCTCGCGCACCTGACGAATCAGATGCAGGTGGTCCTCGTTAGCGACAGCGCCTTCGACCAGCGCGACATCGACGCGCTCCGGGTATTCTTTCACATCGGCGAGCGGGCTGTACACCAGATCAATGTGCTGCGCCAGTTCGAAGAGCCACTCATCGAGATCAAGGAACGACATGTGGCACCCCGAACAGCCGCCGAGCCAGATTGTCGCCAGTCGTAATCGTCCCACGATGCTCCCTCGCACTTACCAGCGCTGCTCGCGTGCAGCGACGATATACGCAATCTTGTTGCGGTCGCGCTCCATTTCACCGACAGTTGCGCCCCGGCGAAAGATTGCGCCGGTCGGGCAGGCGAGCACGCATTTGCCGCACGACGTACAACTGCGCGCTTCGCCCCACGGCTGGCGCATATCGGTAATCACCCGCGCATCGGCGCCGCGCCCCGCCACGTCCCAGGTATGCACCCCTTCGACTTCGTCGCACACCCGCACGCAGCGGGTGCAGAGGACGCAGCGGTTATGGTCGATCCCGAAGAGCGGGTGGGAAATATCGACGTCGCAGCGCGGGAAGGCGTAATCGAAGCGCACGTGATCCATGCCGACGGCGATCGCAAGGTCTTGCAGTTCGCAATGACCATTGGCGACACATACTGCGCATACATGGTTGCGCTCGGCAAAGAGCAGTTCGACAATCATGCGGCGATACTCGCGCAGACGCCCGGTATCGGTGCGCACAACCATCTCTTCCACCACCGGCGTCACACATGCCGGACGCAGCACGCGGCTGCCTTCGATTTCGACCAGGCAGAGCCGACAGGCGCCGACGGCGCTCACCCCATCGAGGTAACAGAGCGTCGGGATGAAGATGCCGTGCTCCCGCGCCGCCTGAAGGATCGTCTCTCCTTCCCGCGCGCTGATCAGTTGATCGTTGATCGTAAACGTTCGCGCAGCCATCGCTTTTCCTTCCCAAAAACCCCTAACCCCTAAACCCTTAACCCCTAACTCCTAACCTCTAACCCCTGACCAACGCCTCATACTCCTCGCGGAAGTATTTCATCGTGCTCAACACCGGATTCGGCGCCGACTGACCAAGACCGCACAGGCTGGTTTCTTTGACCATAATGCAGAGTTGTTCGAGCCGTGCGAGATCGGCGGCGGTCGCCTGACCGGATCGGATCAGGTCGAGCATATGCAGCATTTGCGCGGTCCCTGTGCGGCACGGAATGCACTTGCCGCACGACTCGTCCTTGCAGAACTCCATATAGAAGTGCGCAACATCGACCATATTGGTCGCGTCGTCCATGACCACCATGCCGCCCGACCCCATGATCGAGCCGACGCGCTGCAAGGACTCATAGTCAACCGGCGTGTCGAGCAATGCGGCGGGAATGCAACCGCCCGACGGTCCGCCTGTCTGCACCGCTTTGACTTTGCCTTCGGGCACGCCGCCCCCCATATCCTCGACAATCTGGCGCAGCGTGACTCCCATCGGCACTTCAATCAATCCGGTGTGGCGGATCTTGCCGGTCAGCGCAAAGACCTTCGTGCCTTTGCTGTTCTCCGCGCCGATCGAGGCGAACCATTCAGCGCCGTTACGAATGATCGGCGGGATGTTGGCGAAGGTCTCGACATTGTTGACCAGCGTGGGTCTGCCCCACAGCCCGCTCTCGGCGGGATAGGGCGGACGCGGGCGCGGCTGACCGCGCCGACCCTCGATCGATGCCATGAGCGCCGTTTCTTCGCCGCATACGAATGCGCCGGCGCCGACGCGAATATCAACCCGGAAGGTGAACCCGGCGTCGAAAATCTGCGCGCCGAGCAAGCCAAACCGCCGCGCCTGCGCAATTGCCCGTTGCAGGCGCTGGATCGCCAGCGGATACTCAGCGCGCACGTAGACATACCCCTGGTCTGCGCCGACGGCATACGCGGCAATCGCCATGCCTTCGAGCACTTTGTGCGGATCGCTCTCGATAATGCTGCGATCCATGAAAGCGCCGGGGTCCCCTTCGTCGGCGTTGCAGACGACATATTTGCGATCGCCGTGGCTTTTGGCGACCGTCGCCCACTTCAGCCCGGTCGGGTACCCGGCGCCGCCGCGTCCGCGCAGTCCGCTGCGGGTGACGACGTCGATCACTTCCGCCGGGGTCATGTCGTGCAGCACATGGTAGAGCGCCTGATACCCGCCAGCCGCGATGTACGACTCGATGCGTTCCGGGTCGATGACGCCGCTGTTTTCCAGGACGATCCGTTTTTGCAGCGTGAAGAAGGGGTGTTGCGGATCGCCTCGTGGCGCCGTGGCTTCGCCGCCGTCGAGGGCTGCGACGATTGACGGGGCATCGGCGGCATGCACATGCTCGTAGAGGATGCCCGCCGGGTCGATCCGCACCAGCGGACCGTGACCGCACAGCCCCATGCAGCCGACGCCGATCACCTCAATGTCGGTGCGATCCACTTCGGCAACTGCTTCTTCGAGACGTTGCTTCAGTGAAAGCGATCCCGCCGACTGGCATCCAAGCGCCGTGCAGCAGCGGATGCAGATCGGGCGACGCAGTGCGTTTTCATGTTCGGCAATTGCCAGAAGTTCGCTCAGATCCATGGTGAGAACCAAGAACTAAGAACTGAGTGATTAATCCTTGCTCATAAGGCGCTCCAGCCAGACCTGCACCTGTTCCGGCGTCTGATGACCGGTGACTGTGCCATCGAACACGACCGTCGGCGCGATGCCGCACGCGCCGAGGCAACGCGCCGTTTCCAGCGACAGACGACCGTCAGGCGTGGTGTGCCCCGCCTTGACGCCCAATGTCTGCTCGGCAGCCGCCAGAATTGCCGCTGCGCCGCGAACGTAGCAGGCGGTTCCCAGGCAGACGACGCACGAATGCTCGCCTTTCGGCGCCAGCGAGAAGAAGTGGTAGAACGTCGCCACGCCATACACCCGGCTCGGCGGCAGACGCAGGCTGTTGGCGATGTAGAGCAGCAGATCGGTTGAAAGATAGCCAAACAGTTCCTGAGCGCGGTGCAACACCTCGATCAGCGCATCCGGGCGATACTGGTGTTTCTTCATCGTGGCTTCGAGCAGTTTGAAGCGGTTATCGCCGCTTGGGTGCGGCGCCTGCTCTGGAACAGGAGGCTGTGAGCGCGTGACAGCCATGGGCGTATCCCCGTCGATACATCGTTCGGTCAGGGCGCAGATTATGCGGTGTCACTATAGCACAGGCGCGATGCGTCATTGAGAAAGGTTTGATTATCGGCAGGTAACAGGCGACAACGCGCCATGAATATATTTGTCATGGTATACTGAAACCATGATTCGCCTCTCGTTCATCACACCCCTCGCGCTGACGCTGCTGGCGCTGATTCCGGCGCTGTGGGCTTTGACGCTGCTAACGCCGCGCCGCCTCGCCCCGTGGCGCTTCTGGTCGAGCCTGATATTGCGCAGCGTCATCCTTCTTGCGCTCACCCTGGCGCTCGCCGGAACGCAGGTCGTCCTGCCGGTGCGCGAACTGACCACGGTGTTCCTGATCGATGTGTCCGACTCGATGACGCCAGCGCAACGCGAGCGTGCGCTGCAGTATGTCAACGACGCGCTGGCTGCCATGCCTCCGGGCGACCGGGCGGCAGTGGTGGTGTTTGGCGAAAATGCGCTGGTGGAGCGCGCTCCGGGACCTATCGGTCCGCTGAGTCGCCTGACGTCGGTTCCGATCACCACACGCACCAATCTTCAGGAGGCGGTGCAGTTGGGGTTGGCGCTCTTTCCAGCGGAAACGCAAAAGCGCCTGGTGCTTATCTCGGATGGCGGCGAAAATGCGGGACGTGTGGCGGACGCAGCGCAACTCGCCGCTATTCGCGGCGTGCCGATTGATGTGGTGTACCTGCCAGGCGAGCGGGGTCCCGATGTGATCGTCGCCGGGCTCAGTGCGCCAGCAGTGGTGCGGGAAGGGCAGGACCTCATCTTGCAGGCGAATATGACCTCCAACTACGCCACCAGCGGGCGTCTGCAAACGTTCGTGGACGGGCAACTGGTCGGAGAGCAAGAACTTTCTATTCCCGAAGGATCGAGCGCCGTCGATATTCGCGTGCCGTCGGGCGAGACTGGCTTCCGTCGCCTCGAAGTGCGCCTTGATGCGGACGGCGACACTGAGCCGCAAAATAATCGCGGGGCTGCGTTTACCGAAGTGCTGGGACCGCCGCGCCTGCTGTTGATCGCTTCCGATGAGACGCGCGCCATCAATCTGCGCAACGCGCTGCGCGCCGCTGAAGTGCGCGTCGACCTCCTCCCGCCTGATCAGGCGCCTGCCACGCTGGACCAGCTCGGCGCCTATGCCGGAGTGATCATCGTTGATACGCCAGCGCGCGACATACCGCGCACATTGATGGAGGCGCTGCCGGTCTATGTGCGCGAACTGGGTCGCGGGCTTGCAATGGTCGGCGGCATTGACTCGTTTGGCGCTGGCGGATACCGTCGCACGCCGCTGGAGCCGGTGTTGCCGGTGTTGCTCGATCCGCTCGACACCAGGCAGCAACCTGATCTGGCGCTGGTGATGGTGATCGACCGCAGTGGCAGCATGTCGGAGCTGGTGGGCGGAAGCCGACGCAATCGGCTCGATCTTGCGAAAGAAGCGGTCTATCAGGCGAGCCTTGGTTTGACGCCCATCGATCAGGTGGGGCTGGTCGTGTTTGATGACACAGCCAGCTGGGTGCTGCCGCTCCAGCGTCTCCCCTCGATGGTCGAAATTGAACGAGCGCTTGGTTCGTTTGGCATCGGCGGCGGCACGAATATTCGACCCGGCATCGAGCAGGCGGCGCAGGCGCTGGCGGCTGCCGATGCGAAGGTTAAGCATGTCCTTCTCCTGACCGATGGGATCGCGGAAAGCAACTATAGCGATTTGATTGCGCAGATGCGCGCTGCTGGCGTGACGATTTCGACAGTTGCCATTGGTGAAGATGCCAATCCCAATCTGGTGGATGTGGCAAACGCGGGCGGCGGTCGTTCCTATCGCGTGACCAGGGTGGAGGACGTGCCGCGCATCTTTTTGCAGGAGACGATTATCGCTGCCGGGCGCGACATCGTTGAGCAGCGCATTGAACCGCAGGCAGGGCTGCCCTCGCCAGTCATCCGCAGCCTTGGCGGATTGCCGCCGCTCTATGGCTACAACGGTACGGAAGTGCGCGACGCGGCGCGGACGTTCCTTTTCACGCCCGGCGGTAAACCGCTCCTTGCACAGTGGCAGTACGGTCTGGGGCGCGTCGTCGCCTGGACAAGCGATGTGCAGGGGCGCTGGGCGCGCGACTGGATCACATGGGATCAGTTTCCGCGCTTCGCTGGCGGGCTTGTCGATCTCCTGCTCCCGCCGCGCGAAAGCGGGACGCTCGAACTCCGCGCGACCGCCGCCGGTCCGCGTGCGTTTCTGGAGTTGACCGCTCAGGACGAGCAGGGGCGTCCGCTCAACAATCTGGTCATTGCGGGGCGCGCCGTCGATCCGCAGAATCAGGGGACGGCGGTCCAGTTTCAGCAGATCGGTCCGGGACAGTACCGCGCGGTTGTCGATACGCCGTCGCCAGGAGTGTATCTGGCGCAGGTGGCGGCTTCCGATGCGGAAGGACGTCAGTTGGGCGTTGCTGTGACCGGCATTGTGGTCAGTTACTCGCTGGAATACAGCGCACAGCGCGAAAATCTGCCGTTGCTCACTGAGGTGGCGGGCATCAGCGGCGGACGAGTCAACCCCTCGCCGGAAACTGCATTTGCGTCACCGAATCAGAATGTTGGTTCGGTCCGGGAAATCGGATTTCCGCTGCTCTGGTTGGCGCTTCTGCTCTGGCCCCTCGACATTGCTGTGCGGCGCGTGATGCTGCGGATGGAAGATGTAGCGCCCTGGCTGGAGCGGCTCCGCCAGCGACGCCCATCGCCTGTCACCGCGCCGGAGGTGGCAGCGACTATGACCCGCCTCGGCGCTGCGAAACGACGTGCAACCGCTGCACGCGTTTCTCCGCTGCGCGACAACGCCGGGACGGATCAGCCAGCGCCGCCGCCAGTGAGTGCGCAGACCGCTCAACAGCAGCTGCCCTCTCCAGAGGCGCGTTCACCGGCGTCTGCGCCAGGAGCGTCTGAGTCTCGCGCTCCATCGTCCGGCAGGCGTGCCGGGTCGCCAGAAGCGACGGAAGAGCAGCTTGCCCGGTTGCTGGCGGCAAAACAACGTGCGCGGCGTAAATCGGAGGAGCGGTGAGAAAGTGACGATCGCCCGGCGGTTGTGTGTTGCTCTCATCCACCTGCCCCCTTCTCCCGCGCCCCCCTTCGCTCCTTCCCGCATGCGGGGGCGAAGGGGGGAGACAGGGGAGTTTGCGCATCCTGATAACCGAAACGAGCAGTTCAACACGAGGGCGTGCGACGAAATCTGCACTTGCGATGCCTGCCACCCTGGGTGTGGCGGTGCTGCGTCCCTACGGATCACGGTGCTCCGGGCGATGGGCGATGCGCCCGTCAGCGCCCCTGGGCGTGGCGCCGCCACGACGCTACAATAGCAACCCGACAGGCGGGCTGGCGGCTAGCAATGCGCCCTATCTGCAACCTTGAGTCACGTGCAGTGTTTTCGGGGATGCCCGGCGATGCGCGGGCGTGCGCCAGCCGCGCACTCCCTGCGCGCAACATTCAACGTGCAACGGATCCGCCTGCAACCTTTCACCCTCCCGCCTCTCGCCGTATATGAAATCCGCCATGCGGCATACTCTGGCGTAGCCGACAGGCAGACGCGCGCTGTCGGGCGCGGCGCTACACTCCTTTCAGCGGCAGCAAAACATGCTGCTGAAAG
>JAUQOW010000198.1 GCA_030550675.1 Chloroflexota bacterium
ACCGGCGTTTCAGGTGCGGCGCTCAGTCCGAGAGCGGCGATTTCCTCCTCGGTCAGCCCCAGATCGGCGAATGAGAAGGGCTGAATGACTCCGCTGGCAATAGCCGACTCAATGCTTTCCACCTCCTCGAGCGACGCAATGTGCGGTTGCTCGCCAGAGGATGATGGCGCGGCGACGTCCTCTCTCTGAGCTGGTTGTT
Organism: Chloroflexota bacterium; assembly: GCA_030550675.1. Taxonomy (GTDB): domain Bacteria; phylum Chloroflexota; class Chloroflexia; order Chloroflexales; family Roseiflexaceae; genus Roseiflexus. The sequence goes on from JAUQOW010000198.1 coordinate 200, forward strand.
CTGGCAAACCGGAGGAGATGACAGGTTGCGGTCGCTCTTCCTCAGCAGGCGCGACGGCAGCGACTGGCGCGCCCGCCTCGACTGGCTCATCGTCACGCAATGATACATTGTCCAGCGAAAATAGTCCCAGATGTTCATCCGGGGCGATTGGCGGCATAGGCGGCTCTTCTGCGCCCGGCAATTGCACGCTTTCGCGCTGCTTCTGCAGTTTCGAGAAGATCGTGCCCGTTTCGGGCGTTGATGGCGCAGACGCCGACTTGAAGAACGATGGTTCAGTGCGCTGCGCTGGCTGTTGCCAGCTAAAGCCGCGCGGCAAGAAGGTTTCTTCCTCTTCGAGCGGACTTTCGATCACTTCCTCTGGCGTCAAACCCGCCATGCGAGGGCGTTGCGACGCTGGCGGTTCATCGAGCGAGAACGGTTGCAACGATGGCGGCAGTTCTCCGAGGTCCGCCTGACCGCTCATGCTGCCGGTTTCCAGTTCCTCAATCGAGAAGGGTTGCAGGTCGGGCGGCACATCAACCGCGCCGAGACCGCTGGCGCCAAGACTGACCGCCGGCGTGCGCCCGATTCCCTCCAACTCAATGTCGTCGAGCGAAAAAGGCTGCATGTCAATATCGACATCTTCGGGTTGCGCCGCCTCGGACGCAGAGGTGATCGTCTCGCCGCTTAAGCTGGCAATCTCTTCCGGGGTCAACCCCAATTCTTCCAGCGAGAACGGCTGCATCGCGCTCAGGTCGGGCGCTTCTTCCGCCGCAGGCGCGCTGGCGGACACGCTGTCGAGCGCCGCAATCTCTTCCGGGGTCAACCCCAATTCTTCCAGCGAGAACGGCTGCATCGCGCTCAGGTCGGGCGCTTCTTCCGCCGCAGGCGCGCTGGCGGACACGCTGTCGAGCGCCGCAATCTCTTCCGGGGTCAATCCCAATTCTTCCAGCGAGAACGGCTGCATCGCGCTCAGGTCGGGCGCTTCTTCCGCCGCAGGCGCGCTGGCGGACACGCTGTCGAGCGCCGCAATCTCTTCCGGGGTCAACCCCAATTCTTCCAGCGAGAACGGCTGCATCGCGCTCAGGTCGGGCGTCTCCTCCGCCGCAGGCGCGACGGTCGCGGCTTCCGCTTGCGCCGCAACGTCCGCAGTCGCGGACATTTCTTCTTCCGGAGCGCCAGCGCTTGCAAGCTCAACGTCGCTCAACCCTAACTCTTCCAACGTGAACGGGCGCGTATCTCTGACATCAACATCGGTCTCTTCAACGGGATGCGAGACAAGCGGGGGTGCAGCATCAATTGCCAGGAGGCTGGCAAGGAAATCGTCGCTATCGGCATACGTTGGGGTGAGAGCGGGCGGCGGAGGCGGCGGAGGCGCTGAAACGGCGGTTGGCGTCGTCGCTTCCATCGAACGAGTCGCAGCCAATTGCTCGGCTGGAGCGGACGCCTGCCGGTTGAGCCACGCGATCTCGTCCCACTCCGGCAGCATTGGTTCCGGCACATCAACAGGCGGAAGCGACTCAAACAGAGTGCGCGCCATAACCTGATACGGATCGATGGCTGCCGCCGTCCGCCAGTAGTGTTCACCGGACGGATTGCCAGAGGCGAGTTCAATATACCCCAGAATCAGGTTGGCCTTCAGCACGTGCGGATGCTTTGCAAGAATGGCGCGACACGTCTCTGCCGCTTCTTCTTCCTGTTCATCGCGCCAGAGCGCTTCTGCAAGCGCCACCCGTGCATCGAGGCGATCAGGCTGGTCTGCCACCACCTGGCGAAATTCCGAGATGGCTTGCGGCAGCATATGACCTTTGGCGTACAGGCGCGCCAGACCGGCGCGACTAAGGCGCAGATGAGCGTATTCACTGCCCCACGCATCGGTATAGAGCCGCAGCAACTGATTCCGCAGCTCCGGCAGATCGGGCTTGATCTCGAGCGCGCGTTCGAACGCAGCGATGGCGCGATCCAGTTGCCCAAGCCGTTCACAACTCATCCCCAGCCCGACGAGCGCCGGAATATGTTCAGGGTCGAACTGCAGCACGCGCTCAAAATCGGCGCGCGCGTCCTCGTACTGACGACTGGACAGACGCGCTTCTCCGAGCATCTGGTGCGCTTCCAGGCAGTGGGGATAGGTCTCGAGAATGTGGTGCGCCATCCCGATCGCACGATCGAGGTCATTGGTTTCGAGCCATTGCCGGGCCTGGTCAAAAGCCGTTTGCAGGCTCATCCGTGCCATGGCGATCCTCCCGGTGTCCGAACTGCGGCGGCGGCAGTGTCGTGTAATCTTTTACGCCCTGGATAGAAACTGTGCGTGTCAGGGCGCAGCAGCACCCCGTCATGCGTAAAACTAGAGGCATTATAGCGCAAGCGTCAAGGCGATGCAAGAGGATGCGCAATTGAATTGCCAACACAACGATGACCTGCAACAGACGTTACAGGTCGCCTGGCGGTTTTGCAAGGGGAGAGTGGTCGGGGCGACTGGATTTGAACCAGCGACCTCCTGAACCCCATTCAGGTGCGCTACCAGGCTGCGCCACGCCCCGTGACGCCTTGTATTGTAGCCCTGGCGGGCGGTTCTGTCAATGGCGCAACAGCAGCATCAATCGGAGGCGTCACCCAGATGCGCGTCAACCGGAATCGCTGCGAGAGGCCGCGCAATTCACACTCGAAAGGCTCACGACGAACACGTTCACGTTCAAGCAAGGACTGCACCGATGGATCGTTGGTCACGGAGTCGGTCAACACAATATCGCCGCCGACGCTCTCGCTTTGCACACGGGCTGCAATGTTCACCGTCGAGCCGAAGTAGTCGAGCAGGTTGTTGGCGTTGACGGCAATACAGGGACCGCTGTGCAATCCCAGTTTGACTCGCAACGCCGGGTTGCCGCGCGCTATTTCGCCGAGGGTGAATTCGCGCTGAATCTCGATTGCCGCCGCGACGGCGGCTTCGGTTGAGGCGAAGACCGCCATGACCGCATCGCCGATTGTCTTGACGATTGTTCCGTTATGGGCGCTGATGAGGGCGCTCATCAGCGCAAAATGGTCACGGACGCGCGCATAGGCTGGCGAGTCGCCAATTTCCTCATAGAGTGCGGTCGAACCCTTCAGATCGCTGAACAGAAACGTCAGGCTTCGAATGGCGAGACTTGTCCCGGGTGAGAGCGCTTCTGACGAGAATAACTGACGAAACTCGCTAAGCGAGGTCACCAACGCCGCACTAGTCGCCTGCGCGCTCCACTCGCTGCGCTCGATGACAATCAGAGCCGGGGTGTCGGTGACATTATCGATGAAGATCGCCACCTCGCCTGCTCCGATCAGTGAACGGTCAATCACGGCAGAGTCATTGCCAAAAGCGACGTGTAGTTCCTGCGGCGCACCAGACTCAACAACTTCAAACAACGCCCGACCTGTCATCTGACGACTGCGTAGTCGATAGCGGTCAGGGGTGAGGCGCAACCGCACCTCGCGCTGGCTCTGGGCTGGCAACGCAAGTTGCGCCACGATATGGGGCGTGTTGGCTGGTCCGCCAATGCAGTAGGGAACATCCGCCGCGTCACGGATAGATGGATGAACGTTGAAACGCGCCTCGATCGACTCATCAAAGCTGGCCTGGTAGCGCACGTCGCATGACGGGCAGTAGGCGTCGCGCTCGAGGTCGTTGAGCCTATTAACGCGCTGGTTTGGTCCACGGCAACTGGGGCAGAGCACATCCCATTCGAGATCGAGCAAGCCGACGCGGGTGGCATACAGGCACATGCGCAACGTTTCCATGCGCGGCTCGCCCCACATATCAGCCAGGGCAAAGGCGCGCATCTTGAGCACTTGCGGATCATCGGCGGACACAAGGTGATCGATCAGGCGGTTGATCAGCGCCTCGCGGATGCCGAACGTCTGCAGGCGTGCTGCAGCGATGCGGAGACGGTGGCGATCAACGCGCGGCGGGCGCACGGGCGGGAGCGAGACCTGTACGGACGTAGTCGCCAGACGCCCCAGTTTACGGTACGCCTGGCGCAACTGCCGCAGCATCCGCTGCCCGATGATCAGGCGCCCGCCGATGTTTCCAACAACGTTGCGCGGCGCTATGTGCACTTCGACATCGATCTTTGTGCGATTGCCTGGCAACGGCAGGAACCGAGTAGCGGTCTGCAGACGCTCAACGGGGAGCGGTGGGGCGAATTCGCGCTCAACTGCAAACTGCTGCTCGAAAATCCATTCGAAGGGATGCTCACGCCAACTGACCGGCGCCCCCAGAAAGTGACCATAGACGATCTGCACGAAATTGCGATCTGGTCGAGTGCGCTCGAAGGCTGGTAAGCCGATCATGCGGTTTGTCCGGTCGGTGTCGGAGAGAATGGGCCAGAGACGCTCAACAGGCGCATCAAGAATAATGCTGGAATGGAGATGAATAGTGTATGATCCCATGCGCGCCGCCTTAGCGATCATCTAGGCCGCCTGTCCACTCAACAGGCGGACCATAAGCATTATACCGGCAGCGCTAGCCAGACCAGTATGAGGAAATGATTACAATTACGGCGTGAAACGCTCCTGCACCATGCCGCGCAGCCCCAGCGCCTGTGCGATCATCTCAATCACCTCGCGCCGTGCGGCAGCGTCGTGCGCAAAATCGAGATCGTCGGTTTCGATGCGCAACACCGGGCACAGTTCAAAACGCCGCAGCCATTCGTCGTAGCGCCGGTTGAGATGCTCCAGGTACGCTGGCGGAATGGCGCGCTCTGCGGGGCGATCACGTTCATGGATGCGCCGGATCAGCGTCGGCACGCTGGCATGCAGATGGACAAGCAAGGTCGGCGGCGCAATTCCCTGCACCAGCGCCAGAAACAACTGCCGGTAGGTGCGAAAGTCACGGTGGCTGAAGATACGTTGCTCCAACAGCCCTTTGACAAAGACCTCATAATCTTCGTATATGCTGCGATCCTGGCAGACTGAAATCGGCGTATCGGCGATTTCGAGGTGTTGCTGATAGCGCTGCGTTAGAAACCAGATTTGTGAATGAAAACCCCAGCGCTCCGGGTCGCGGTAGTAGTCTTCCAGGTACGGATGATCGGCGACCAGTTCGTAGTATGGCTGCCAGTTGAACTCTTTCGCCAGAATGCTGACCAGCGTGCTTTTGCCGACGCCGATGTTGCCAGCGACAATCACATGGTAACGTCCGTTGCTCACGGGCGCTCTCCTGTACGGATATCAGGGCGGCAGATAGGCGATGAACAGGACGACCGGCTCCCATTCCCCGTGAAAGCGTTCGATCACGCCGCCAGGGAAGCGTTGCTGCACGATGGCAAGCTCCGCTTCGCGCTCCGGCAGGAAGATAAAGAGCGGACGTCTCCCGTCGGGCGGCGGCGCGATCTGCGCAGGGTCAGTTATCGTTTCGTGCACATCCATGCCTTCAACGCCAGAGGCGACGAAGCGGATGGTCCCATTCCCGAAGAATATGCGCGGCGGGGTGAACATATACACATATACTGGCGCCGGTTGCGCATTCGCGTAATGCGCCAGTTTCGTCGCAATTTCGGTGTGGGTCCAGCCATACGTGCGGCGCGGGATATAGTCGCGGAAATAGAAGTTCAGGTTCCATCCCGCCAGCAATGCAATCAGTATCAGCGTGGTCAACGCACGCCCGCGACCGGTCCATTGAAACGCCTGCCCCGCTAGGGCGGTAATACGGTGAAGCGCCAGCATCACCAGCAGGCAGAGCGCAGGCGCAGTCGTGACATACCGCGGACTTTCAGGCGAGTTGACCAGGAGCATCCCGCCAAGCACCGCTGCGCCGGTCAGCCAGGCGACCAGGAGAAACCATTCAGAACGCCGCCAGTTGACCAGTGCAAGCGCCACACCCAGCACCAGCAACACCGACGAGACCGAGTCCAGCAGCGCGATTTTCGGATCGTACCAGGCGCCGCGGTCCGGCACGAACGTGTAGGCGCCAAAACTCTGGCGCGCCTGATCGAGCATAATCTGCGCCAGAGGAACGCCTTCCGCCAGCTTCCGTTCCAGCCAGCCGCTCTGCACCACGCCGACCATCGCCAGGCGCGCCGTCAGAGCGGATGGATCGTTGATAAAATGGGCGATGAGCGGACCAAACCCCAACAGAAATCCGCCAACGATCAGAGGCAAGCGCGGCGCCAGCCAGCGAAAGCGGCGCCAGTCGGCGATCGCCAGATGCGCAACGAGCGCGACGATCAGCAGCGGCGTCAGGCGCGACCCCATATAGAAGTGCTGCGCAACGCCGCAGATGACGCCGCTCCATCCCAGCGCAAAGGACGATAATCGGCGAACGCCAGTGAAGAACGCCATGAACGCTGACAGCGCCAGGAGCGGATCAACGATATTGTTGACCCCCAATCGGCTGAAGTGAATGTGAAAATGATAAACGGCAAGCAGCGTCGCGGCGCCAAAGGCGACGCCGCGCCCGAAGAGCGGGCGCGCAAATATGTAAAGCAGCGGAACGGTTGCCGTGCCGATCAACGCCGACAACGCGCGCAGACCGAAGACATTGTTGCCGAAAACGCTCAACGACAACGCCTGAAGGAAGAACCAGAGCGTCGGATGCGACAGCCAGCCGGTGACGAACGGATTCGTGATGCGTCCTTCCAATACGCGGCGCGCCTCCAGCCCCATCTCACCCTCATCGCCGCCGAAATTCTGCGGGATGGCGTCGATCATGGTCATTCGCAACGCAAGCGCAGCCAGCGTCAGAGCGGCGACTGCGACAAGATCGCGTCGAGTCCAGGGTTCTTCCCCGGAGCCGTCGTTGCGGCGCTGATCGAGCAAACGAGCGCTCGCCAGAAACAAGCACAGGCTCGCCAGCCACGCAATCAGAGCGGGAGCAGGGCGCAACTCCGGCGTCGCTGCACACCAGAATGCAATGCCGCTGCTAACGAATGCCAGGACGAAAAGCAGGTAATACGGAGGAAGGCGATCCAGCCAGAGAACAAACCGTGGCGCAGCAGCAGGCTCATTTCCCGCCGTCAAGTTGCGCATCAATGCGCCCAGCGCAACGAACGCCGCGCTGGCAAGCGTCAGCAGCGCGGCGCCTGCCCACAAATCCGGCGGCGTGCGGGTCAGGAGCGCCTGACCGATCCACGCCGGGGCAAGCGTGGACAGAAGCAACGTAAACAGGTTCATGCTGGCATATGAGACTCGCTGCGAGTCGGAGCGGGAGAGTGCGGGTTCCGTGGACGGCAGACCATTTTCAGAAGCGATAGCTTCATCTTCGACTGCCGATGATGGCGGCACGACGTCTTTCATGAGCAATCCTGATCACGCCAGTTGCGTCGATCGAACCATTCGACGCTGTAACGGCGCGCCACGCGTGTTGTATGGGGTTCAAACAGGCTTCCGCGCTTTCAGCACAATGCTGACGAATGTTTGCTCATCGCCGCGCAAATGGTCATTGCGCGCGTCGCACAGACGAAACAACCGAACCCCGAGATTAATCGGGTTCAGCAGGCTGCCGCTGTTGCGCTCACCGCGGAACCGATCAGCGCTGTCGCGGAAGCGGCGCGGCAGGAGATTCTTCTCAATCAACGGCTTCCCGATGCTATAGACGATGAAGTGAATAAACGGAAACGCATAGTGCGTCTGTTCTTCCAGCGCCTCGATGACGAAACCCGCACCCGACACCACATCGCGCAGGGTGTCGGGGCGATACAACCGCCAGTGGTTGCTCCACAGACCGGCAATCGGTCCGGCGCTTTGAATAGGGCGCCCGCCAAGCGCCTCGATGGTCTTGTTAATCGGATCCCACCAGAACGGGTAATTTGCGTGCGGCACGCTCAGCGCCAGAATGCCGCCGGGCTTGAGGACGCGAAAGATTTCACGCAGCGCGCCGCGGTCATCGGTGAGATGTTCGAGCACCTCGGACATCAGCACCTTGTCGAAACTGTTGTCGGCAAACGGCAGGCGATGGATATCGACCTGCGACAGGCTGGCTGGCACGCGCTCGCGCTCCGCCCAGCGCAGGCGATCCATGTCGCCATCGACGCCGACCAGGTTCAACCGGCGCAACCGCCCCATGAACATGAGGTACACCCCCATGCCGCACCCGCAATCGAGCACAGTTTCGCCATTACGGAGCTCGAGGTAGTCCAACAGGGTGACGGCGCGGCGACGGTACGCCATATCCGCTTCGTTGCGCAGCAGACGCTCGAGCATCGCCCGATCCTCAGCAGAAAGCGACCCGGATCGCGGGGCATCGACCGTGGACGGAGCGGATGACGCCAGCATCGTTGTTGTCGCCGTCACCGGCGCAGCCGCGATCACGTGGAGGGTGCTGCGCACCAGGCGGCGGCTTGCGCGCGCGGCAAGGTTCGTGCGGCTCCGCGTGCGCACCAGACGATCAAGCAACCGCTCATACGCATCAATCGTCTGCTGAGTATTGAAAATGCGGCGCACGCCAGCCGGGGTTGGGCGATAACGTTCCCGGTCGCGCAGCGTCTCGAGGATCGTCTGCGCCAGCGCTGGCGGATTATACGGCGGCGCCAGGCGCCCGAAGCCGGTTTCGCGCACCACCACGCGCGCGCCGGGAATATCCGTCGCCACGACCGGAGTGCCGCAGAGCATCGCCTCGATCTGCGTGAGCGCCATCATGTCGGTATGACTGGGCAGCACGAACAGATCGAGCATGGCGTAGAAGTGCGCAAGTTGCTGACGATCCCGGATAAGACCCAGGAAGGTGATATGCTCCTGTTGCGCTTCGATTAGCGGCTGGCAGACCTGATAAAAATCGTCGTAGACGACATTGCGTTCACCAGCGAACACCAGATGCGCTGCGGGCAATTCAGCGCGCACGAGCGGCAATGCCCGCAGCAGGTCGTCGAACCCCTTTTCGCTCACCCAGCGACCGGCGAAACCGATCAAGCATTTCCCCTCGAGGCCCAGTTCGCGCTTCCAGGCGGCGGCAGCGGTGGGGTCCGGCTCAGGGAACTCGACCGGCGGATAGATGCAGGTCAGTTTGTTGCGGAAGGGCC
>JAUQOW010000199.1 GCA_030550675.1 Chloroflexota bacterium
GGCGATCGCGGCGCGGCGAGTTTCTGCGCCAGCGGCGACTCCGGTTCATCCCGCACGAGATCGCTCACGCGGCGCACCCTGTCGTTCTGCCCGCACTGAGGACAGACCGGCAGAGAAGTGACATCGGCAGTCATAGGTTCGGACACGGTTCCTTTCAGTCACGCGACGGTGATGACGATGATCGTCTTTGCTCATATTCATCGCGTGTGATAAATGCGCCGCCTTCGATCGTGCGTTTGATCTCGCGGCGGCGAGCGTCATACTCGATCTCGGCGCGCATCAACCGAAAACAGCGCGAATCCATGATCTCCTTGATCAACCGGTAGCCGACGAGATCATCGCTGTCGCCGTACTCCGGCGTCAGGTCGTTGCGCGGATCGACGCGCACGTGAACCACCGCGTGACAGCGCCCGCATTCGACGTAGAGATGGATCGCGCCATCACGATCACGATTGTCGTTGCCGCCAAACAGTCGTCGCAGGAAATGCATCTCGGATACTATGCAACCCGGTCGCTTCGTTCTGGCAAGTATACCACGGGCGCGCCCTCACGGTTCGGCAGTGATAATCCTTCCTTCGGCGGCGCGCACCAACCGGTCGCGGATTGCCAGGCTCAACCCTTCCTCACCTGGATCGCGCACCAGGATCAGGTCGACGCCAGTGCGCTCGATCTCGCGCAAGGCAGCAAACAGGCGTTGCGCCACCTTTTCCGGATCTGTTGCAGGACCCAGCGTCACCACCTGCACCGGAAGATCAGCCAGTTCCGGCCCGTCTTCATCGAATGCCAGCGCGCCGACCCGTTTGCCCGCGTCGATAGCAGCCAGCGCCTCGCCGCGGATGCGCGCCAGCGCCGCGTCTCGTTCGCCTGTCACAACGATCAGCGCCGCGTTGGGGGCATAGTGCCTCAGTAACATCCCTGGCGCCGGCGCCGCTTCGTCATCGGCGGTCAGATAGCGCGGCTCAAACATCAATTCCGGCAACAGTTCCCGCAGCGCCGCAACAGTGACACCGCCCGGTCGCAACAACGCGGGCGGATCAACCGTTAGATCGACCACGCTCGACTCGACGCCGACAGGCGTGGGTCCGCCATCGAGCACCAGATCAATGCGCCCCGCCAGATCATCGAGCACATGCGCCGCCGTTGTCGGGCTGGGACGGCTGAACCGATTGGCGCTCGGCGCCGCGATCGGCACGCCAGCCGCCGCAATCAGCGCCAGCGCCACCGGATGGGACGGCATGCGCACCGCCACCGTGTCGCGCCCGGCGGAGAGATTGGCAGGCACGATGGAGCGCCGCCACACTACCAGCGTAAGCGGTCCGGGCCAGAAGCGCTGCGCCAGCGCATACGCGACTGGCGGGACATGACGCGCCAGCGCATCGAGCTGCTGGACGCTGGCGATGTGCGCGATAATGGGATCGTTTGCGGGGCGCTCCTTGGCATGAAAGATTCGCGCCACTGCACGCTCATCGAGCGCATTGGCGCCCAGACCGTACACTGTCTCGGTGGGAAACGCCACCAGTCCGCCCGCCCGAATCACCGCAGCCGCCTCAGCAATCATCTGCGGGTCGGGAGCGGATGGATCGACGGTCAGCACGCGGGTTGGGATCTGATTGGTCACTTTAATTCGTGATAGCCGCGACGGTAGTAGATCAGCGGCGAACCCTCGCGGATTTCCCCGTTCTGCACTTCACCAACAAAGATCGAGTGATCTCCGCCAGGAAACGTATCGGTCAACCGACACTCGAACGCCGCCAGCGTACCGTCGAGGATCGGCAACCCCATCTGACCGAAACGCCAGGCGACCCCGGTAAACTTATCGATCTCCGGCGTCGCAAAACGACGTGACAGATACTCCTGATGTTTTTCGAGAATATTGACCGCATAGCGCCCGGCGGCGGCAATCGCATCGTGCGCCCGCACCTTCTTATCAATACAGATTAACACCAGCGGCGGACGCAGGGAAAGCGAACAGAAGGAACTGACGGTCAACCCAAAGAGTTGATCCTCATATGCGGTCGTCACCACGGTCACGCCGCTGGCGAAATGACCCATCAACTGGCGAAAACGAGATTCGTCGACTGACATGAAGACTCCAGTGATTCAACAGAGTTTCGCTATAGTATACGTCGTCGCTCTCACGATGGTTGGGTGCAGGCATGAATTGGTTGGACAGCATCCTGGCGCGGCTGGCTGATGAGTCCGGCGGACCTGCGCCGCTAAGCTGAGCTGCGGGCTGAAGCTCTCGCTCAGTTCATTGAAGCCCCTGCGGGGCTGTCATAAGTTTAATCGCCATCCGCTGCGTGCAGAGATGGTGCGATCTTGTCTGTCATTGCGCTTCTGCTCCGAGATGTAGAGCGGCGTCCAGCGCGCCAGCCCCGAAGGGGCTTTCAGGCGCTCAGCAAGGGCTTCAGCCCGCAGCGAGACGGCGGTTCCCAACCAGGCATGCCTGCACCCGCAACGGTTGTCTCTCTTGTGTAAGGAGAGTGTCTACAGTATAATACCCGGTGAGCCGTCCTGCTTGCGCTTCACTCATTGCGGCGCCAACCCTCTCCAACGGTTGGGGTTCGAGGGGGCGCGTTGCGTCATTGTGTTCAATGCCCGGCGCACAGGCGGAAAACGCTTACATCGGGAGGACGGGGTGAACTCAACCTCGATCGTGCTCGTCAATGCACATGCGCTGTTTCGTGAAGGATTGCGCCACCATCTTGCAGGATCGACCGAGTTTCACGTGATCGGCGAAGCAAGCAATGGTCAGCAAGCCATTCAGATCGTTGACGCGCTCGACCCTGATATGGTCGTGATGGAAGTTGACCTGCCAGGGGTTAATGGTCTTGAAGTCGCGCGCGCGATCAAGCGTTCTCATCCGCATATTCGCATCGTTCTGCTCAGTTCCACAATGGATGGGCAGGAGGTCGTCAAGGCTATTCGCGCTGGCATCGCCGCGTATGTGCCGCGCAATATCGCTCCTGAAAAGTTGATGCAGACGTTGCATCAGGTGCGGCGCGGCAATTACCCGATTAACGATCTCGTCCTTTCTTCTCCCGACGTGGCTGCGCAGGTGCTCAACGCCTTTCGCCAGATGGCGGCGGAAGAAGATACGCAGAGCATTTACTCGCCGCTCTCGCCGCGTGAGTTGCAGGTGCTCGAACTCGTGGCCGCCGGACGCACCAACAAGGAAATCGCCAAACTCCTCGACATCTCCAACCAGACGGTTAAGAACCATATTTCATCGATTCTGCGCAAACTCGCGGTCAACGATCGCACTCAGGCAGTCGTCTATGCCATGCGTCGGGGATGGATCAAAGTTGCGCTCCCTGGCGACCCGCTGACATGACATAGTTGCGCTTTTCGCAAGACGTGATATGCTGTGCAGGTATCTATGGGTTGATACAGAATAACTCAAAGTCTTATTGAAGCACGCCATGCGACCTGTCGTCGCCCTGAATCCTGGTGAGACGACATGACTCGAACCGCCCGTATTCTCCTCGTCATCGTTCCCTTGCTGGCGCTCACTGCATGTGGACCTTTCTCGATCGCTGAACAGGAACGTATCCGCGAAATTCAGACGATCGAGGCATCGACTCCGACGGTCACGCCTGTTCCGCCCACCGACACGCCGACGCCGCTGCCGCCAACCCCGACATCAACTTCCGGTCCAACGGCGACGCCGCTGCCGCCGACGCCCACGCTCACGCCTTCGCCGACGCCGCTGCCGCCAACCCCGACGCCGAACCCGGTTCTGGCGCAGTTCAGTCTGTGCAATCAGCAGGCGGGCGATCCGGCGGGCGGACGGTTCAGTATGCGGGTGACAGCAATTACCACAACGGTTGACACATTTTTTGAACGGCTCGAACTGACGCTCGACGTTCCCGCCGATTCGGCGCCGCCGCACGCCTCGGCGCGCTGCCGTCCTGCACCTGCCGCGCCGCAGACGGTTGGCGAGGTCGAGGTGGCGGGCGCATATTTGATTGAAGTGCAACTCGACGGGTGGCTGCGCGATGATGCATTCCGCGCATCGCTCGCCACACCGACTGTTCCTTTGAGCGGGACGCAGGTTCTGCGCGCCGCAGCGTTTCGGGTTCCTCCCGACAGAACCACAGGCGCGCGACTGGTCATCGGCGTCGATCAACCGCTTCCGTTCCGCATGCGCCTGGAAAACAACCCGCTGCGCCTGGTGATCGACGTGGCAAAGAGTGGTCCGATCAGCCCGGCAAGCGATCTGCTCCGCATACCGGCAGGTTCCGCAATTGCGCCTGCCGCGCCAGTCTTCTACCTTGCCGATGGCGACATCTGGCGTATCAGCAACGGAGCGCCAGAAAATCTGACTGAACGCCTCCGCGCCGGGCAATTCGGCGATGTGACGGCGTTGACCACGCGCCCGAATGCGCGCATGATTGCCTTTTGCGCGACTGCGCCAGGCGCCGTTGCCGCAGACGCCGCCGCCGCTTCGACGCTGTGGGTGCTCGAACTGGATACCGGTTCAGTCCGCCAGTTGACGCCGCCGCCGCGCGGTCGCTCATGCGCCGACCCGGTGATGTCGCCGGATGGGACCACTATCGCGTATGCGGTCGATGAGTCTGGGGTTGCGCCGCCGCAACTGCGCATTTTCTCGGTGCAGGTCTTCCCCGGTGCGCCAGCCGTCGCATTGACGCCTTCCGGCGACGAGTGGAGCCGGTATGCGCCGCAGTGGCTTGATGATGCGCGCCTGGTGTACGCTGCAACCGCCGAGGATGGTCGGAGCACGCTGTTCTTGCGTGAACCCGACGGGACCGAACTCGATATTGGACTGGCGTTGCTGGTGTCGGGAACGGGCGGGCAGCGCAGCGCACGGTACGATGGATTCGGGCGCCCGCTGGCAGCGCCCGACGGCGGCGCTATTGCCGTCGAAGCGTTCCGCATCGACCGCAGCGGCGCTGATTTGCTTATTCTGAATCGGTCTGGCGCTGAGATCGAACGTCTCAGCCCAATCGCCAGCGGCTTTTGGAATCGCCCGGTCGCCTGGAGCGCCGACGGCGCGCTCTACTACCTTTCCACGGCGTGCGCCAGCGACGCAGTGTATGAGTACACCCTGCACACGCGCGGCGCTGACGGCGCCGACCGGGTGCTGGCGGCTGGCATCGCAACCGGCGATCTGGGGGTCTTCGCTGCTCATCAGAACGCGCTGGCGTATGTCACCTTCGACCGTATGCCAGAGGGATCGGGAGGTCCGCTGCGTGTGACGCCGGACGATTCGGCTGCGCTCTGGTACTGGGACCTGGCGCGTAACGTGCGCGCGCGTCTGGCGGAAACCAACCGCGCAATTACTGCTCTGGCGCCATGATGGACATCCTTGGCATCGACATCGGCGGCACCTTCACCGACTTTGTGCTGCTGCGCGACGGATATGTGCGCATCTATAAGACCCTTTCGACGCCTGATGATCCGGCGCGCGCTTTGATTCAGGGCATTGATGCGCTTGGCGCACCGCACGCGGTTGTTCACGGCACAACCGTGGCGACGAATGCGCTGCTTGAACGTCGCGGCGCCGCCACCGCTCTCATTACGACTAACGGTTTTGGCGATGTGCTGACCATCGGGCGCGGCAATCGTCCGGCGCTCTATGACCTGAATGTGACCCGTCCCGATCCCCCGGTTCCCGATGCCTGGCGCTTTGAACTGGTCGAGCGCACGCTGCCCGATGGAAGCGTGCTGATCCCGCTGAACGACGATGAACTGGCGCGTTTGATCGCCTGGATCGAGGCGCAGCCCGTCGAGTCGGCGGCGATCTGCCTGCTTCACAGTTACATCAACCCGCTTCACGAAGAACAAGTTGTTGCGGCTCTGGAGCAGGCGGCGCACGCGGCGCAGCGCACGCTGTTCATTTCCGCCTCGCATCGCGTTCTGCCGGAGCCGCGCGAATACGAACGCACCAGCACCACCGTCGTCAATGCGTATGTCAGCCCGATCCTTGGACGCTACCTGGATCGCCTTGGACCGGCGCTTACCGGGCGCGGCGTTCAGTCAATCCGCATCATGGCATCCGACGGCGGCAGCATGGGGTTGGTGACGGCGCGCGAACTGGCGGCGCGCACGACACTCTCCGGTCCGGCTGGCGGCATCGTTGGCGCTTATGCAGTCGCGCAACGCGCCGGTTTCCGCCGTATCATCACCTTTGACATGGGCGGAACGTCCACCGATGTTGCGCTGGTGGACGGAGCGCTGCCGCGCACGTCCGAGTCGCATGTCGGCGGGTTGCCGGTGCGCCTGCCAGCCCTGGACATCCACACGGTAGGCGCGGGAGGCGGCTCGATTGCGCGGGTGGACGCTGGCGGCGCGCTGCGCGTCGGTCCACAGAGCGCTGGCGCCGATCCGGGACCGGCATGCTATGGGAAGGGAACGCTTCCAACTGTCACCGATGCGAACCTGCTGCTAGGGCGTCTGCAGGCGGACCGTTTTCTGGGAGGACGCATGACGCTCGACGTGGAACGGGCGCGCACGGTGTTCGCTGCCCTGGCGCACGACCTGTTCGGCGCGCATGACCATGGCGCTGAACAGCGCGCCGCGCTCGGCGTGGTGCGCGTCGCCAATGCCCTGATGGAGCGTGCAATCCGGGCAATTTCGGTCGAACGCGGCGAAGATCCGCGCGACTGCGCGCTGGTTGCGTTCGGCGGCGCGGGACCGCTGCACGCGGCGCATCTGGCGGAGGCGCTCGGCATCCGCACGGTGCTTATCCCGCGCTATCCGGGAGTGCTCTCGGCGCTCGGCATGATTGCCGCCGATGTGACCCGCGAGAGCACGCGCGCATTGCTCATGACCCTCGATGCGCTCGATTCCGAAACCCTCGCCGCGCACATCGCCGCGCTCGCAGACGAGGCGCTGGCGGCGCTGGCAGCCGACGGCGAGGACCCCAGGGGCTGCCATATCGAGTGCGTGCTCGACCTGCGCTATGTCGGACAATCGTATGAAATCCCCACGCCGCTGGATCGCGGCTGGGAAACATCGCCGGCGCCGCTGGCGGACCTGGCGGAACGGTTTCACACGCTGCACGAACGGCGCTACGGGCATGCTATGCGCGACCGGCGCATCGAGGCGGTAACGCTGCGGGTGCGGGCAGTCAGCCCGCGTGGCGCCATTGACCTGACCCCAGAAGCGCTGCCGCCACGCACAGCGCCCCTGGCGCCGCGCGCAATAGTGCATGCCGCATTGACCAGCGATGCTGCCATGCTCGAACCCACGCCGCTGTACGAGCGCGATGACCTGCGCCCCGGCGATGCGATTGACGGACCGGCGATCATTGCCCAGTTCGACGCCACGACCATCGCGCCGCCAGGCTGGCGCATCACGGTTGATGCCGATCTCAACCTGCTTATGACGCCGCTGCCGCCTCGACCGTCTCCGCTTGCGGCGTCTCCTGCCTGATCAACTCAACCTCGATATCGATCTCCACCTCTTCGCCGACGAGCAATCCGCCGGTTTCGAGCGGCACATTCCAGGTCAAGCCCCAATCCTTGCGGTTGATCGTCGTGCTGGCATGGAACCCGGCGCTGACCGTGCCCCATGGCGAGCGCGCCTGACCGTTGTACTCGATATCGAGCGTCACCTCGCGGGTCACGCCGCGGATGGTCAGATCGCCGACCATACGACCATGCGTCTCGTCCAGCACCTCGATGCGCTTGCTGACGAAGGTGATGGTGGGATAGTTCGCAACATCGAGGAAATCCGGCGATGTCAGATGCGCGTCACGCTTTGCATCGCGCGTGTTGATGCTGGCGGCGTCGATCTGAACATTCACCGACGAGTTGGCAGGGTTCTGCTCATCCGCCATAATCGTGCCGCTAAAGCGGTCAAACCGCCCGCGCACCTTTGAAATCATCATATGACGGACAGTGAACTGAATGAGAGAATGACTGTCGTCAATGATCCACTGAGCCATGCCTGACACTCCTGTTGCTGAAAAATCGTTCAGCCACAGTGTAGCGTCAGCGCATCAACACCGGCGTCAACATGATCGTGAACACGCTTCCAGCGTCTTCTCCGCGCGCTCGATATCCGCCAGAAGGCGACGGCGACCGCCGCTCTCAGCGATGGCGCGCGCCTGCGCCAGAACCGCGCGCGCCTCGTCGGGCGGGAGGAGTGGCGCCAGCCAGACGCGTATTTGAGCAGCGAGGTGGCGCGTACCGAGCGCATCAGCGCGCGCCATGGCAGTGGAGAGGTGGTGAATCGCCAGGGTAGTGCGTCCGCGTCGCAGCGCGAGCAGACCAAGATTCGCCGTGATTCCAGCCACGCGCTCAGGAACGTCCAGCCGTTCGGCAAGCGTCAGGCCCGCCACGAAGCTGGACTCCGCAGCATCGAGGTCGCCGCGCGCCAGCGCAATCTCGCCGCGGGTCGAGAGCAGATACGGCTGAAGACCGGGCGCGCCATATTCATTCGCCAGGCGCAGCCCTTCGTCCAGCCAGCGCTCGGCTTCGTCCAGATTGCCCGACAGGTGCAGGTGGTAGGCAAGATTGTTGCGCGCCAGGATGCGCCACGTGATCGCTTCCGGACGGTCGGCGACGCTGTCGGCAGCTGCCAGCGCCTCGCGGTAACACGCAATTGCTGCGGGCAGGTCGCCCTGCTGAGCCGCCACGCCGCCGAGTTCGAACCGCACCTGCGCCAGCGCGACGGGATCGGGCGCGGGTTGGGCAAGGATCAGGCGCGCCGCTTCACGCAACCGGATCGAGGCGCCGACCAGGTCGGACCCTTCGAGCGACAGCGCCGTTCCCCACAGAAACAGGGCGGCGATACGCTCATTCAGGTCGCCTTCGCGCTCTAACCCACGCACCGCTTCGATCATTTCGGCATAGCGTCCCTGCGGCGTCAGCGCACGCGCCAGGCTCAAACGCGCACGGCGCGCTTCGGCGGGAGTGCGCGCCAGCACCAGGCTTTCACGAAAACGCTCGGCTGCCTGAACTGCTCTTCCCCCCATCATCAACGCCTCACCCAGGTTCATCAGCGCATCGAAGCGCTGCCCCGACGCCGCCCCCGCAAGCGCCTGCTCGTAGAATGCAATCGCCTCCGTCCAGGCGGCGACCTGCGCGGCGCGGCGTCCGGCGCGCGTCGCATAAGCGGCGGCGCGTTCAGGAACCCCGCCTTCGGCGAAGTGCCAGGCGATTAATCCAGCCACA
>JAUQOW010000025.1 GCA_030550675.1 Chloroflexota bacterium
GTAGAGTTTTCGAGCCATTGTGCCGAGTGCCCGCAAGTCCGCGGGGAAGCCTCCTGAAACGTAGGGGCGCCCCCCTGTGGGCGCCCTCACAAGGGTAGAGTTTTCGAGCCATCGTGCCGAGTCGCCCGCAAGTCCGCGGGGAAGCCTCCTGAAACGTAGAGGCGCCCCCTGTGGGCGCCCCACTGAACCGTCACCAATGGATGGCGCCACAGGCTTTACCGTAGCACATCCGCACGTGCGCCCGGCGACCCATCCCTCTGCGCGGCGATCAGGCGCGCATACACGCTGCCGCGCGCCAGCAATTCCTCGTGTGTACCGGTTTCTGCCACACGCCCCTGCTCGAGGACCACGATCCGGTCGGCGCTGCGAATGGTTGAGAGGCGGTGCGCAATGATCAGGGTCGTGCGGTCGGCGCGGAGGCGTGTCATCGCCTCTTGCAAGGCGCGCTCATTCTCGCTGTCCAGGTTCGATGCCGCTTCGTCCATGATCAAAATCGGCGCATTCTTGAGAAATGCGCGGGCAATGGCCAGTCGCTGCCGCTGCCCGCCAGACAACTGCACGCCGCGTTCCCCGGCATGCGTGTCGTACCCCTGCGGCAGCGCAACAATGAATTCGTGCGCCTGCGCCATCCGCGCCGCCGCTTCCACCTCGGCGTCGCTGGCATCTGGTCGTCCCAGGCGAATGTTCTCGCGGATGCTGGTGTTGAACAGGTACACATCCTGCGGCACAAAACTGATCAGGTCGCGCAGCGTCGCCTGCGGCAGGTCACGGATGTCGCGCCCGCCAATCGTGACCCGTCCGCCAGTCACGTCCCAGAAGCGCAGCAGCAGGCTGGCGCACGTGCTCTTGCCCGCGCCCGAATGTCCGACCAGCGCAACCGTCTCGCCCGGTCGCACCTCGAAACTGACGGCGCGCAGCGCATCGGGGAGGTTCGGCGCGTAGCGGAAGGAGACATGCTCGAAACGAACATGCGGCGTGATTGGCGCTGCAGGCGCCACTGTGACGCGATCAACGACCGGCGGCGGCTGATTGAGGATGGCGAACAATCGTCCGGCAGCCGCGCCGATCACGCCGATTTGACTGCCCATCTCGACCACGTTGGTCACCGGTGGAAAGATGGCTGCCGTCAGAATAATTGCAACCGGGAAAAGCGGCGCCGCGATACCGCCCCTCCAGGTCAGCACAGCCGCCGCAATCAGCACTGCAAGCACGCCGCCAGTGACAATCACGCCGCCGACCGCAGCCTCGGCGCCAGCGCGCTTGCCATACTCCGCCTCGACATCGAAGAGCGCCCGGTTGTGACGCGCCAGACGATCAAGTTGATCGGCGCTGCGCCCAAAAATGACCACCTCGCGCAGCCCCTGCACACTATCCACCACTTCGGCATTGACGTCGCCGAGGCGTTGGCGGAGCCGTGCGCCCTGCTCCTCGGCGCGACGCTGCAACCAGATCGGAATGGTGCACATCAGGAGCAGCGCAGGCAGGAGGACGATCGGCAATATCGGATGGATCAGCCCCAGACCCGCCAGTGCGCCAATTGTGACAATGATGGCGATCAGCACATCAGCGACGGTGTGCGCATAGAACCACTCCAGTTGCTCAATATCCGCCATAGCGACTACTGCCAGATCGCCGCTGCGCCGCCGCACCAGATAGCCGGGCGTCAGGCGCTCGAGCGCCTGGTAGAGCCGGGCGCGCAGATCGACCAGAATGCGGTACGCCATGTCATGGCACAGCCACATATGAATGAATTGAGCCGCGCCGCGCACCAGAACCAGCGCCCCCAATCCCCACAGATAAGGCGTCAACTGTGCCATGCTCGCCTGCGAGAGCGCTGCGCCGACCAGCGCTGCACCAAGCGCGCCGCCAGCCATGGTCGCGCCGTGGTGACATACTCCTGCCAGCACCGTCGCGGCAAAAATGCCCCGGTATGGTCGAATGACGCCGACTAACTGCCAGATCCGGCGCAGCGAGCGGCCGATCTGATAACGATCATCAGTAGAGAGCGTCGTGTCGAGGGTGCTCATCATATCACCTGCTCATTCGTGGAGAGAGAACGATGATGCCTGCGCGGCGACGAGTTGGGCATACGTCCCCTGATATGTGGTCAATTCATCGTGCGTGCCGCTTTCGACGACGCGCCCTGCTTCCAGTACGATGATCCGGTCCGCATGAACAACCGTCGAGAGACGGTGCGCAATAATGAGCGTGGTTCGTCCGGCGGTCAGGCGCTCGAGCGCGTCCTGGATCAATGCCTCGTTCGCCGCATCAACGCTGCTCGTCGCCTCGTCCAGGATCAGGATCGGGGCATCCTTGAGCAACGCGCGGGCAATGGCGATCCGCTGCCGCTCCCCGCCCGAAAGGCGCATCCCGCGCTCGCCGACGATGGTCTCATACCCTTGTGGCAGACCAGTGATAAAAGCATGGATATTCGCCGCCTGCGCCGCCGCTTCCAGTTCCGCCTGCGTCGCTCCAGGGCGCGCCAGGCGCAGATTGTCGGCGATGGTTCCGTAGAAGAGATACGTGTCCTGAGAAACAACGGCGACCATGCGCCGCAGGCTTTCCAGATCGTACTCGCGCAGATCGCGTCCATCGAGGGTGATGATGCCGCGCTGTGGATCGAAGAAGCGCAGCAGCAGCGCCACGACCGTCGATTTTCCTGCGCCCGAACGACCGACAAGTGCAACTCGTTCGCCGGGATCGATGCTGAACGAGAGATCGACGAGCGCCGGGCGTTCACCGGCGTTATAGCCGAAAAACACATGCTGAAACCTCACCGCCGGGCGGGTGACGCCAGGAATGGCGCGAATTGCGCTGGCAGGCGACCTGACCTCCGGCTGAGCGTCAAGCAGGCGATGGATCGCATTGCTGGCGGCAATCCCCAGATATCCGATGTGCCAGTAGCGATCAAGGAGCAAGAGCGGGCGAAAACATTCACCAACCAGGAGCAGAATGAGCAACAGGTCCGCCATCGTCGCCGCGCCGCCTGCCAGGGTCACACTGCCGACGCCAATTGCCGCCGATGTGCCAGCGCCGGTCAGCAGTCCGATGAAACCGGTTCCGACGAGCGAAATCATCAATTGAAGCATGGTTGCGCGGTAGAGGCGCCAGGCTTCTTCGTTGAGCTGGCGTCCATGGCGCTCGCTGGCATTAAACGCCTTGAGGGTGATCATTCCCTGCAGCGCATCGAGAAATCGAGCATTGAGCGCGCTGTAGGCTTCCCAATGACTCTGCCCGTAGCGCCCCAGCAGGCGGCTATATGCGGCAGGCGCAATCGGGATCAACGCCATGCACGCCACAACGACAATCGCAATCAGCGGGTCGACCAGATAGAGAAAGGCAATAATTGGGACGGGAGCGATCAGCGCGACGAAACATTGCGGAATGTAACGGGTGAGATACCCTTCAAGATGCTGCACTCCATCCACAAGCGTCGACTGGACGGCGCCCGTCCGTTCGCGCACCAGATAGCCGACGCCAAGATCGAGCAGATGGGCATACAGCCGGGTGCGCAATCGTTCCTTGATCGCCACTGCCATCATTTTGGCGCCGACCCCCTCGAACCACTGGAGCGCCGCGCGAACGATGACCAGCGCCAGAATCGCCAGCATCAGCGGCGCCGCCGCCTGCCACGACTCGCCCGCAAAAATCAACCTGATCACCCACGCTGTCAACACTCCCTGTCCGATGAATGTTGCTGCTATCAACAGCCCCAGGATCACCAGCAATGCAAGCCAGCCGCGCACGCTGGCAGTCAGCGCCAGCAGGCGACGATGGATCAACATAGCAGCGCCTCCCTTCTGCTCCCATCAGGTGTACAGATCGCGATCCCGCTCAACAAGCTCAATCTCGCGCCCATCAGGATCGCGTATGCTGTAGGATCGACCATACGCTTCATCGACAATTGGCGCCCCCAGCAGATAAATGCGGCGATCAACCAGATACAGGAGTACATTTTCCAGAACATCCTGACAGTCGAACGACAGTGTGATTGGCGGGGGTTGCCTCGCCTTGTTGCGAGCTGTTTCAGGAGGATGAGCTGGCTGCGCCGGATCGCCAGCATCGTGCGTATCGGTCGCATCAGAAGTGGATGCTTCGTGAATACCCAGCAGCATATCGCCCATGCGCAGTTCCGCCCATTTGGACACCCGATCGCGCGCCGTCAACTGAAAGCCGAGGCGCTGGTAAAAATCAACCGCATCATCAAAAAAATTCGTGTAGATGATCGGCATTGGCACGATGGGGATGGCAGAAGTTCGGGCGGGCGTCTGCGACGCGACTGGCGTCTCTCCAAGCGCGGCACGGAGCGCCGTTTCGACCAGTCTCGAAAGCGAGACGCCGCGATCAATGGCTGCATGCTTGACGGCACGGATCAGTGATGGCGGCAGGTAGACGTTGAACTGTTGCTTCTTTTCATCGTTCATTGCACTGTCTCCCGCGATGAAAGCCGGAAGGAGAGGAGTGTTCTACCGCGTTGACTTTAGCATACTAACATGCTAGTATGCTAAAGTCAAGCATGATGGGTGGAAGGTGCAGGCATGAGCGGGCTTCGCTTCCCGGAGCTCGCGGCTTATGAGGATTTCGCAACCAATCCGATATACCTGCGCTGCCCAGTCGCGTGTTCTTTGGGCTGCGGGCGACAGCCCTGGCTTAGTCCATTGAAGCCCCTGTGGAGCTGCCGTCTCCTGAGCCAGGGCTGACGACGATGACGCACATGGCGCAGGCAGGTCTGCGACCTGACGCTTACTGCGTCAATGGAACCAGCGACGGCTTGATCCGCAGCAGAACGCCGCCAAACCAGAGTGCAACGCCGCTCCAGACCACAAACAGTGTCAGACTATACGCCGCCCAACGTCCGCCGGGGCGCACTGCGAGCCGCGCCAGCGCAACGCCTGCCGCCAGGCAGACGAGCGGCGTCGCAAAGTAAATGTAGCGCGTCAGCAACTGGAGGAAGACATAGGAGAGGAAGAAGACGACGCATACTGCCAGTATCGCCAGCACAAGGATGCGTTGAAGCGGATGTCGCCAGCGCGCCGTGAACAGCAATGGCAGTCCGACTGCCGCCAGCGCCAGGATCGGCGGCAGAAACCCCAGGGTCAGGGCGCGCTGCACCAGATTGACGCGCTCTGACCACAACGCCAGACCTTCAGTGAACGATGCAACCAGATCGAGGGTGGTCGGGCTGCGCGGCGCATTTGCCAGCGGCGCCGCAGCCAGCATAACATACACAAGCGCAACGCCTGTTCCCGCAAGCGACAGCCCCGCGACCAGAGCGCGCCACCCGTTGCGGGGCAGAACGCGCCATCCAGTCAGAACGATCAGTCCAAGGAAAGCCGCAAGCGTCGCCAGCGCGCCGATGTGAGTTGTCAGACAGAGGACCATCACCATCGTAAACAGAGCGAAGAGCGACCTGTCTGGCGCGCGTGTCAGACGCAGCAGCAGCCAGAGGAGCAGGACCCACCACGTTTGCGCTATCGCATTGGCGGCGAACCCCCACCACATCATGGTCATCGAGATCGGCAGGGCGACATACAGCGCCATTGCGAACAGCCCGGCGCGCGCCGGAAGACCGAGTTCACGAGCGATCGGGAGCAGCAACAGGGCGATCAGCGCATCCAGCGCTGCGACGCCAGCCTGCACCGTCAGGCGCATGTCGCCGAGCGCCAGGTGCAACGGCAACAGGACGATATAGGCGGCGGGCGGGTTGAAGGTCTGCCGGTTCTGAAACTCGGCGGGGGTCGAATAGAAGAATAACTGTCCACTGGCGACGGTTTTCAGCCAGCGGGTGTGGACGTGAACATCGCGCGCATCGAAGAGCGGATGAACGGCGCCCGCCAACCGCACGAGCAGCGCCGCGACAAGCAGCGCCCACGCAATCCGCGCCTGTGCGTGAGTAATCCACGGGCCTGGCGATGGATACAGTCGAGAATTGACGACGGTCATCCGTTCCAGCGCCAGCACCAGACGCGGCGCAACGACCCACGTCGCGCCAGCCAGCAACGCAACGACAGCTATCCAATGGGTCAGTCCCAGCCCCACCCACAGCGGTTCAATGATGTTCAGCCCAACCAGCGTCGCTGACGCCAGCAAACCGCAGACGACCGCAACCGCGCCCGGTAACGCCAGCAGACCGATCAGCGCCAGCGCAAGTCCAAGTAATAACGCCTGTCCAGCGAATTGTCCCGTCGCCGGGTTGCCTGGAGTATCGAGCGCCCCCAGTGCGATCCAGTCAATTGCAATGCCAATCGTCCGGGTATCGTCGGGCGGAGTGTACGTCTCACTGATCAGCGATGCTTCGATTGTCGAACTCCAGGCGGCGTCCGGCAGTAAAATCGCGTATGTGCGCAATGGGAGATCGGTCTGGAATGCGCCCCACTGCCGTCCGGCAATCACGATTCGCACGCACGGGGGCGATATGCCTTCCGGACGCCAGCCATGGGCGTGTATCTGCATGATGCGGTATCGGTCGCCGAGGTTCGGGAACGCAATCGTGGCGCGCTCTTTAGTCCAGCGATAGTCTTCAAATGGGTTAGCCTCCCTGCCATGCACGCCGCGCAGAACAGCATGGTCGCCCCACTGACCGACGTCTACGCGCACCTCACTGGCGGCATTGAGACTGTACCACAGCGCTGGCAGCGTCAGGAGCCAGATGACCGCCAGCCAGAACGTTGACCGTTGCGTGATGCCATGATATGTCTTCACCCAGGCTCATCGCCGCCTGTCGTTACGTTCGCGGCGCCCTTCATTCAACGTGCAACGTTTACCTTCAACGTTCCCACCTTCAACTTTCAACCTTCTCCTGCTCATTACTCTCTTTTTGCCGCCCCCCCAGCCCGATCGACTCGCCCGCAAGCTGGAGCGCGACACGCGTTTGCAGGATGATCTGGTCCAGCAGCGATGGGTCAGGCGCTTCAACCGGCAGTTCCATGACGAAGTGATTCAGAATCTCCGATTTTGCACGTAATAGATCATCGAACCCGGCGTCAGGATGGTCGCGGCGAAAGGCTTCGAGGTGCAGTTCGACGAATTCGCGCAACTTCTCAGCCGTGTCAGGCGTCAGGTGCGCGGCAGCGCCGCCGATCACGCGCTTTTCTCCGGCTGGCAACAGATGCCCGACGACCACATCACCCGGCGCCAGGCGACGCGACGCTGCGCTGTCGGCAATCGCATACGGTTGTTCGCTCAGCAGGTCGTGCACTTCGATCTCCTGTCCTTTGCGCACTGTGTCAACCACAAAGGCGCGCAGTCCGACGCCGATCCACTGACGCAGCAACTGGCGCTCTGGTTCGCTTAGATCGAGCGATGCGGAGTCTTCCGCCAATCGCTCGATCAGGGTGCGTCTATCATCGAAGCGGTAGTCGAACGCCAGCCAGGTGAGGAACCGGTCGGCGCCGCGGTCTTCCAGATCGTCGAGTTCGGCAAGTTGCTCCGGTGCGTATTTGCCGTTCCAGAAACGCTGCAGGGCGTCAGGAACGACCTCCGGCGCAGTGCGCGCCGCGTCGATCACCTTCGGCATCAGGGTGTCGACGGCGCGCCGCAGTCGCAGTTGTTCGGCGCGCGCGGCTTCTTCGATCGGCAAATGGCAGTGTTTGTATTTCTTGCCGCTGCCGCAGTGGCAGGGGTCATTTCGTCCAATCGACGGCATAATGCATCTCCTGATCGCATGAGGCTATATTATTTCCCACTCGCGCAGCACGGCTGCCGTGTGTTCGCCATGCTGCGGCGCAGGCGCATCGGACGACGCGCCGCCAGTGGCGAAGGGTAGCGGCGCATATGCTCGCGCTTCTGCCAGCGTTGCCGCCACGGCGCATGGCACGTCGGCGGCGCGCAGCAGCGCTTCCCACTCGTGCGCCGGACGGTCCGCCAGCAGCGTGGCAATCTCTTCGATCAGCGATCCCTGATCGATCTCGGCAAAGCGCGCGCGCCAGTCGCTGCGCCCGACAGCGTCGCAGAAGGCGGTCCAGAACTTGTCTTCGAGCGCCGCCAGCGCCAGATAGCGACCGTCGTTGCACCGATACAGGCGATACCCTGCGCGACGACCGCGCAGCATGTCACCGAATCTGATAGGCATGTTCATCTCGGCGCGTTCCAGGATAAGCAACGCGCCAATGCTTTCTTCGAGCGTGATCGGCACATGCCGTCCTTCGCCGCTGACATTGCGCGCCGCCAGCGCCGCAACAATGCCAAGCGCCGCGAATAACCCGCCTGCCAGATCCGCCAGCGGAAGCGTCGGCGGCGCTGGCGGCGCATCGGTCAGGTGGAGCGCGCCAGTCACCGCCTGATAGGTCAGATCATGCCCCGGCGCCCGCGCCAGCGGACCGTCGGCGGCATACCCTGCCAGGGAACAGGTGATCAGGCGCGGATTGTCGCGGCGCAGCGACTCGAGCCCGACGCCAAAACGATCCAGCACGCCGGGACGAAAACTCTCCACCAGCACATCGGCGCGTTTTGCCAGTTCGCGCAGGATGCGTCGACCTTCGGCGTCGTTCAGATCGACGACAATGCTGCGTTTGCCCCGATTCAGCGCCGTGAAGATCGGATTCATGCCGTCAGGACCATAAGGCGGCAGCAGACGCAGGTAATCGCCGATTCCTGGCGGCTCGACCTTGATGACCTGCGCGCCGAGATGCGCCAGCAGAAGGGTCGCATACGGACCAGGGATCAATCGCGAGAGATCGAGAACGGTTGTGCCAGTAAGCGGTGGACTCATGGTGCATTTCCCCAACCCCAGGTGACTGTCACTCTCTTGTGAGCTCCCCACCCCCAGGCGACCGTCACCCGCTGGCGCTGCGCGCCGCACGCGCCGGGCGCCTCACGCCTGGCGGCGAACCGGTGACAGACGCTTCGCCAGGCAGTGACGGTCACCTCAAGGCTTCGGCGCACGCAATCGACTCCTCCCAGCAACGCTCGTGGTCCTCATACGACCACCAGGCGGACAGGACCGCCTGCGCCAGCCCCCAGCCAGCGGTGCGTTCACATTCGAAGCCGAGCGCTTCGGCAAGCAGATCGACTCGCCGCGTCATCATGCGCACGAGTTCGCTCCGGGTGCGCCAGGGTGGCGGGTTGCGCAGCAGTGCACCTGTCTCATACGCCGGTTCGCCAACCACGCCTTTCGAGTCGATCGCCCGCCAGGGTGCGCGGTGCGCCGCCAGGATGTTCTCCTGATGGAGATCGCCGATCCAGCCAAGTTTTGCCCGCTTCGCCGTAGAGTTCGATGATTGTGCGACGGAATGCGCCGAGGGGTGAGGCTTTCATGGTAACCGACGCCATCAGGGTTGCGCCCCATTGACCGGCGCTCCTTCGGCGGCTTCAGGGGAGGCGCGCTTCTTATTATCGGCGCGCTCACACAGCGCGCAGGCGATGACATCCATCATGTGATCGACGTAGACGAAGTTCAGTCGGCGTTTCACGTGCGCTGGAACTTCCTCAAGGTCCACAGCGTTGCGCCGCGGCAGAATGATGGTATGAATGCCAGCGCGATGCGCGCCAAGCACTTTTTCCTTGATCCCGCCGACAGGCAACACCCGTCCGCGCAGCGTAATCTCCCCGGTCATCGCCACATCGCGGCGCACCGGTCGCCCGGTGAACGCTGAGATCAGCGCCGTCGCCATCGTGATCCCGGCTGAGGGACCGTCCTTGGGAACGGCGCCGACCGGCACATGGATGTGAATATCGGTCGTCTCGAAGCGCCGGGGTTTGATGCCGAGCGCTTCCGCATTGGCGCGCGCAAATGAGAGCGCTGCCTGCGCCGATTCACGCATCACCTCGCCGAGTTGCCCGGTCAGCGACAGCACGCCGCGCCCTTTCATCAATGAGACCTCAACCGCCATGACATCGCCGCCGTTGGCAGTCCAGCTCATGCCGGTCGCAACCCCGACCTCGTCCTGCTGTTCGACGATGCCGTAGAGGTAGCGCGGCGGACCGAGATAGCGGGTCAGCGCAGACGCCTGAATAACGTGCGCATAACTGCGCCCCTCCGCCAGACGTCGCGCCACCTTGCGGCAGATCGCGCCAATTTCACGTTCGAGGTTGCGCACCCCCGCCTCATACGTATAACCCCGAATGATCTGACGCAGGGCGCTCTCGCTGAAGCGCAACACCGTTCCTGGCATCTTCGCCGATGCATCCGGGTCCTTTGCTAACGCCTCGGCGCTCTGTGCGACATACTCCGGACTTGTCAGACCGTTTGCCTCTAACTGGCGCGGAACCAGAAAACGGCGCGCAATTTCCAGCTTCTCCTCCTCGGTGTATCCCGGCAGATGGATGACTTCCATGCGGTCGCGCAGCGCTGGCGGAATCGGGTCAAGCAGGTTGGCGGTTGTGATGAACAATACGCGCGACAGATCATAGGGCAGGTCAAGATAATGGTCGGTAAACGCGATATTCTGCTCCGGATCGAGGACTTCGAGCAGCGCCGAGGCTGGATCGCCGCGAAAATCGCTGCCCAGTTTGTCGATTTCGTCGAGCATAAAGACCGGATTGATCGTTCCGGCATCTTTCATCGCCTTGATGATCCGCCCTGGCATCGCGCCAATATAGGTGCGCCGATGCCCGCGGATTTCCGCCTCGTCGTGGACGCCTCCCAACGAAATGCGCACAAAACGCCGCCCCAGCGCTTCGGCGATGGAGCGACCAAGCGATGTCTTGCCTACCCCCGGAGGTCCGACAAAACAGAGAATCGGCGACTTGAGGCGCGGACCAGCCAGCATGCGCGCTGCCATGAACTCCAGGATGCGCTCCTTGACGCGCGGCAGCCCATAGTGGTTGCGCTCTAGCGTGGCGGCTGCGCGCACCAGATCGGTGTCGTCCTCAGTCTGTTGACTCCAGGGCAGATGGATGAGCCAGTCGAGGTAGGTGCGCACCACGCTGTACTCTGGCGAGGCTGGCGGCATCATCTCCATGCGCTCAAGTTCCTCAAGCGCCTTCGCCTGAGCGCGTTCAGGCATCGCCGCCGCCAGAATCCGCTCGCGCAACTCGTCCATCTCGCGCTGGATCGGATCGGTCTGCCCCAATTCGCGCTGGATGGCTTTCATCTGTTCGCGCAAGAAGAACTCGCGCTGCGACCGGTCGACCTCCTTTTGAACCTGCGTATGAATGCGGCTCTCAAGTTCAAGGACATCGAGTTCCTGCGAGAGCATAATTGACAGGCGACGCAGCCGCTCCTCCACGTCGAGCGTTTCGAGAATCTCCTGGCGGCGCGGCACGTCGAGCGGCAGGGTCGAAACGATCAGATCCGCCAGCCATCCCGGCTCGCTGACATTCATCGCCATGATGTAAGCGTCATCGGGCAGTGTGCGCGACAGTTTGACCACCTTCTCGAACAATGAAAGCACTGCGCGCATCATGGCTTCGACGGCGATCGTCTTCTCGGTGTTTTCGTAAATGGCGACGCTGTGCGCATGCAGCGCCTGACGATCCTCCACGTATGCTACGACGCGCATCCGCCGCTGCCCCTGAACCACGATCGAGATCGAACCGTCGGGCATCTTGAGAATGCGCTGGATCACCGCCTCGACGCCAATCGTGTATAGATCGGCGGGTCCAACGTCCTCAACATCCGGTTCACGCTGCGCTACCGCCAGAATCATACGATCGCCGCTCATCGCTTCTTCGATAGCCGCCACCGAACGCTCGCGCCCGACGAAAAGCGGCGTCAGCATATGCGGAAACAACACAGTATTGATCAATGGCACGACCGGCAGCATGCGCTCCTGACCCTGACCATCGATCAGTGCAGACTCAGGACTCATCGGAAAATCGAAGAGGATGGGAGATTCTTCGGGCATAGCGTCCTCATAGCAGCGGACCATTCGCCAATGGTATGCATGGGATTATAGCATGGCGCGGAAAGGGTGATGTGCGACAAAATTGCACGCATCCCGTCACAAAACTGAAATCATTGCAGCGCGCTGCGTCCGCTATACTCGGAAACGATGGCGAGGGGCGGCGCCCCGACCGGGAGAACGCTTCTCTGCAACGTGTGCAGAGAACATCGACAAAGGGGCTTCACATGGCGCGAGCGAGTCGGTATAATACAGTGTGCAACAGCGCAGGTGCTCCTGGCTTCACAAGGAATCCGCAGTGACCGGGTACGCCAGCGACGCCGCCCAGAACCGCCTCGCACCTCGCGCTTATGAGCAACCAACTGCACGTGCAGGCATCACCACGTCGAACGACTCAGGAGACGCTCATTCAGTCAGCAGCGAAACTATCACATCCGGAGGATTATCATGGTGGAGCTGATTGTTCAGATTGTTGTCGTGTGTCTCTGGGGCGCGATGATCGCCATTCACACCCGCCGCCTGCTGCGTCTTGCCCGCATCGAAGCGCCAGCGTCGCTCCGTGGGCGTCAGTTGCGCCAGAATCTGTCGCGCGTCTGGTGGTGGCTGGGACGTGAAGAGTTCTGGCGCGCCGTTCAGGTTGACGGGTTGCGCTGCACGCAGATCACTGTTATGCTCTTCCTGCTCGCGCTCGGGTTGCTGGTTTAGTCAATCGCCTTATTGACATCAGAGTGTATTTCGCCCTGTGTCTTTGCACAAGGGCGTCAGGCAGAAGCGCGGTGCACCTGCAACAGGCGCATTGCAACGGCGCAATGCACGTTGCGAGGCGCGCCGCGCCCAGTTTCTTTCTATTGCCGACCATTGCCAGTTCTATGCGTCATCATCGCATTGCTCGCTGCGGCGCTCCTGTCCGCCTGCTCTGACGCGACGCCAGCGCCTGCGCTTTCGCCGACCCGGTTGGTCGCTTCACCGACGACTGCGCCGTCGGTCACGCCGCTATCCGCAGTCGTCGTTCCTGTTCATCCAACCAGACCCGCTGCGGCGCCCCTCGATGAGCTGGCAGCCATCGCTGCCGCCGCACCCGCTCCCCGCGATCAGCGCGCGATCAGCATAGCCTTCAACGGCGGCGACATTCCCGACGCAGCGCGAACGACGCCGCTTGATGTTCGGGTCGGCGCGATCGAGACGTTCTGGGTGGCTGATGTCTCGAATAATGTGAACTATACCGTGACGGCGCAACTGCGCTACGCCGGTCCTGTTGCGCTGATGTATGTTGATACATCGCTCGACGTTCCACAACGCCTGCTCGAGCAGTCGGCGCGGGTCTTCGAGGAACGGATCTATCCGCGCAATCGGTTGCTGTTCGGTGAGGAACGCATTCCCGGCGTCGATGGCGATGCGCGTCTCACAATTCTCAATACCCGCATTCGCGGAGCTGGCGGGTATTTTTCATCAGCCGACGGCGTGACGCGCGCGGTCAATCGCTTCAGCAACGAGCGCGAGATGTTCGTGATCGACGCGGTCGCTTTTCCCCCCGGCAGCGACGCCTACAACGCGACGCTGGCGCACGAGTTTCAGCATATGATCCACTGGCACCGCCAGCCGCGCAGCCCGACATGGTTCAATGAAGGTCTCGCAACGCTTGCCGAAGACCTGAATGGATTGGGGAACAATGGCGCAGCGCTGGCGTATCTGCGCAATCCCGACACGCAATTGACAACGTGGACGCCAGGGAGCGGCGTGGCGCGTCACTATGGCGCGGCGCAACTCTTTATGCGCTATCTGTACGAACAGTATGCCGGCGACAGTCGCCCCGCCGACTGGATCGACGCTGATGCTGGCAACAATCTTCAGGTTCTGGCGGATCTCGCCGCTCGCCGTCGCGCGGATATCGTCAGTTTTGCCGATCTGTTCGCCGATTGGGCGGTGGCGAATATCGTGAATGACCCAACGGTGGACGATGGACGCTATGCGTATCGCGGTCTTCCGATGCGCGCCGCAACGACGCGACTCGAATCAGGATCGACCTCCGCCAGTGTGCGTCAGTTTGGAGTGGATTATCTTGGTCCGCTCGACGGTCCGCTGACGCTCGATTTTGACGGTGCAGATACGGTGCAACTGGCAGGAGCGCTGCCAGCCGAAGGACGCTTCGCCTGGTGGAGCAATCGCGGCGATGAAAGCGTCTCAACCCTGACGCGGCGTTTCGATCTGCGCAACGTGTCGCGCGCAACGCTGACATTCCGCCTCTGGCACGAACTGGAGCGCGATTATGACTACGCATTCGTGACCGTCTCCACCGACGGCGGCAGGCGCTGGCAGACGCTTCCCGGCATCACCACGCGCACTGACGACCCCCAGGGGCACAATCTGGGATATGGAATCACCGGCGTCAGCGGGGCGCCGGATGCTGCGCTCGGCGCTACGCGCGGACGCTGGATTGATGAACGCATTGACCTGACGCCGTTTGCTGGTCAGGAAGTTCTGCTGCGCTTCTGGGTCATCTCCGACGCTGCGATCAATGGTCCCGGCGTGTTGATCGACGATATACGCATCGCAGAGATCGATTTTGCCGACGGCGCTGAAACCGACGATGGCGGATGGGAAGCGACCGGATTCGTGCGCACATCCGGCGTCCTTCCCCAGCGCTGGATTGTGCGGTTCATCGTATTCGACGGCGACAAGACGCGGATCATGGCGCCGGAGATCGATCATCAAGGGCGCGCCAGCGTTCAGGTCGCTGCGGGACAGCGCGCCATTCTGCTGGTCAGCGGCGCCACTCCCTTCACAACGGAACCGGCATCGTACCGTATCAATCTGTATCAACCATGAGGAGTCTTCACTATGACCGACGAGCGACTGCGCGTGCTCATGTTTGGCGCTCATCCCGATGACATCGATTTCACCGCTGGCGGAACGGCGGCGCTCTACGCGCGTCAGGGTCACGAGGTGCTCTGCGTCTCGGTGACGAATGGCGATGCCGGGCATCAGACCGAAGCTGGCGCGTATCTGGCGCGCCGCCGGCGCGCCGAGGCTGAGGCGGCTGGACGGGTTATTGGCGCACGGTATATCACGCTCGATAACCATGACGGCGAACTGATGCCAACCCTTGAGAACCGCCGCCAGATCATCCGCCTGATCCGCCAGTTCAAGCCCGATTTGATTATGTCGCCGCGCCCCAATGACTATCACCCTGATCACCGCTATACGGCGCAGTTGATCCAGGATGCCTCATATATGGTGACTGTTCCGAATGTCTGCGCCGACACGCCGCACCTTGATGCGATGCCGGTGATTGTATACGTCAGCGACACGTTCCAGAAGCCGTACCCGTTCACCGCTGATGTCGTCGTTGCCATTGACAATGTGATTGACCTGAAATTTGCGATGCTGCACGCGCACACGTCGCAGATGTATGAGTGGCTGCCGTACAACCAGGGCATCCTGCACGAGGTTCCGGCGGGCGACGCTGAACGTCTCGCCTGGCTGCGGCGCCGCCTCGACGGACGGATGCGTCAGGATGCTGATCGCTTCCGCGATCTGCTCATTGAACTCTATGGCGCCGAACGCGGGCGCAGCGTCGTCTATGCTGAAGCGTTCGAGGGGTGTGAATACGGCGCGCGCCTCACGCCAGAGAACCTGCATCGCCTATTTCCGTTCTTTCCAGAACGGCGCTGAATAGCAAACCGGCGCTCGCCGGAGGGTTTTGCAGAAAGGCTGATGCGGAGGCGCCAGGACGCAAAGGTGTTATATTGACCGCAATGCTCTGCGCCTCTGCGCTCTGGCGTCGGATGCAGGCATGAATCGTCAGGAAACGACGCTCTAGTCGCCAGCGATTAAAATCGCCCCTGATGGACCTGCGGCCGACCGTCCGCCTGCGCGGACGGGAACGGCGGCGTCCACGCGCGGTGAGCGTGCCGAACCGCGCGCGGTGAGCATGTCGAACCGCGCAGGTGGACGCCCGGCGGAACGCCTGCCCGGCGCGACTTCAGTCGCCAGTCAGGGCGTGGCAGGGATGCGCTTTCTTGCCGCCTGACAATTCATGCCTGGCTCCCCCTTTCTTCCATCACTTTGCGCAATGCTGTGGGGTATAATAGCAGTAGATCACCTTGTTGCAGGCAGGTCTATGACCACATCCCCCACAGTCGAAACGCCAGCCGAAGCGACCCGGGCGATTCCGCCGCTGATGTCAGGCGCCCGGCTCTCGCGCGCGGAGTTCGAGCGGCGCTACCACGCCGCGCCCGATACGCTGCGCGCCGAACTGGTCGAAGGAGTGGTCTACGTGACTTCCCCCATCCGCTACCGCCAGCACGGTCACCCGCACGCAATGATTATCGCCTGGTGGGGCGCATACGCAGCTGCAACGCCGGGGGTCGAACTCGCCGACAGCGCCACCGTGCGGCTCGACCTGGAGAACGAAGTGCAGCCCGATGCGCTGTTGCGACTGGAGGGCGGCGGGTCGCGCGTCGGGGACGACGATTACCTGGAAGGCGCGCCGGAACTGGTGGTCGAGATCGCCGCCAGCATCGCCGCCTACGACCTGCACGACAAGAAGCGCGCCTATATGCGCAATGGCGTGCGCGAGTATCTGGCGGTGCAGATGTACGAACGGCGGATCGACTGGTTTGCGTTGCGCGACGAAGGGTACGCATCGCTGCCTGTGACCGACGGCATCCTGCGCAGCGAGGTCTTCCCCGGCTTGTGGCTGGCGGTTGATGCGTTCTGGGCGAACGACCTGGCGCGGATGCTGGCGGTCGTTCAGCAAGGGCTGGCGACCGCCGAGCACGCCGCAGTCGTAGCGCGCCTTACCAAACCCCGATAACCCCTACCTGCGATACCCGCGCGGGTGACGGCGATGCCACTCCCAGGCGCTGCCAATAATCTGCTCCAGCTCTGGAAAGCGCGGCGTCCAGCCAAGTTCTCGGCGGATCGTCTCGGACGACGCAATCAGCACCGCCGGATCGCCAGGTCGGCGCGGACCGAACTCGTAGGGAATGGGATGACCGGTCACCTTCCGCGCCGTCTCCACGACTTCCAGATTGGTGAACCCATTGCCGTTGCCCAGGTTGTATTTGCGACTGCCAAGCCGGTCGAGCGCTTCGAGCGCAAGAATGTGCGCCTGCGCCAGATCGAGCACGTGGATATAATCGCGCACACAGGTGCCATCTTTCGTTGGATAATCGTTGCCGAAGATAACGACTTTTTCGCGCTGACCAAGCGCCACCTGCAGCACAATCGGAATCAGGTGCAGTTCCGGTTCATGGTGCTCGCCGCGATCAGGGGTGCCGCCAGCCGCATTGAAGTAGCGCAGGCAGGCGTATTTCAGACCGTAGATTCGCTCGAACCAGTAGAGCGCCCGCTCAATAAAGTATTTCGACTCGCCATATGGCGAACCGGGCACAATCCGCTCATCAGCATCGATCGGGATTTTTTCCGGATCATCGAACAGATTAGCAGTTGACGAAAGAATGAATCGCCCGACCTCGTGTGCAACAGCCTGTTCCAGCAGGTTTGCCGCCGCCACCAGATTATCGCGCAGATATTTGATGGGCTGCTGCATACTTTCGCCAACCAGCGTAAACGACGCAAAGTGCATGATGCCATCAAAACCACGGTGTTGTTGAAACAGACGCGCAACCGCATCGGGATCGCGCAGATCGCCCTCGACGAAGGCGGCGTCGGCGGGAACGGCTTCACGGTGACCCTGGTAGAGATTGTCGAACACAACGACATCGTGACCTGCAGCAAGGAGTTCTGCGGCGCAGATGCTGCCAATGTAGCCAGCGCCGCCGGTAACGAGGATTTTCAAGACGGACCTCCTTGTGTGGCGCCAGGTTGAAAGCGCCGGGCTAAAAGCCTATCCGAAAACTCGATGGGCGGATGTCATTACTGTACGAAATCGCTCTTTTATGCTATGCTACACGAAGGTATTGTACGACAATCCCTGTGTTCAGGAAATTGCCATGACTATCACTGATCGTATGCTCATTGGCGCAATTGCAAGCAACCCCGCCGATTTCAACGGGGCTGGCGAGTATCGTTGCTGCCGCACGTGCATGGCGATCTACTTCACTTCAGCCAAAAAGCCCGACACCACCCACGAGGGGCACGACACATTCGCCCTTCCTGCGCTCAACCCTGATGGCTCCGGCAAACTGGCGCGCGCATTCCGGCGCTACATCGAACGCTGGTCGCCGGAGCGGCGCGAACAACTGGAGCGCTTTGC
Source organism: Chloroflexota bacterium (assembly GCA_030550675.1). Lineage (GTDB taxonomy): Bacteria > Chloroflexota > Chloroflexia > Chloroflexales > Roseiflexaceae > Roseiflexus. The sequence goes on from JAUQOW010000025.1 coordinate 18,004, forward strand.
GGAGCGCAAAGGGTGGGACATGGCGATGGAGTTGAAGTACGGCGGCGGGGCGCTCGAAGATCACGAGGCAGCCGAATGGCAGGAGATCATTAACGCCCGGCTCGAGCAGTTGATGCGTCAGGCGCGCCAGCAGATCGAAACCGGCGCGCCCGCCTCGCGATCAAAATAGCATCACGCCTGCTTCGCGCGCCAACTGGCGCAGGCGCTCTCCGGCAGGCTTGCGTCCGTTTTTGTCCATCTGATCCGCCAGTTCGTTCAGGCGCTTGACAAAGGCTGGCGTAATCATCGCCGGATTCTGGCGCAGAAGCTTTGTCGCGCTCTGCGGCGTCTCCGCCTGAAGCAACTGACTGATGAATCGGTCTTCCGGGGAAAGCGATTCTTCAACGATCTGCGTCGCCAGGCGCTCGATGGTGCGCAGACGCTCCACGACCGCGTCCTGACCGCTGCGTTCCGCCGCTGCCAGGTTCGACTGCACCACCAGCATAAAGGCTTCATTGATCTGGTCGCTATGTTCGCGCAGCACCCGCTCAGGGTCAGGCGCGGCGAGCGCCTCGCGCAAGAGGCTGGCGCTCGCATCAAACAACGCCTGAGCCTCGCGGTCCATGCGTTCGACCGTTTCGAGAATAACGCTGCGCCGGGCGGTCAGGCGCTCGGCAGTCGCGCGGTCGCCAGCCTGCTCCGCCTGATCGATGCGCGCCGTCCACGCCTCGAAGAAACTGTAGTCGATAGCGGGGCGCAACTCGGCGATCAGCCCTTCCAGTTCGTCATCGCTTGCGGCGATCAGGCGTTCGACCGCTTCCGACGTTGCGATTTCGGGGACGTCCCCCAGAATCTCGTCGCTCGCGCCAGTAAAGCCGACCAGCGCCGCCAGTCGCTGACGCAGCGCCAGCAGCAACTGCGCCGAGTCGTCGCGCCCGACCTGACGACTGGCAGCGATAAACATGTCGAGGGTGGCGAAAAACTCGTCGTTGATCTCGTCGCGGTGCTGATTGACGAGTGCGGCGAGCGCATCATCGCCGCGCTCAGCCGCCTCTGCCAGGCGACCGATCAGATCGACACGCTGACGCTGCGCCTCGATCTTCTCGCGCGATACGCCGTCCGCCTCGAGCACCGCATCGATCAGCGAGTTGAGCGTCAGGAAGCGGCGAGGAGCGAGCAGATAGCCGCGCGGCGCGTTGGGCGGCAGGGTGCGCATAATGAGCGCCGTAGCGTCGCCGATAAATCGCTCCTGCTCGTCCTGACGGGCGTTGAGTTGTTGCGGAATGTGCACAAACGCCAGTTGCTTGGCGGCATCGTGGTAGAACAATGGCGCGCTGATCATGATCGCCATGCCGCAGTTCGGACACATCGCCAGGTTCAACTGCCCGGCGATCAGGCGCGCTTTTAATTCAGGATGCTGCGCTGCATCCACAATCGTGACAACTGACGCACGCAGCGGTGTGCGGCAGGATGGACAGGCGAGCTGAATCGTCTGTGATGATGGACCGGTGGTCACACGAAGCCCTTTCAGAATCGTGCGCGCCGGACGCACCGGCGCGACGGATAACCAGTCAGTCGTAATTATAGCACGGATCGCGCGTTGGTGATGCTGCATCTGCGGCGCTTGACGGGCGCGATTATGGAACGTATACTTGCAATGTTACGTAACAAAAATAACAAATGAGAGAGGAACGCATGCGCATTTATAACAGCATAACCGAACTTGTGGGCAACACGCCGCTTGTGCGCCTGAATCGCGTGAATACCACCCATGCCACCGTTGTCGCCAAGCTCGAATGGTTCAATCCCGCAGGCAGCGTCAAGGACCGCATCGGGCTGGCGATGATCGAAGCCGCCGAGCGTGACGGCATCATTCGACCCGGTGAGACAGTGATTGTCGAGCCGACGAGCGGCAATACCGGCATCGGGCTGGCGTTTGTCGCGGCGGCGAAAGGATATAAGGTCATCCTGACCATGCCCGAAACGATGAGCATCGAGCGGCGCAAACTGCTGCGCGGCTTCGGCGCCGAACTGGTGCTGACGCCTGGCGCCGAAGGAATGCGCGGCGCAATTGCGCAGGCGGAAGCCATCGCCGCCGAACTGCCAAACGCCTGGATTCCGCAGCAGTTCAAAAACCCCGCCAACCCCGAAATTCACCGTCGCACGACTGCTGAGGAGTTGTGGCGCGACACCGACGGGCAAATCGATATTCTGGTAGCTGGCGTCGGCACCGGCGGAACGCTCACTGGCGTGTCGGAGGTGATCAAACCGCGCAAGCCATCGTTCTATGTCGTCGCTGTCGAGCCGGAGGCGTCGCCGGTGCTGTCGGGGGGCAAGCCTGGTCCGCACAAAATCCAGGGGATTGGCGCGGGGTTTATCCCCGACGTGCTCAACACCAACGCCTACGACGAGGTCTTCCGCGTCTCAAACGAGCATGCCTTCGAGATGGCGCGTCGCCTGGCGCGCGAAGAAGGGTTGATGGTCGGCATCAGTTCCGGCGCTGCGGCGTATGCGGCGCTGGAGATTGCCCGCCGTCCCGAAAACGCTGGCAAACTGATCGTTTTCATCTCCGCCTCGAACGGCGAACGCTACCTGAGTACGCCGCTGTACGGCGATGATGTGTAAACGCCGGTTGATACAACCGTTTCTGGCTTCGGCGCGTACACTATACAGGCGTCCTTAGATTCTTGAAGAAGTATCGACGCCAGGACGCAATGACGCAAAGCTTCGCTGGTCGCCTTTGCGTCCTGGCGCTCTTACGCGAACCTTTGCTGATAGGAAGATCAGCCTGAAGCTGGACAAGTACGCTTGCGCCCGTGGATCGGTCGGCGCCAGCTGAGCCTGTCGAAGCCCGAATCGAAGGCGCGCGCGCCTCGGCGTCTCGATGTGGATCGGCTGGCGCTGGCTGAGCCTGTCAAAGCCAGCGCCAATCACAAGATTGTCCAACATCTCGTTGATCTTCCTATGAGAACATCTGCAGGATCCAGCAATGCACAAGATTCCTTCTTCTGAAATCACGCCTGAACATATCTACCGCTCACGGCGCCGTTTCCTGCGCGAAGTCGGCGCCCTGGCGATCGCGGGGTTGGGCATTGCGGCTTGTGGCAATACGGCAAACACCTCGCCTGTGCCGACGCCGGGCCCGGTCTCCCGTAAGACTGACGAACTTGGCGATCCGCTCAACACCTATCAGCAGATCACGACCTACAATAATTTTTACGAATTCACGACGCACAAGGAATACGTCGCACAGGTGGCGCGCAACTTTCGCACCTCACCGTGGACGGTCAGCATTGGGGGGTTGGTGCACAAACCACAGACCATCGCCATCGAAGACATTCTGAAGCGTTATCCGTCGGAAGAGCGCATCTACCGTCTGCGCTGCGTCGAGGGGTGGTCGATGGTCATTCCCTGGCTTGGCTTCCCGTTGCACAGGCTGCTGGCGGATGTCGAGCCAATGGCAAGCGCGCGCTATGTGCGCTTCGAGACGCTCTACGATCCGGAACAGATGCCGGGGCAGCGCGACCGCTGGTACAACTGGCCCTATGTCGAAGGGTTGCGGCTCGACGAAGCGATGCACGATCTGACCATTCTGAGCACAGGGCTGTACGGCAACCTGCTCCTGCCGCAGAATGGCGCGCCGCTGCGGTTGGTCGTGCCGTGGAAGTACGGCTTCAAAAGCATCAAGTCAATCGTCAAGATCGACCTGGTCGCCGAACAGCCGACCTCGTTCTGGATGGCGGCGGCGCCGCACGAGTACGGGTTCTACGCCAACGTCAACCCCGATGTGCCGCACCCGCGCTGGTCACAGGCGACCGAACGGCGCATCGGCGAGTTCGAGCGCCGTCCAACCCTCATGTTCAACGGCTATGCCGACCAGGTAGCGCGCCTCTATGCCGGGATGGATCTGCGAGCGAACTATTGAAGGAGGCGAGAGGGGCGCATTCGTTTATTCGTTGTTCTATTCGCTGACAGCCGACTGGTCCGAGGCATATATGGCAGTGTCTGATATGCGCTCCAACAGTCCAGGCGAGGCTCGAACCCGCCCCAACTGGATCCACCTTATCCACCTGGCAGGGCTGGCGCCGCTGGCGTTACTGGCATGGGATGCGTTTGCCGGAAGTCTGACCGTCAATCCCATTCAGTACCTGACGCAGCGCACCGGTTATGCAGCGATCCTGCTGCTCATCGCATCGCTGGTCTGCACGCCGTTGAGCGTTGTGAGCGGCTGGAAGCGCATCCTTGCCCTGCGTCGTCCGCTTGGATTGTACGGCTTCCTCTATGCTGCGCTGCACATGCTGATCTTCACGGCGCTCGATTTCGGCCTTAACATCTCCCTGATTGTGCAGGAAGTCGCTGAGAAGCGGTATATTCTCGTCGGAACGACGGCGCTTCTGCTCCTGGCGCCACTGGCGCTGACCTCGACGAAAGGATGGCAGCGGCGGCTGGGGCGATCCTGGAAGCGATTGCACCGCCTGGTGTATCTTGCTGTGCCGCTGGCGCTGGTCCACTACGCCTGGGCGCAGAAGAGCGATATTCGCCAGCCGCTGATTCTTGGAGCTCTGGTGGCGGTGCTTCTCATGCTGCGCGTGCCAGCGGTACGCCGCCGGATCGAAGCATGGCGGCGCGCATTCGGCGGCGTCTCCGCTGCCGACGGTAGCGAGCGCACCCCTGCTCGCGGCGCGCGGGGCAGGTGAGGACTTCCTTGATAGAACCCGGATCCGCAAGGATTGAGAGAGAGGAACTATCATTTGTGTTATACTACCCGGTAGATGCCTGTAGCAATTCGCTCTAATTGACTCTGACCAGACGGTTGCGCCTGGCAAGCGTGTTTGTGACACAAGCCGCCCAACCTGCGCTCGATGTTCGGTGCAGCGCATCGCCCAAACGCGTGCGTGCGCTGTATCCCATCGGGTTCATCATTGTCATTGTTGCATTGCCGCTGCTCTGCATTGCACACTGTCGCGTGCTGGCTGCGCAGGACCAGATCATGCCGTATGCCGTACGATTCCTCTGCCACCTGGCGCCAGGCGCAGGAGCATCGTCAGCGCGGCACGAAGCGGAGGCTTCGCATTCGACTGCACCAATGCTTCGCGCGGTGTATGAGTGTGTGGCAGCGCCGATGCCTGTCATCGCCTGCCTGCTCGTGGTACAAACGCAGACCTCTGAGGCAACGGCGCGCTACCATTTCTTCGCCCAGCCCCCACAACCTCCTCCTCCCAGAATCCCCCGACGCCTCGGATGACGGATGTCGCCTGCATGCTTCGCTATCATTGCAACCCGACGGCTGTCAATCCAGCATATGCAGCCGTCCGCGTTCTGAGCATATCGAAGGGCGGGCGGCGGAAGGCGCCGAAAGGCGTAGGGGGCGTTCCGCAGGCATGCCCGAAGAAAAAAGCCGATTCATCAGCATCGCCTTGAAACGGTCGAAGGAGATTCATATGCCATCATTGCTTCGCCTCAAGCCCATGATCGCTGTGCTTACCCTGCTGACCCTGATATTCATCAGTGCGAGCCGTGCGCTGGCTCATGCTGATTATGTCTCGTCTGAACCGCCAGCCAATGGAACCGTCACCTCAGCGCCGGAGCGCGTTGTGATTGTCTTCTCGCAGGAATTGAAACCGGAAGGCAACACCATTCGCGTCACCGACGCACGCGGCAATCAGGTTGATCGCGGCGACACAGCGCTGGATCGGAATGACCCGAATCGCAAAACGCTCATCGTGTCGCTGAACCCCGGACTGAGCGATGGCGTCTACACGGTGAACTGGAAGAATGCCAGCACTGATGGGCACAGTGAAACGGGACGCTTCCGGTTTACCATCAACACCGGTGCAACACCAGCCGCAGCGCCGTTGCCCGCCACGTCTGGCGAAGAGGCGCCCTGGCAGACGCTGCTGGCGGTTGGCGCTGGAGCGCTACTGATCGGGTGGGGGCTGCGGCGCCGGGTGATGCGTCAGTCGTGAACTACGGTTTCCAGGCGTCAGGATGCCGCGCGGGCATCCTGACACCGCCCTTTCTGTATTTCGGCAAGATTGACGCAAAGACGCACAGGCGCAACGGGCGCGGGGAGATCTGACAGGCATTTGCATACGCTGCGCGCCCCTGTGCTATGGCGCTGTATCGCCAGGTCAATCGTTACAACAAACGCTCCATGGTTGCACACTACGTCAGGACGCACCGATCCAGCCGATGGCTGTTGCACCGATCGCTGCTCAGTGCGGTTGCAGTCGTACTGATGCTGTCGTCAGTGTCTGTCGCATACGCGCACCCGCAGATTGTATCGGCTGAACCGGCGCCGGATGCGCAGCTTGATGCCGCGCCCTCCTCAGTGCGAATCGCCTTCAATGAGCCAATTGAGGAAGCGTTTGCATCTGTGACTGTGCTCGACGCTACAGGCCGCGCAGTTGATCGCGGCGATAGCGGACGATCGCCAGATGATCCGCGGGTCTTGCAGGTCAGCCTACCGTCGCTCGATCCTGGCGTCTACACGGTGGCGTGGCAGGCGGTCGGGCGTGATGGGCATCTGGTCAGGGGATATTTCACCTTTACCATTCTCGGTGCACCGCCTGCCCCGGCTGCACCTGATCCAACCCTGCAACCGACATCTGCTCTGGCGATGGAGGATGCGCCAGAGACGCCGCCTGTGTCGCTCGAACCCGGACCAACACCGCCGCTCGATCTGCTGGCGTTGCTGCGTAGCGTTATGCTGATCAGCGCTGTAACGGCGATAGGCGGACTGGTCTTTCTGTTAGTAGGGCTGCCATTGAATGGCAAGGGTCTCACAGCGCCGATGCGACAGATGATTGCAGGCGCATCATTTCTTCTGCTGATGGCAACGCTGGCATTCCTGGGGCTGTACACGATCTCAGTCGCCGGGCGCCTGACTCTGGAGACTCTCATGGTTGTTGCGCGCGACACCCGCTTGGGGCAGGCGCTTGTTGGGCGGATGGCGCTAACGCTGGCGTTCATCGCCACGGTGCGCCTCTCAAGCCGATGGTCGGCTGGAGGAGGAGTCGTCATTGGCGGATTAATCCTGCTCACCTTCTCAAGCAGCGGGCATGCCGCAGCGACGGCGCAACCGTTCGTGTCGATCGCGCTCGACTGGATGCATCTGGCAGCAGCCACACTCTGGGTTGGCGGGCTGATGGCGCTGACCGTCGTGCTGATTCGCTGGAAAGCAACACCAACGCCATCGCTGGTGAGACCTGCGCTGATGCGTTTCTCGAAGCTGGCGCTTGTCTCAGTGGTCATCCTGACGATCAGCGGCGCATTCGCAGCGCTCTCCTACCTGCGGGATGTCAGTGACCTGTGGGTGACCGACTACGGGCGCGCGTTGCTGGCAAAGACCACGCTGTTCGCCCTTGTGGCCGGCTTTGGTGCGTATCATCTTGGACTGGTGCGCCGCGCCGCGAAGCACGCCGCGACAGCGGCAACGGCGATCGTGCAGCGGATGCGTCACTCCGTGACGCTTGAGACAGCGCTTGCGATGGGAGTTGTGGGAATTGCTGGCGTACTGACGAGCCTGCCGCATCCAGGAGCGACGCCGGTACAGACGCCGATTGTTGCCGTACCCGCTGTTGCGCCTGAACCTGCCAGCATTATCGCTGAAGAGACCGCAGCGCCAGAAGAACCCGCACCGCCGCCGACACCGCAGCCATTCGCCGCAACCCGACCAGCGGGTGATCTGCGGGTGGCGCTGCACGTCGAACCTGCCGTTGTCGGTCGCAACCTCATGCGCATAACAGTCACTGACGAGCAGAACCAGTTGCGCGACGTGCAACGAGTCAGGGTTATGCTACGTCTCAATGACAGAGACATCGGTGAGACCTCCGTGATTGCCGAGCCGGAAGGTGAGGGAAGGTATGTTGTGCGCGATCAGATGCTTGGGATTGCAGGCGTGTGGCGGGTGCAGGTGCAGGTGCGGCGCATCGACGCCGATGACGTTATGGCTGATTTTCTGGTGTTGATCCGCAGGTAGAGCAGAGCGTTATGCCAGACACGGCAGAGCTGTTGCGATGCAACAGAATTCACCCACACATGGCGGCTCACCGCCAGACATCACTGACATCCATACACGAATGGTGAAGATCTGTTCACCCGGAACAAGTTGCAAACGCCCTGGAGGTGTGCTACCATACAGGCGTCGATCTTTGTGACAAATCGCACATGGTACGTGCAGACGAACAAGTAAACAGGTTGCCTGGACGGCTCTTTTCCATCGCTCAGGCAATGCTGCAAACCGCGCGTAGAGCGGCGCCGCAGGCTCTGGCGGTGCTGCTCTTGTGGAATATCGCGCTGCACGCGCCGCTCTGTTGCATTGTGCATTGTCATATTGCGCCCTGGTTGATTGCACGCACGTCTTCTCCGCAGCAGCCCTTATTCACCTGCACTTTTGATGTTGATACAAACCGCTCGCTTCCGCCAGTCTCAACACTTCCACAGGTCACCCATACGGCAATCATCACGCTCCCGATCCTGCTGATCGTGATCCTGACGGCAGTCGGCTGGCTGACGCCCGCTTCATATACTTTCTCTCGCACCCTGGCGCCTCCTCCCACTCCGCCTCCTCGCAGCGCATAACCGTCCCTCGTCGGCAACCGGCGTCGGGTCATGATCAGGCATGCGGCCTGACATCCCGATCTTCGGCGGCAAATTCTTCATCTGAATTAATGGGAGGAAGCCATGAATCGCACGTACACGATAACGTTCGCCTGTTTGCTGGCGTTGGTGCTGGCGCTTTCGGCATGCGGCGGCGGGCAGGGCGGCGCGCCCGCTGCTGTGGTGGCGGAGCCGCTGCCCCGCACGATCTCCGCTAACGGCGACCCTGAAAAGGGCAAGCTTTACTTCGAGAATGAAGGCGGATGCCTGGCATGCCATTCGACCGGCACGGAGAAGCTTGTTGGTCCGGGTATGGCAGGCGTGATGACCACGGCGGGTCCGGTTTATCCCGAAGGGGTGAACTATCAGGGGAAACTACCAAATGGTCAACCGCGCACCGAAGAAAACATTGCAGCGTGGATCCGCAGCGGCGGTCAGGGTCAGATCGGCGTGATGTCGCCGCACGAAATGAGCGATGAAGATATGGCGAATCTGCTGGCGTACCTGCATACGCTGAAGCGACCGTAGGAACTGAATCGTTGCTGCGAGGAGGAAAACGGGTGAGGAATCCGCGCCTCACCCATTGATCCGGGTGTGGGAGGCGCAGGCGCCGACGTGCGCGGCGACAGGGGGGCGGCGCACTTATCACAGGGATCAAGGCATGCATTTTTGTGTTGCACCTCCGCTGCGCCTCTGGTAATAGTTCAACTGCCCGGAACAGACATCGTTCTTCGACCGATACGTTGTGCGCGTTGCGCCGCAGGCAGGCGCCGACGGTTCTTCGCACTGCGCCGCTGATAGAGAGAGTTTGCCATGAAACGACTGCCGTGCTTTCTGATACCGTCCAGATGCAGTCATTCATTCCGACGGGTCAGTCTCAGCCTCTTGATGGGGTTGATTGTCCTGTGGCCCGTCGCTGCTCCGGATGTGACGGTTGGCGGCGCCACAATGCAGGCGCGCCTGACAACCCAGGTGCGGCGTCTCTGGGATCGCGACGTGCCGTTCATCCTTCGGCGCGCGGGCATTATTCCGCAACCCCCGGAGCATGTTGCGCAACAGGTGCTGTTTGCACTGGATCGCCACGACATCGCTGGAGTGATGCGGTTTGTCGATCACAGCGCGCCTTCCGCCCATCAGGACGTCAGCGAGGTGTTGCACCAATGGCCCGCTAACACGCTGCGTCAACCGGGATGTTGGGGGCGGGTCGGACCCTACGAACAGGATGCCTGGCTCGCCGCTTTTCCTGAAGGAAGCGTGCGTCGCATCCCGCTCACTCTCTCGAGCCCGCAAGAGACCCACGAACTCATCCTGCTCATGCGCTTCAATGGACGCGCATGGCGGATTGCCAGCGCATATCATCGACAGATCAATCAGTAATGCCTGATTCATCCCTTATAATCACTGCGGGGTTCTGCGAGCAGCCATATCTGGATTCTGATGATCTTCATTTCTAATTAGGAAGATCAACCAGATATTGGACAATCCTCATGATCGGTGTCGGCTTCGACAAGCTCAGCCAACGCCGGTTGAGCCTGTCGAAGCCAACGCCAACCGCTCCAAAGGTGCAGGCTCGATGATCGAGGCTTTATTTGATCTCACTGTAAGCTACTGCAACTGAGGCGCCCGCTATGCCTGACTGGACACGATCCCGACAGCTCCTTGATCGCGCACGGCGCGTGCTGCCCGCTGGCGTGACGAGCAACGTGCGCGCCGCCGAACGTCCGTTTCCCCTGTTCTTCGCGCGCGCCGAAGGCGCCATCCTCACCGATGTTGATGGCAATGCGTACATCGACTACGTGCTGGGGCAGGGTCCGCTGATCCTGGGCCATTCCCACCCCGCTGTCCTCGCCGCTGTCGAACGAGCGATGCGGCGCGGGCAACTCTTCGCCGGGCAGCACGAACTCGAAATCGAAGTCGCTGAGACGCTGACCCGCCTGATCCCCTGCGCCGAGATGTGTCGCTTCGGCGTCAGCGGCTCGGAGTTGGTGCAGGCGGCGCTGCGCCTGGCGCGCGCCGTCACCGGACGCCCCCTCATCCTGCGCTTCGAGGGGCATTACCACGGCTGGTTCGATAACGTGCTGCTCAGCGTCGCGCCCCCGCTCGACCGGGCGGGTCCCCGCGAGCGACCGCGCCCGGTTCCTGGCAGCGCCGGACAGGCGGCTAGCGTCCTGGCGGACACCCTTGTGCTGCCGTGGAATGACCTGAAGTTGGTGGACGCCCTCTTCGCCGAACGCGGTCACGCGATTGCCGCGATTCTGACCGAGCCGATGATGTGCAACACCGGCGCCATTCCGCCCGCGCCCGGCTTTCTGGAAGGCTTGCGCCGGATCTGCGATCAGTACGGCGCGCTGTTGATTATGGACGAGGTCATCACCGGCTTCCGCCTCGGACTCAGCGGCGCGCAGGGGCGGTTCGGCGTCACGCCCGATCTGGCGGTCCTCGCCAAGGCGATGGGCGGCGGCTTCGCCGTAGCGGCCCTCGTCGGGCGACGCGCGGTTATGGAGCGCCTGGCGCGCGATGTCAATCATTCCGGCACGTTCAACGGCAATGTGATTGCGATGGCGGCGGCGGCGGCGGCGCTGGCGGAGCTGGAACGCGATGACGGCGCAGTGTATCGCCAGATCGAGGCGCTTGGGACGATGCTAATGGACGGGATCCGCGCCCTGGCGCAACGCCACGACCTGCCGACGCTTGTCCAGGGGTTTCCGGCGGCGTTTCACGTGGCGTTCACCGACCTCAGCGCTATTCGCGACTATCGCGAGTATGCGCAACACTGCGATACGGAGCGGTATGGACGCTTCAAGGTCGCGCTGCTTCGACGCGGCGTGCGCGTGCTCGACCGCGGCATCTGGTACCTGTCCGCCGCGCACACGCCGGAGCAGATTACGCGCACTCTGGAGGCGGTCGATGCCGCGTTTGCGGAGGTGCGCGCGCCATGAGCGACGGACGACCACGGATCGCTCTGGGCGGGATCGTGCACGAAACGCATACGTTCGCCGAACCGCCCACGGACCTGGCGGCGTTTGCGGCGCAGGCGCTGCATCGCGGCGACGCGCTCATCCACGCTCTGACCGGCAGCAGTTCAAGCATCGGCGGCATGCTGGCAGGCTGCGCCGCCGCCGGTCTGGAACCGGTCCCGACGCTCTACGCCGCGGCGCTGCCCGGCGGGACGGTGCGCGCCGCCGCGTATCAGGCGTTGCGCGCGGAGCTGCTGGATCGACTGGCGGCGGCGCTGCCGCTCGACGGGGTGCTGCTCGCGCTGCACGGCGCGATGGTCGCCGAGGACGAACGCGATGTGGAAGGCGATCTGCTGGCGCGGGTGCGGGCGCTGGTCGGACCCGCCGCGCCTATCGTTGTGGTGTTTGATATGCACGGCAATCTCAGCGCGCGCAGCGTCGCCTGCGTCGATGTGGCGATCGCCTTCAACGCCAACCCCCATATCGATGCCGCTGCGCGCGGTGAAGAGGCGGCGACCATCATGGCGCAGTTGGTGCGGCGCGCGCTGCGCCCAACCGTGGCGCTGGCGCCATTGCCGCTGCTGCTGCCGCCGCAGGCGACCGGCACGGACGACCTGCCGCTCGCGGCGGTGCATGCGCGCGCCGCTGCGCTGCGCGCCGATCCGCGCGTGATCGCCATCTGCGTGATGGCGGGGTTCGCGTATGCCGATGCGCCGGACACCGGCGCCAGCATCGTGGTCGCCACAGACGACGATGCGGAACGCGCCCGACGCTACGCTTGCGACCTCGCTGCGACGCTGCTGGCGCATCGCGCCGCAGCGCAACCGACGCTGTATCCGCCCGACGAGGCGGTGCGGCGCGCGCTGGCAATGCCCGGCGGACCCGTCATTCTGGTGGATTCGGCGGACAACGTGGGCGGCGGCTCGCCGGGCGACGGGACGGAGGCGCTGCGGGCGCTGCTGGCGGCGCG
>JAUQOW010000026.1 GCA_030550675.1 Chloroflexota bacterium
GTATCATGGGTGATGCAATTCTGCGCGCAGAGGCGCTCCGAGCCTTTTATGCGCTCGACATCTACGGCAAAACGAAAATCATCAAGGCGGTCAACGACGTCGATCTGGCGATTCGGGAGAATGAAATCTACGGCATCGCTGGCGAGAGCGGGTGCGGCAAGTCAACGCTGCTCAAGACGCTCGCTGTAGCGGTCGAGCCGCCGTTGCGCCTGATGGGCGGGAAGGTCTGCTATCGCGTCAACGGCGCCGAGATTGATGTGGCGACTCTCTCGCAGGAAGAGAAACGCCGATTGCGGATGACCTATATCGCGTATGTGCCACAGGGGTCGATGAGCGTGCTCAACCCGGTGGCGCGCATCCGCGATACCTACCGCGACTTTATCGAAAGCCATCTGGATGTGCGTCAGAAGGGCGAAGCCTTTGCGCTTGCCCGTGAACATCTGGTGGAACTTGGGCTGCCGCCGAAAATTCTCGACGCCTATCCGCATCAACTGTCGGGCGGTATGCGCCAGCGCGTGACCATTGCGCTGGCGACGTTGCTCAAGCCGCGCATCATCATCGGCGATGAGCCGACGACGGCGCTCGACGTTGTGGTGCAGCGCGGCGTGGTGCAACTGCTCAGGGATGTGCAGTCCCGGCTGAAGAATACCATTGTGCTGGTGACGCACGATATGGGGGTGCACGCGAACATCGCCGACCGCATTGGCATTATGTACGCCGGGAAGATTGTCGAAGAGGCCCCGACTGAACGAATCTTCGGTGCACCGACCCACCCATATACGCGGTATCTAATCAATTCGCTGCCCCGGTTTGGCGATAAAACGCCGCGTGAGAGCGTGCCGGGAAGCCCGCCGTCGCTCGCCAATCTGCCGTCTGGTTGTCCATTCCATCCGCGCTGCCCCCATGCGATGGAGATCTGCAAACGCGAGATGCCGGGCTTCACGCAGGTTGCGCCGGATCATCGGGTCGCCTGCTGGTTGGTTGGAGAGGGGAGTTATGGAAAAGCTGCTTGAAGTTGAGAATCTGACCAAGGTGTTCACCCTCGGCAGCGTTCTCTCACGCGTGAAAATCACGGCAGTTGATGATATTTCGTTCTTCATCAAGCCGTCAGAGATTTTTGCGCTGGCGGGTGAGAGCGGATGCGGCAAATCGACGACGGCGCGCATCATTATGGGGTTCGAGCGCGCCACATCTGGCGCAATTATTCACAACGGCAGGCGCGAAGGCAAGAATGAGAAGGTCTGGTTTACTGAAGGCATTCAGGCGATTTTCCAGGACCCTTTCGCTACGTTCAATCCACTGCGCACCGTCGAACGCTACTTTTTCGAGACGATTCAAAATTATCGACTGGCGACGAGCAAACAGGAGGCGATTGAGCGGATCGACGCCAAATTGCGGCTTGTGGGTCTTACCTACGATGATCTGGCAGGGAAATACCCCAGCGAGTTTTCCGGCGGTCAGTTGCAGCGTATTTCGATTGCGCGCGCCTTGTTGACCGATCCAAAACTGATCATTGCCGATGAGCCGGTTTCGATGGTCGATGCATCGTTGCGGATGTCGATCGTCAATCTGTTCAAGCGGCTGCGCGATGATTTTGGCGTGAGCGTGCTCTACATTACGCACGATCTGGCGACGGCGTACTATGTGTGCGATCGTATCGCCATCATGTTCCGCGGCAAAATCGTTGAAATGGGAACGGTCGAACAGGTGTTGATGGCGCCGAAGCACCCCTATACGCAATTGCTGCGCGCGTCGATCCCGGAGGCGGACCCCGCGCATCGCTGGCAGGGTGTGATCCGCCTCTCCGACACCGAGCAGGACGAGTATCTGCGCCAGGGGTGTCGTTTCGCCGGGCGCTGCCCGCATGTTATGGATGTCTGCCGTCGCGTGACGCCGCCGCAGTTCGAGGTTGACGGCGCGCAGGTCGCCTGTCATCTGTACGCCGAAACGCGGCGCAGCGACGAAGTTCTGATTGCATCACAGGGTCAATGAATCATGTCTGACGCAACAACAACCACGTATCCGTACCAAAACCCCAGCCTTCCCATCGAACAGCGCGTTGACGACCTGCTCAGTCGGATGACGATTGAAGAGAAGGTGGCGCAACTGGGGAGCCGCTGGATCTACGAGATCGCCGATGAGCGCGGGTTGAACCGGCAATGGGCGCAGGAGCGGATGGCGCACGGTCTGGGTCAGGTGACGCGGCTGGCTGGCGGCAGTGTGCTGGGACCGGTCGAAACCGCGAAGCTGGCGAATCAGATTCAGCAATTTCTGATCGAAGAGACGCGGCTGGGCATCCCGGCGCTGATCCACGATGAGTGTTGCAGCGGGTTCCTTGCCAATGGCGCCACCAGTTTCCCGCAGATCATCGGCGTTGCCAGCACGTGGGAACCGGAATTGGTTAAGGCGATGACCCGCGTTATCCGCCAGCAAATGCGCGCTGTCGGCGTGCACCACGGGCTGGCGCCGGTGCTCGACATTGCCCGCGATCCGCGCTGGGGGCGCACGGAGGAGACCTTCGGCGAAGACCCGTACCTCACGTCAGTCATGGGCGCTGCCTACATTCGTGGATTGCAGGGCGCCAGCTGGTCGGAGGGCGTGATGGCGACCGGCAAACACTTCGTGGGGTACAGCGCGTCGGAAGGCGGTCTCAACTGGGCGCCAGCGCACATCACGGCTCGCGAGTTGCGCGAGGTGTATCTGGCGCCATTCGAGGCGGCAGTGCGCGCTGCGCGACTGGCGTCGATCATGCCTGCCTACCACGAAATCGATGGTGAGCCATGCAGCGCCGCACCGTGGTTGCTGACCGGCATTCTGCGCGAGGAATGGGGGTTTGAGGGGCTGGTCGTTTCCGACTACACGGCAATCGATCAGTTGCGCAGCTATCACAAACTGGCGCGCGATAAAGCGCACGCGGCGCGGCTGGCGCTTGAAGCGGGCATGGATATCGAACTGCCGAATGTCGATGCCTACGGTCCATCATTGGTTGATGCCGTTGTGGCGGGTGATATTCCGGTAGAGTGGGTTGATCGATCAGTGCGTCGCATCCTGACGTTGAAATTCGCTTTTGGGCTGTTCGAGAACCCCTATGTCGATCCAGACGCAGTGCCTGCCATATTTGATACGCCAGTGCAACGCGAACTGGCGCGCGAGATTGCCCGCAAATCGATTGTGCTGCTCAAGAACGAGGGCAGTCTGTTGCCGTTGCCGAAAACCCTTGGCGCGCTTGCGGTCATAGGACCGAACGCCGATAGCAAGCGCAATCTGCTGGGGGATTATTCCTATCCGGCGCATATCGAGACACTGATCACCCTGAATCAACTCGGCTTCTCCGAGCATCCGCTGCCCGACTCGATCCATCTTGTCGAGACCGGATCGGCGATGATCTCGATTGTCGAAGCAATCCGGCGCGCCGTGTCGCCAACAACGCAGGTGCTCTACGCCAGAGGGTGCGACGTCAATTCACTGTCGACTGAAGGGTTCGCCGAAGCGGTCGAGGCAGCACGCAAGGCGGACGTGGCAATCGTCGTCGTCGGCGACAAGGCAGGTCTGACGCCGGAATGCACCTCTGGCGAGTTCCGCGACAGCGCGCACCTGAACCTCCCCGGCGTGCAGCAGCAGTTGGTCGAGGCAATCCTGGCGACAGGGACGCCGGTGGTGCTGGCGCTGGTCACCGGACGTCCGTATGCCATTCCGCATCTGGTCGAAGCGACGCCAGCGGTGGTCGAAGCCTGGCTGCCAGGATCGGAAGGAGCGGCGGCGCTGGCGGAGGTGCTCTTCGGTGATGCCAATCCTGGCGGCAAACTGCCAATCACCTTCCCGCGACACGTGGGGCAGGTTCCGCTCTTCTACGCACATCGACCGTCGGGAGCGCGATCATTCTTCTATGGACCGTATGTGGATGAGAGCAACCAACCGCTCTTTCCGTTCGGCTTCGGGTTGAGCTACACACAGTTTGCCTTCGAGAACCTGATCGTGACGCCTGAAACGACGACCGATGGCGTAGTGCAGGCGTCGGTGGAGGTAATCAATACTGGTAGACGCAGCGGCGACGAGGTCGTGCAACTGTACACGCGCACCGAAGGCGCCAGTGTCACGCGACCGGTCAAAGAACTGCGCGGCTTCAAACGGGTGCATCTCGATCCGGGTGAACGGAAGCGCGTGGTCTTTACGTTGCCGGTTGAACTGCTTGCCTACTACGACGCGGCGATGCACCTTGCCGTTGAACCAGCGACGGTGCACATCATGGTTGGCAACTCATCGGCGCACCTGCCGCTGTGCGCGTCGGTCCGCCTGACCGGCGAGAAGCGGATTATCACGCGCCGCACGGCGTACTTCTGCGAGGCGGAGGTAACGTCGGTCGGGCAAGAGGCGTGAGGCGAAAGGCGCGAGGGAGGCAACACCTTCGACGCCGCTGCGGGCTGAAGCCCTGGCTGAGTCCGTGGAAGCCCCGAAGGGGCTTCCGCGTCCTGAGCGAGGGCTTTAGCCCGTAGCTTTCGGACAGGCGTGCGTCTAGGGCGCGGCGGCATGCGAATGGGGGCGCGGCGCCGCTGCGCCCCTACCGTTGTCTTCACCCAATCGCCATCAACAGGTCGCTTGCCTCCCACGCCAGCATGCCGCCGCGCAAAATTGTCACCTGGTCGAACCCACGGTTCATCAGCGCCGCAGCTGCGCGTTCGCTGCGGCGACCGCTGCGACAGACCAGGACGATGGGGCGGTCACGGCTCACGCCTTCGGGATTGGTAAGCAGTTCGTACAGCGGCAACGACTCCGCCTGCGGGATGTGTCCCTGGCGATACTCGCGCGGCTCGCGCACATCGATGACGCGCGGCGGGGATGGACCACGGAGCTGCCGCCACAATTCACGCGGCTCGATGGTCGGAACCGACGGCGGCGCACCCATTGCGGGCAGCAGGGGAATGGCTTCGGGGGGGAGCGGACGCTTTGGCAGGTTCTGGCATTCGCGGAACGCGCGCACCTCACACTCGTAAATGCAAACCGCCGGATCGAGGACCCTGTGGAAGAGGTAGTCAATGGCGTGATCCTCGTCCAGAAAGTGGTCTTCGCCGACATACTTCGTAAAACCGGTGACGTCCATCATCTGGCGCACCATCTGGCGCACGCGCACAAAGTAGACGCCGCCGCCGCGGTCACGATACCTGCGCACGATCGCCTGGAGCATCTTGATGCCGCTGACGTCGCACCGCTGAACGCTGTGCATGCGCAGCAGAAGAAATCGCTGGGTCGGATTTCTGGTCAATAAGGCGTTCATCTGCTCTTCGACGTGGTTAACGGCGCCGAAGTAGAGATCGCCGAGCACGTCGACGACTGCCAGTTGCGGGCACATCGGCAGATGCGGCTGATACTCCCAATGGCGAAATTCGGCATCGGGCAGCACGCTCTGAACACGCGGCGCGCTGGTGCGCCACAGGTAGGCGCCGAGCGACATCAACACGCCGCTGATAATGGCAAACTGAAGCGGCACGAAGAGGGTCGCCGTCAGCGTGATCAACGAGATCGCGCCATCGACCCGGTCGGCGCGCCAGGTGCGTCGGATTGCCTGGTAATCAACCATGCTCCAGGCGGTAATGGCGAGGGCGCCTGCCAGCACCGGACGAGGCAGGTGCGCGATCAGCGGCGCAAGCGGAAACATGGCGAGAAGCACGAAGACGCCTGAGAACGCATTTCCCAGGCTGGTGCGCGCCCCCGCCTGAAAACTCAGCGCCGACCGGTTGAAAGAGCCGGAGCACGGATAACCTGAGAAAAGACCGGCGCAGATATTCGCCAGTCCCTGCCCGATAAACTCCTGATTGCTGTCGAGGCGTTGCTGCGAGTGCGTTGCAATGGCGCGCGCGATTGCCGAAGCCTCAACCAGCCCAATGATAGCGACCGCCAGCGCGCCGTTTGCCAGCGCCCCGATCAGGTTCAGGTCGAGCAGCGGCAGATCGGCGAGCGGCGGGAGCGATTGCGGCAACGCGCCAAGCGTGCGCACGCCAGCGTCTTCCAGTCCCAGCGCCCAGGCAACCAGCGACGCGATGACCAGCGCGATGAGAAGCGTCGGCAGACGACGTTGCAACCGCTGCAATGCAGCGATGAGCGCAATTGTGAAAATGCCGAGCAGAAGACTCGGCAGATGGGTCTGTTGAAGCTGTTCTGCACTCAGGACGAAAGTATCGACCAGCCCGGCGCCCATCGGCAGATCGAGGCGCAGGATGGGCGCGATCTGATTAGAGATGATCAGAATGCCAGCGCCGGCCGTAAACCCGACAGCGACCGAGTCGGAGACGAAATTGACCAGCAACCCCAGGCGCGCCAGCCCGAAGATGAGGCGCAGCATGCCTGCCAGAACAGCCAGCATGCCAGCGAGCGCCATAAACTCAGGCGTGCCCGGCGCTGCAAGCGGCAGGATGACCGAGAGGGTAAGCAGCGATGCTGTGTTCGTCGGACCGGTGTGCAAATGACTCGACGATCCCCACAATGCGCCGACGATAGATGCCACAATTGCGGAATAAAGCCCCATTTCCGGCGGCAGACCGGCGAGGAGCGAGAATGCCAGCGCCTGCGGCAGCAGCACAAGCCCGACAGTCACGCCCGCTACCAGGTCAGCGCGCAGGGTTTCGAGGGAATAGCCGCGCACGACCTCAACGGGGCGCGCCATGGTTGCGGGGAATTTTTGCAGTGCAGCGAGCATGGAATGAGAGAACCGAGAACTGAGAACTGAGAACCGAGAACTGAGAACTGAGAACCGAGAACTGAGAACTGAGAACTGAGAACTGATTGGCAGATCAACCTTAACCAGGACAAACACGCTTGCCACTGTGGCGCGGTTGGCGTTGGCTGAGCCTGTCGAAGCCAATGCCGATCACGAGATTATCCAATATCTGGTTGATCTCCCTGTGAGAAATCTGACCTGGAAACTCAAGATTGGACACTGGCAGGACGCAGCGGCATGACAGGAAGGAACGAGGAACAAGGACGCACACGGGTTATGAACTCCATTGAAACTCCGCAGGCGGCATTGGGATTTCCTGGACGCGCCAGGGCGCCTTTGCCTTCAGTCGCTTGAAGCTCAGGCGTACACGGAACTCCTCGCCTCGAGAAGGCGCATTGCGACCGGCGAGCCATATAGTGTCTTCGGAATTGGGATTATATAGATCCTGGAGCATTCCATTTGGAACAGCGGCGATTGTGATGCTTTTCAACTCATTAACTCCTTGAGTTTCTTCACGAACGTAGTTGTACTTCACGAAAATAGTTGTTGTTATATACTTTACTCCTTCCGAATCTATCACTTCTGGGATCATACCTTTTATTTGAACTTCTTTTCCGGATCGCTTCTGCCTGATTTCCATTGAGATTTGAGAGAGTTGTAACGTTGCGGTGCTTCGACCTTTTATTTTCTCAGACTTTGAGTCAATGAAAAGCGCTTGCCGGACAGTATATTCAGGGTGAAAAAGGTAACGAGCTCGCTTGTAGTCTATCTTGCCGAACAAACGCTGATCTATCCTGGACATGCCAAGTCTATCCAGGGCTTCTCTGGTTATGTCCTCGCCAATATCCGATACCGGATCAAATTCGGCTTTGAAAATATTTTGCGCCAGAGTGCGGTAATCATAGATGGCTTGAGTAACCATGCGCAAGGTTGATCTCTCGATATCTTCTATGATATTGGGATGTTTTCGTATATCACTCAAATCTATCATCATCTTGACACTCAAAGAGCGTTCTCTGATAGCCTTTTTCTTTCTCTATTCGATTATTTGCGAGTATTACGTATTTCTCGAGAATTTCTATGCCGATATAACGGCGATCTGTACGAATTGCTGCGATTGCGGTCGTACCACTCCCCATAAAGCAATCAAGCACAATATCGCCTGGATCGGTGAGCAGCCTGATGACTCTAGCGGGTAGTTCGACTGGAAACTTTGCCGCGTGGTCGTCATTTGACCTCACCGAAGGAAAATACCATACACCTCTTGATCCCCAATTTTTCCATTCCTCAGGAGACAATCTTTTCCTATCGAACCTGGTAATTCCTGGTTTCCAGAAGATATAGATGTATTCAAACTCATCCACCGAACGATACGAAAGACTGGCCCACCGGGAGTTCTCCCATGCCGCGTCCTTGACCCATATTCTTCTATCATACGTGTAAAACCCGGCTTGCAACGCCCAGTCTTCGACCATTCCGCCAACAATCTTGACCCGCGTTTGCACGTCATATTTGCCGCCGCGAATATTATTGCCGTGAAGTCTGCGATCAATGGTCTGCTCGCTGCAACCCAGCAGCTTTGCGAGTTGATAACGATTATATCCGGGGTATTGTTCGATTGCTTTGAGAACATCCTCTCTTGTCACCGGAGATCGCTTCCTGGTCACGGCTTCCGCCTGAATGCGAGGCATCGTCTGGTCTTTGAACACAAGAATGTCAGCGATATTGATGGCGAGAAAACCGCCGGGCTTGAGAATAGGAAAATGGAGGCGTATGACGGTGCTGAGCAGGTTCTGCCATTCATTGAATGAAAGATGCTCTTCATATTCTTTTCCGACAAAATAGGGCGGCGACCAGACGCTCAGGGCGATGCTGTTCGGCTCGATCTGAGGAAGCAGTTGCCGGGCGTCACCGCAGTAAATAGCATCAGGTTGCAAGTAGGCGCTCGTCTTCCGTTCACTCTGACCATTCGTTGTATACAATTCACGAAAAGCTTCCTGTAAATCTTTGGGCAGTCGGTCGATCCGAAGAGGAATGGGTGCAGGATCGTCACTCATGGCGATGCTCCCCTGGTGCAGCGAACTGGCGTTCTGATTATAACACGCATAGTGTGGAATGGAACACGGATTCGCACAGATTGAGACGGATTGTTACGGATTGGGCTATGCGTGCTCATACTCGCACGGTATTTTTCTCACCCCACTCATACCAGGGCGTTGCAGGCGGCGCAGCAGCTCTATCTGAGCAATGCCTATGGCTCTGTCTTCGCTGACGTTCTGATCCACGCGCGGCGTCCGTCGCTCACCCACTCGATGTCGCCGTCCACCCGTTCGTGGTACAGGCGCGCGCCGCCAATGGCGCGTTCGTGGTAGGTCTGCTGCGGCGCATACCGCGCCTGGTAGCCGTCGCTGTACACAATTGCTGCGGGACGCAACGACTCGATCAGCGGGGCATGCGGGTCGTGTTGCCAGGGGTAGACGAGCAGCGCGGCGCGGCGAGCCTCCTGGCGTTCGAGCATATCCGGCGTGGCGCTGTGTGCAAAAACCACGCTCGTCGCGCCGTAGTCAAGGCGCAGCAGCGCTCCCTGGTTGTTGCAATCCAGCACGCGCAGCGCTACGCCGTCGATCTCAAGGCGTTGCCCGGCGCGCAGGGTGTGCAGCGGCGTGGCACTGGATGCCAGCGCCTGTCGCCAGGCGTCGAACGTGGCATGTGATGCGGCAACCGGCGGCGCCAGCGCCCGTTGCGCCCGGTAGCGCTCCAGTACTGCCACCTGTCCGGGGAGGCGTTGCCCGTCAGTCGAGGTCACGATCATCAGCGTCAGTTCACGTCGCCAGAATGGCAGACGCCTTCCAAGCGCCGTCACCAGTGCGTCCGGGTCGCCGCCGCCGTCGATCAACAGATGCCTGCCAGCCGGAGTCTGCACCAGGGCAACGTCTCCTTTCAGCGCCGGGAAGAAGACATGCAGCCGTCCGTCAGGGCGCTGCATCCAGGCGAGCGCCAGCAATGCGGCAATCATCAACCCGATACGTGGAGCGAAGCGGCGAAGAGTGGAGGGTTCCGATGATGCAGCCATAGCAACCTTCGGATGTGCGCAGGTCGCGCGGCTGCCTGCTATGTACGATTATACTGGTGAAACCTTACCGGAGCAACAACGTATATGGGGGTGTACAACGCCTGTGCGCTGTGCTAGAATGAGCGGGCGACACGCCTGCTTTCACTGGAACGGCAAAGGCGCATGTGTCGGTCATAAAAGAGAAGCGACCTTAAGGAGGCTGGAGACATGTCGATCTTCGTCCGCATCCGCGACATCCTGAGCGCCAATATCAACGCTTTGCTCGACAACGCGGAAGACCCTGAGAAAATGGCGAACGAGTATCTGCGTCAGTTGCATAACCAGGAGTACGAGGTCAAGACCAACGTGGCGGCGGCGATGGCGGACCTGGCGCGGCTCAACCGTATGGAGGCGCAGTATCTGGCTGAGACCGAAAGCTGGGACCGCAAGGCGGAAGCGGCGTTGCGGGCTGGCGATGAGGCGCTGGCGAAGGCTGCCCTGGCGCGCAAGGTGCAGGCGCAGAAACTGTACGAGCAGTATCGCGATCAGTCGGATGCGCAGGAGAAGCAGGTCGAGCAACTGGAGCAGGCGCTGGTGCAGTTGCAGACGCGCATTGCCGAGGTGCAGGCGAAGCGTGATCTGATCATCGCCAAGAAGAACCGTGCGCAAACACAGGAAGCCATTCAGCGCACAGTACGCCACGCAACGCGCATTACCGCAATGGATAAGCTGGATCAACTGGAGAGCCGCGTTGATGAGCGCCTTGACCGGGCAGAGGCGATGGCGAAGCTCGAAGGCGATGCGCTGGAGAACAAGTTCCGCAACCTGGAGCGCGATATTGCGGTCGAGGCGGAGTTCGAGGAACTGAAGCGTCGGTTGGGGCAGGGCTGATGCGGTTCCGGGGGTGGCCAATGGCAGGGGCGCGGTAGCATCGTGGTTGGGCGCGGCAGCATCGTGGTTGGGCGCGGCAGCGCCATGGCGGGGGCAAGGCATCGCCTTGCCCCTACGATGTCTGCATTTCTGCTACAGGCAGGTACAATCGTGTGACGTATTCTTTGACCATGCGGCGAGTGCTGAATACTGGCGCAATCGTGGCGATTGACTCCTTGCAGATTGCCAGCCACCGATGCGGGATGCCATCAGGTCCGCGATCATAGTACGTCGGAATGACCTCTTGCTCCAGGATGCGGTACAGGTGCTGCGCGTCGTTCCAGTCCTGTTCGTCCTGGTTGTTGTATTCGCGCTCTTCGCCGACAGCCCAGCCGTTTCTGCCGTTGTACGCTTCGGGCCACCAACCGTCGAGGATGCTCACGTTGACGACGCCGTTCAACCCCGCCTTCTGACCGCTGGTGCCGCTCGCTTCATACGGACGACGCGGCGTGTTGAGCCAGACATCAACTCCTTGAACCAGCGCGCGCGCCAGCGCCATGTCGTATTCTTCCAGGAAGAGAATGCGCCCCAGGAAGCCGGGTTGCTGCGAGAGTTGATAGACCTGCTGGATGAACTGTTTCCCCGGATCATCAGCGGGGTGCGCCTTGCCTGAAAAGATGATCTGCACCGGTCGGTCGCTATGGTTGAGCAGCGCCTTGAGTCGCTCCGGCTCGCGGAATAGCAGCGTGGCGCGCTTGTAGGTGGCAAAACGGCGCGCAAAGCCAATCGTGAGAATCTTCTCGTCGAGCACGGGCCAGATCTGCGGCGGTGATCCCAACCGTAGATGACGCTGGCGCACGCGCTCGCGCGCAAGGGCGACCAGGTCGCGCTTCAGCGCCTGCCGCACCTCCCACAGTCGCTCATCGGGAATATCGCGCACCTTCGCCCACAGTGCGACATTGTCGAGATCCTCTTCCCAATCAGGACCGAGCGCCTCATCGTACAGCCGACGCATGGCAGGCGCGAGCCAGGTGCTGCTGTGCACGCCGTTGGTGATTGATGTAATCGGAACCTCGTCCTGTGATGCGCCGGGGTAGAGCCAGTGCCACATGCTGCGCGCCACATGCCCGTGCAGTTTGCTCACGCCGTTATGCGCGTGCGACCCCCTCAGCGCCAGCACGGTCATAGCGAATGTTGGTCCCCAGGGTTGCTGTTGCAGCGCAAGATTGAAGAACTGCTCGCGCGTCAACCCGAGTTGGGGCCAGAAGTGACTGAAGTATTTCTCCATCAGATGGAGCGGGAAGGCATCGTTGCCCGCTGGCACCGGCGTGTGCGTAGTGAAGACCGACTGCGCGCGCACCTCGCGCCATGCCTCATCGAATGGCATGCCTTGCGCAACTTTTTCACGCACCAGTTCGAGCACCAGGAACGCGGAGTGCCCCTCGTTCATATGCCAGACATTCGGCTGGATGCCGAGCTGGCGCAGCGCGCGCACCCCGCCGATGCCCAGCACGATTTCCTGTGCGATGCGCATTTCCTGGTCGCCGCCGTACAAACGCGCCGACAGTTCGCGGTCCTGCGGGCTGTTCGGATGAATATCCGTGTCCATCAGGAACAACGACACCCGCCCGACCTGAATGCGGTAGACCTTGGCGTAAATTGTTCGACCGGGCAGATCGACCTCGACCACTACCTCACGACCGTCGGCGGTCAACGCCTGCGTGGCGGCAATGTCAGCGAAATTGAGCTTGGAGTAAATCGCCTCCTGCCAGCCGCTTGCGTCCAGCCGCTGCCGAAAGTACCCTTGCGGGTAGATGAACCCGACGGCAACGAACGGCAACCCCAGATCGCTCGCCTCTTTCACGTGGTCGCCTGCCAGGATGCCGAGACCGCCCGAATAGATTGGCAGCGACTCGTGAAGACCGAACTCCGCCGAGAAGTAGGCGATCATAACGTCGTTGCCGTTGCTGTTGCCGAAGGTGCGGCGGTACCAGGTGTCCTCAGCCGCCATGTACCGGTCGAACGCCGCCATCACCCGATCATACTCAGCCAGGTATGCCGGGTCCGCAGCGGCGGCTTCGAGTTTGCGCTGGCGCACGTCGCGCAGGAAATCGACCGGGTTGTGGTAATCCTCCTCCCATAGATCAGCGTCGATGTGGCGATAGAGATCCTGCGCTTCAGGATGCCAGCTCCACCACAGGTTGTACGCCAGCTCGCGGAGACGGGCGATCCGCTCAGGAATCGGTGTAAAGAGCAAATCGGCGCTTCTGATACTCAAGGACGCCTCCTTGACCTCATCAGCCATCGCCGGTGACGGTCATCGTCATGGAGATGGATCAGGATACACGCGGAGAACAGCGCCACAACGCGCTGTTCGTACTATACACGTTTCCCGGCGGAGATGCAAGTTAACTGTTCTTCGACAATTCAGGCGATTGTGCGCGCCATGCGGCGCTGGACGGCATAGTAGACTGCGATGAAATTGTAGACGATATGGAATAGATAGGTGAATGGCAGCAGGGTGAAGAGCGCCAGCCCCAGCAGCGCGTGCACGTAGACGATGCCATGCGTCAGGTTCAACCGCGCAAACAGTTCCGTCCAGATGATGCAGAAGATGATGCTGCGCACCAGCAGCCGGTCCCACGGCAGGCGTCCCGGGGTGCGGATGCCGCGCGCCGCGTGGTCGATGTCTCCCACGACTGCGCCGCTTCGCCTGCGCAGCAACGTCGCCATCAGGTGCAGGTTGCCAACGACGGCGAAACCGACGGCGATCCAGGTGATGCCTACGAAATAGGGCGCGGCAGCGCCGAACAGGAAGTGCGACTGGAGCGACTCGCCGTTGCCGAAGATGAGCGCCAGCAGGTTGGCAGGCGTGTAGTTGAAGCTTTCTTCGACGTGCAACGCCACATCAGGCACCGGCTTGCCGAACAGGACGTGCGCAAAGACAATGAGCGCCGAAATAGTGTAACCGATGACCTCCGTGATAATGGCGATATGGTAGTAGAGATAGCCGCGTCCCCAGGTTGGGTTGGCGCGTTTGTAGAAATGTTTGAGCGGACCAAACAGTACAGCGTGCAGCGCCTCGAAGAACCCTAATCGTCGCGGTGCGCGCTCGAACGTCGGAGACACGCCGCGGAAGCGCCGGCGTGTCGCTAATATCCATGCAAACCGCCCCAGTCGCACGCCAACGTCGATCAGAAGAATAGCGATTGCAACTGGTGCGACGATATTCAACACATCAATGATGATCATGATCCGCCTCCTTTTCTGGAACCGAATGATTACTGCTCTGCCACGGCTCGCTCCCGTAACGCTGGCATGGTCAGCGTCGTCATGTCGCGCAATGCGCGCAGGTGATCGTAGACCTGTGGATGGTCTTTGCTGAAACGCTGCACGATCTCATCGCGCTCCAGCCAGTCGAGCAGCGCCGGAAACTCCGGCATCTGCATCAGCGCCGCCATCCGCCCTTCGATACTGTGTTCCAGGAAGAAGTCCGGGTCACGGTTGCGCAATTCCGCCGGCACGTACATGCGGTCCAGTTCGCCGCGTTTCGCCAGCGCCGGTTCCATGGCTGCATAGACGACCTCGAACAACACCAGCGCCATACGCTCGTCGGGTTGCGCCAGTCCATAGGTGCGGCAGGTGTCTTCCAGCGAGAGGGTGCAGACGACGCACGGCGAGGTGACGTACTCGGCGCCGGTTGCGCGGATCTGGTTCGCTTTCAACACTGAAATCTTGCGTCGCAGCTCAGTGTTTTCAGGCAGGCGCATGCCGCCAGCGCCGCCGTTGCAACAGTAGTTGTACTCGCGGTTTGGCGTCATTTCAACAAAATTGTCAGTGACGAGATACAACAGATCACGGAATACGTCTCCCAAGCCGGAGAGGCGGGTGGCGTAGCACGGGTCGTGCAGCGTGACTTTCAGGCTGGTCTTTTCGATCGGCAGACGTCCTTCCCGGATCAGGTCGAGCATGAGGGTATCGACGCTCACGATCGGGTAGCGGAAGGGTCGTCCGAGGACCTCCGACGCTTCCGCGTAGAGGGTGCGCGCGTCGCAGCCGCATTCGACCAGCAGGATCTTCTTGACGCCGAGCCGATCCGCCTCCTGTTCCCACTCCTCCAACATCTGCTTCGAGAGGTTGTGGTGAACAGCGATGTGATCGATCTCGGTGCCGGTGTCGATCACCCGCGGCGAAATAGTGTAGCTGACTCCGGCAGCATTGAGGATTTTGACCATTTTGATGCCGTAATCGGGAATTTTGGCGTTGCCAGCCGCCGGGCAGACGAAGAGCAGCTCGGCGCCACGCACATCGACCGGCGCCTCGATCCCTTCGCTGCGCAGGAACAGACCGACCCGTCCGATGACCTGCGGGATGGTCAGACCGAAACTGTGCCGATAGCGCTCGGTGTTGTCGATGATTGATTTGATGGTTGGATTGGCGCTGCTCAACCCGGAGTCGGCGTAGGCGGCGCGCGCCAGACGCACGATACGCCGCGTGCTGATGCCCGCCGGACAGGCGAGTGTGCAGCGTCCGCATGCCGTGCATGCCCAAAAATAGCGCATGTTCTCTTTCAGGTCGTCAACGGTGGGAGTGGGAACCAATCCAAGGGCGCCGCCGATCTGTCCTTCGATCGTCATGTAGCGCTGATAGACCTGACGTATCAGACCGGTTTTGTGGGTGGGGTGCAGTTTTTCGTCGCCAGTGACCAGATACCATGCGCAGGCTTCACCGCACATCTTACAGTCCATACACGCTTCGAGATTGACCACGTCTTCGGCAGTGATGTTCTTGCGCAATGAGTCGACAAAGGCGCGCATTTCCGCTTCCATACGACGAACCTCCCTTACGTGTCATCGGATAGCGATAAACGGAGCAGGGATGTGGATAGAAAGCGAGACCAGACCCTCATCGCGCATCCGCGGCGGCATCTGGCGACGATCATGGGGCGCTTTTGCGCTTGAAACGAGTCGCGAGCGACAAGTGGCATGCCGCACATTTCAATACACCGCGGAGCACGGACCTATCGACTCATAGCGCTGCGCCAACACTGTTGGACGTTTCGTTCAGGAACGCAGGTTGTGCAGCGAAGCGCTGGACAGGAGTCAGCCCTCTGGTGCATTCCCTCTCGCGTACCTGCGGTGTAGAGCGTTGGACAGGGTGCGGTCGCCAGCATCCTCGTCGAAAATGATTACATGATCGCAGCGGAGCGTTGCTGCAATCTTCTCGTCATTGATATGGCTTGTATCGTTGCTCGAGATTTGCAGAGAAGGGGTGTATCATTGTGGTTGCGAGTGTAACAGAAGTTGCTGAGATAATGTGTGGAAAGATTGCCACGAAGAATTGTGATTTGATAGAGTTTATACTTTTTGAGCATCCCAGATTATCGCAGGCGACGCCTGCGGTGCAGGTGGCGCATCGAACGGCGCGGACGATACCCGAGCGCGCGCAGGCGAGCGGCGATGGTCTGGATCGAGGGAAGGTCGTCGGGGTGGTACCCTTTCTGTTCAATCAGGGCGCGCCGCACCTCTTCGACGCTCATACAGGGCGCTCTGGCGTCGCTGCGGCATTCGGCGCGTTCGCGTCGCCAGGCTTCCACCACCTCGCGGATGTCGTTCAGCAGATTGGGCAGGCGCGCCTCGACGGGCTTGCGCCCTCGGAGATGAGGAGCGTCGAGACAGGTCAGACCGCTCTCCAGTTCGCGCATGCCCTTGCGAATGGTAGCGCGGTTCCAGCCGAGTTCGCGTTCGGCAAGGCGCTGTCCGCCACGACCCAGCGCCCTGACGGTGCGCGCCATAAAGATCCGGCGCTCGCTGCCTTTCAGCGATTGAGCGGTTTTGATTAACCTGGCTTTAGTCTCATCATCAAGGTCCATAGGAGAACGGAGAACCGAGAACTGAGAACCGTTCAACCTTCAACGTTCAACGTTCCGAGCTCCGCCACGGCGCTGAGGGCTGTCACGCCGTCGGGTCCCTGCGCTTCGAGTTCGATGCGATCCCCGGTTGGCACGGCGATCAGGCGGAATGGCGCCAGGTCGAACAGCGGCGCCTGACTGCGGAAGCTGAATCCAATGATGGGACGATTGACGTTGTGGCGCGCCAGTTCCATAAGCAGCACAGCGGTGAGCGGACCATGGACGACCAGACCGGGGTACCCTTCTTCGTGCTTTGCGTAGGGGCGGTCGTAATGGATGCGGTGAGCATTGAAGGTGAGCGCCGAGAAACGAAAGAGCAGGCGAGTGTCAGGAGTCACGGTGCGCACCCACGCGCCCGACGGCGGCGGCGGGAGGTCGACCGGCACAGGCGCGGGCACAGGCGCGCCAGGTTCGCGGTAGACGATGTCCTGCTCTTCTTCGATGCAGAGCGTATCGTTCTGGTAGATACGATAGCCTACGGTGACAAATGCAAGCGGACCGCTGCGTCCCGATTTCTGGGTGATGTTGCGGATCACCCCCTCGCGGCGGGCAGGCTGACCAATGATGAGCGGATGGTGAAAGCGAATGCGTGCGCCAGCGAACATGCGACGCGGGTAGGGAATGGGGGGCATGAAGCCGCCACGCTGCGGATGACCGTCGATGCCGAGCTGCGACTGCGGCGCGCGCGGCAGGAAGTAGAACCAGTGCCACAACGGTGGAAGCGCCGAACCCTTCACAGGCAATGGCGGGGGTGGTTCGAGCGTCGCCGCCGCCGCCGCCGCCTGCGCCGGGCTGAGGTCATCCTCGATGTGCTCCGTCCGACCGATCCAGGCTGTCAGATCTTCTGCGGTCATCCCCGACCTCCCCGGTTGACAATCGTAGACCGGCAGTTACCAATATTTTACACATATGATACACTATTCTCCGTATCTTGCATACGCATCCCCACATCTGGCACATAGATCTTCCCGGCAGCATCCTGCGCATGTGAAGACCAATCACAACATCGCGAAGCAGGCGTCGCTGGTGGAGTATCTGTTCGTATCTCGCGTTTCTGAGGGTGGATGGGAGGAAGGACAATGACAAAAGGGGCGCGTTCGGCAAAGGCGGCGAGTCAGGCGGCGATTGCAACGGAGCAGACTGACGCGTCGGCGTCGACTCCCGAAGAGGCGGCGGAGAAAGCGGCGTCCGAGGCGGTCAGCGAAGGAAACACGCCAATGAATGAGGCAGTTGCATCACCCCCTGAGCAGCCCGCAGCGCCTTCGATCAGCAGCGGCGGCGCGTATGGGGCGCCGATGCCATTTCCCGATCGATCGCCTGAGCATGATCGCTTGCCGCTCAGCGGCATTCGGGTGATCGACGTTGGCAACTTTCTCGCCGGTCCGTATGCCGCTTCAATCCTGGGAGAGTTTGGCGCCGAGGTGTTGAAGGTGGAGCATCCGATTGGCGGCGATCCAATGCGGCGTTTCGGCACCCCCACTGCGCGCCACGACGCAACGCTCGCCTGGCTCAGCGAGGCGCGCAATCGCAAATCAGTAACCATCGATCTGCGGCAGAGGGAAGGGGTCGAACTGTTCCTCAAACTGGTGGCGAAGTCGGATGTGCTGGTCGAGAACTTTCGTCCTGGCACGATGGAGGAGTGGGGATTGGGATGGCCCGTGCTGCGCGCCGCCAATCCAGGACTGGTCATGCTGCGTGTATCGGGGTATGGTCAGACCGGTCCGTATCGCCGGCGATCCGGTTTTGCGCACATTGCGCATGCGTTTGGCGGTCTGTCGTATCTGGCGGGTTTCCCCGGCGAGACGCCAGTGCTGCCAGGAACAGCGCCGCTCGGCGACTACATCGCAAGCCTGTTCGGCGCGATCGGCATCCTGATCGCCTTGCGCCACAAGGAGAAGACCGGGCAGGGACAGGTGATCGATGTGGCAATCTACGAAGCGGTGTTTCGAGTGCTGGATGAAATTGCGCCCGCCTACGGTCTGTTCGGCAAGATCCGCGAACGTGAGGGATCGGGAAGTTTCATTGCTGTGCCGCACGGTCACTTCCGCACCAAGGACGACAAGTGGGTCGCTATCGCCTGTACGACCGACAAAATGTTCGAGCGCCTGGCGGAGGCGATGGAACGACCCGAACTCGCGTCCCCTGAACTGTACGGCGATCAGCGCAAACGGCTGGCGGCGCGCGATACGGTCAACCAGATCACGATTGAGTGGGTCGGCTCGCTGACACGTGATGAAGTCATGCGCCGCTGCCTCGAAAAAGAAGTCCCGATCGGTCCGCTGAACAGCATCGCCGACATTTTCAACGACGAGCATTTCAAAGCGCGCGGCAATCTGGCATGCGTCGAAGCGGAAGGTATCGGCGGGGTGGTGGTGCCGAATGTGATTCCCACGCTCTCTGAAACTCCGGGACGCATCACGAATCTGGGTCCGCCGCTCGGCAATGCGACGTATGAAGTTTTGCGCGAGCTGCTGAACATTTCGGCGGAGGAGATCAAGCATCTGCGCAGTCGCAAGATTATCTAGCACGAGGTGATCGGCAATGGATGGAAACGAGAACAATCTGCCGCTGGCGGGCATTCGCGTGATCGACGCCGCCACAGTGGTCGCAGCCCCCTTCTGCGCCACGCTGCTCGGCGAATTCGGCGCCGATGTGTTGAAGGTCGAGCATCCGATCGGCGGCGACGCCCTGCGCCGTTTCGGCACTCCCACGGCGCGCGGCGATACGTTGACCTGGCTCAGCGAGTCGCGCAACAAACGTTCAGTGACCCTCAATCTCCAACATCCCGAAGGGGCGAGGATTTTCAAGGACCTGGTCGCAAAAGCCGACGTGCTGTGCGAAAACTTTCGCCCTGGCACGCTGGAGAAATGGGGGTTGGGATGGGACGTTCTCAGTCAGATCAATCCGGGTCTGATCATGCTGCGCGTGACCGGCTATGGGCAGACGGGACCGTACAAGGATCGACCCGGCTTTGCCCGCATCGCCCACGCAGTCGGCGGCATCTCGTATCTGGCAGGTATGCCGAAGGGCACGCCGGTGACGCCGGGTTCGACGACTCTCGGCGATTATATGACCGGATTGTACGGTTGTATCGGGGTGTTGCTGGCGTTGCGCTACCGCGAAAAAACCGGGCGCGGGCAGTATATCGATGCTGCGCTGTACGAGTCGGTCTTCCGCTGTAGCGATGAGTTGGTGCCTGCCTACGGCATGTACAAAAAAGTGCGCGAGCGACACGGACCGCACCACAATGATTTTGCCTGCCCCCACGGTCATTTCCAGACCAAGGACGGCAAATGGGTCGCCATTTCCTGCGCAACCGACAAACTCTTTGCGCGGCTGGCGAAGGCGATGGGGCGCCCTGAACTGGCGTCGTCGAGCATCTACGGCGAGCAGAAGGTTCGTCTCGAGCATGCAAACGATGTGAATGAAATCGTGCGCGACTGGTGCAGTTCGCTCACCCGCGCCGAAGTGCTGGAGCGGTGCCACGCAACAGCCACTCCTGCTGCGCCGCTCAACGATATTGCCGATATCTTCGGCAATCGTCAGGTGCATGCGCGGCGCAACCTCGTCGCCATCGACGTGGAGGATCTGGGAGAAACGATCATCGTGCCAAACGTTGTGCCCAAACTCTCGGAAACGCCGGGACGGATCAAACATCTCGGTCCCCGGCTCGGTGAGCATACTGAAGAGGTGCTCAAAGAGGTGCTCGGTATGAGCGACGAACAGATCGGCGAATTGCGCGCGAAACGGGTGATCTGATCGGGCGTGTTGAACGTTCAACGTTCTACCCCCTCGTTCGGAGAAATACATCATGAATGGTATCCTCAATGGCATGCGGGTCGTTGAAGGATCCGCGTTCGTTGCCGCGCCGCTTGGCGGGATGACGCTGGCGCAGTTGGGCGCCGATGTCATCCGCTTCGATCCGATTGGCGGCGGGCTTGATTATAAGCGCTGGCCCGTAACCCTCGACGGTAAGCACAGCCTGTTCTGGGCTGGTCTCAATAAGGGCAAACGTTCAATTGCCGTCGATATTCGTCATCCGCGCGGGCAGGAATTGCTGACGCAACTGATCTGCGCCCCTGGCGATGAGGCGGGGTTGTTCATCACCAATTTCCCGGCGCGCGGCTGGCTCAGCTACGAGGCGCTGAAGGCGCATCGCGCCGATCTGATTATGGTCAACCTGCTGGGACGGCGCGATGGCGGTTCAGAGGTCGATTACACCGTCAATCCGCAGTTAGGGCTGCCATTTATGACCGGTCCCTTCACCTCGCCAGAGGTGGTCAATCACGTGCTGCCGGCATGGGACCTTATCACCGGGCAGATGATTGCAGTGGGGTTGCTGGCGGCTGAACGCCATCGGCAGCGTACTGGCGAGGGGCAACTGGTCAAACTGGCGTTGAAGGATGTCGGGCTGGCGATGATCGGGCATCTTGGCATGATCGCCGAAGTGATGATCAACGACGCTGACCGCCCCAGACAGGGGAACTACCTGTATGGCGCGTTTGGGCGCGACTTTGAAACTCTCGACGGCAAACGGGTGATGGTGGTGGGATTGACCGATCTGCAATGGCAGGCGCTCGGCAAAGCGACCGGGCTGACCGACGCTTTCAATGCGCTCGGTGAACGCCTTGGGCTGAACATGAACGACGAAGGCGACCGTTTTCGCGCCCGGCGAGAAATCGCAGCTCTGCTGGAACCCTGGTTTCATGCCCGCACCTTCGCTGAGGTGCGCCGTATCTTCGAGCAGCACCGCGTCACCTGGGGACCGTATCGCACCGTGCGCGAAGCCATTGCGCAGGACCCCGACTGTTCGACGGACAACCCGATGTTCAGCATGATCGAGCAACCTGGCATCGGCACATATCTGGCGCCCGCCTTGCCGCTCGATTTCAGCCGGATGCCGCGACTGCCAGCGCAGCGCGCGCCGCGCCTCGGCGAACACACCGACGAGATTCTGCTGGAGGTGCTCGGCTTGAGCGAAGGCGAAGTCGGCAAACTGCACGATGAAGGGATCGTCGCCGGTCCTGAAGAGTTGTAAGGAGGCAGTATGAAACTCCCGGTTCATTTTTACAAACCGCTGGCAGTCGGCGCGCCGCAACCCATCCGCGAATTGCCGGTGCGTCCTGAGCGGGTGATCCACTTCTTCCCGCCGCACGTCGAAAAGATTCGTGCGCGCATTCCCGAAATTGCGAAGCAGGTGGACGTGTTGTGCGGCAACCTCGAAGACGCTATTCCCATGGATGCCAAGGAAGCGGCGCGCGCCGGGTTCATTGAAGTCGCCCGCAACACCGATTTTGGCGACACCGCGCTCTGGGTGCGGGTCAACGCCCTCAACAGCCCCTGGGTCCTCGATGACATCGCCGAAATTGTCGCCGCCGTCGGCAACAAACTTGATGTCATGATGATCCCCAAGGTCGAGGGACCGTGGGACATCCACTTTGTCGATCAGTACCTGGCGCTGCTGGAGGCGAAGCACCAGATTCAGAAGCCGATCCTGATCCATGCGCTGCTGGAAACGGCGCAGGGTATGATGAACCTGGAAGCGATCGCTGGCGCAAGCCCGCGTATGCACGGCTTCAGCCTGGGACCGGCGGATCTGGCGGCGTCACGCGGGATGAAGACCACCCGCGTCGGCGGCGGGCACCCGTTCTACGGCGTCCTCGCTGATCCGCAAGAAGGGCAGGAGCATCGCCCCTTCTACCAGCAAGACCTGTGGCACTACACGATTGCCCGCATGGTCGATGTTGCAGTTGCCCACGGGTTGCGCGCCTTCTACGGACCGTTCGGCGACATCAAGGACGAAGCCGCCTGCGAAGCGCAGTTCCGCAACGCCTTCCTCCTCGGTTGCACCGGCGCATGGTCGCTGGCGCCGAATCAGATCCCGATTGCCAAGCGCGTCTTCAGCCCTGATGTCAACGAAGTTCTGTTCGCCAAACGCATCCTCGACGCCATGCCCGACGGATCCGGCGTCGCCATGATCGACGGCAAGATGCAGGACGACGCAACCTGGAAACAGGCGAAGGTGATCGTCGACCTGGCGCGCATGATTGCGAAGAAAGATCCCGATCTGGCGAAGGCATACGGGTTTACTGAATGATTGAGGCGCAACGGCGCGAAGACGCAAAGGTTTGGCGGAACTCCGTTGTCGCGCTTACCGCATCCTTTGCGCCTTTGCGTCTTTGCATCAGATGAATGAGGAGCATCTGATGAGCGGCAAGACCAATCCCGGCAATTTTTTTGAGGACTTTCGCTTGGGGCAGGAGATTGTTCACGCAACCCCGCGCACCGTCACTGAGGGAGATGTGGCGCTCTATACCTCGCTCTACGGATCGCGGTTTGCGCTGACATCGTCGACGCCGTTCGCGCAGACGCTAGGGCTGGAACGCGCGCCGATCGACAGCCTGCTGGTGTTCCACATCGTCTTCGGCAAAACCGTGCCCGACATTTCGCTCAACGCCATCGCCAACCTGGGCTATGCCGGCGGACGCTTTGGCGCAATCGTCTACCCCGGCGACACCCTCTCGACCACTTCCAGGGTCATCGGGCTGCGGCAAAACAAAGACGGCAAAACCGGCGTCGTCTACGTCCATTCGGTCGGCGTCAACCAGCGCAACGAAACGGTGCTCGAATACACGCGCTGGGTGATGGTGCGCAAACGCAACCTGGACGCGCCGGCGCCGGAGACGGTTGTGCCGACGCTGCCTGAGTCAGTTCCGGTGACGGACCTGACCGTTCCTTACCGGGTGCAACCGGGGCAGTACGACCTTGCACGCGCCGGAAGCCCATACCTGTGGGAAGATTACGAAGTCGGCGAGAAGATCGACCATGTTGACGGCGTCACGATTGAAGAAGCCGAGCACATGCAGGCGACGCGCCTGTACCAGAACACGGCGCGGGTGCACTTCAACCAGCATGTCGAGAAAGAGGGACGTTTCGGGAGGCGGATCGTCTACGGCGGGCACATCATCAGCCTGGCGCGCGCGCTGTCATTCAACGGCCTGGCGAACGCCCTGAGCATCGCCGCGATCAACAGCGGTCGCCACACCAACCCAAGCTTCGCTGGCGACACGATCTACGCCTGGTCGGAGATCCTTGACAAAATGGAGATTCCAGGGCGTTCTGACATCGGCGCGCTGCGAGTGCGCAC
Source organism: Chloroflexota bacterium (assembly GCA_030550675.1). Lineage (GTDB taxonomy): Bacteria > Chloroflexota > Chloroflexia > Chloroflexales > Roseiflexaceae > Roseiflexus. The sequence continues at coordinate 23,693 of JAUQOW010000026.1, forward strand.
CGTCGCCACCAAGGATCGCGCGTGCCACGACTTCCCATACCAGAACACCGACGGAACCTACGACCCGGCGGTGGTGCTCGACTTCGATTACACCGTGCTCATGCCGCGAAGGGTTTAGCGGGTTTCTCAGAAAGACTGACGCAAAGGCGCGAAGACGCAAAGATATTCAGGCGAAGCGTCACATTTGCCTGGATTCGACATAATGTCAGTCATATTTCCATTTCGCCGGGTTTCTGGCAATATAACGGCGAACGATGCGCAGGGCGCGTTCATTGCGGATGATACGGTCATAAAAACGCGCCTGCCATCCAAACCCGGCGTACCCGTTGTGGTGACACCAATATGAGACGGCGGATTTGTACGAACGAATGATGGCGCCCAACGAACCCGCCCGTGGGGATATACGCGCCACGGGGTTGTCGGGGTCGCGCGCCGCCGGCGCCGTGGTAGAGACGTTGCAATGCAACGTCTCTACCACGGCGACGTTGCATTGCAACGTCTCTACGTTGGCGTTGGGGGATTCCAAAATCGCCACAATCCCGTGGATATGATTGGGCATCACCACGAATGCATCAATTGCCACATTCGCCGTCATGTGGTGAGGGATTTGCGCCCAATAATCGCGGGCGATTTCACCGATGGGCGAAAGGCGCACCACGCCGTTTTCCACCACGCCGAAAAATGTCTGGCGATTGCGTGTGCAAATCGTGACAAAATACCAGCCAGCGCCGCCATAATTCCATCCGCGCAGGCGAGCGGTTTCGATGCGGTATCTGCGTTTGAAGAGGGTCACGGTATTGTCCGCCGATGCATGGAAGGTCGAGACGTATGTCGTTTGGAAATATTACCGTGCGTCGTTCAAAAACGATACCATGCGCAACGCCATGCGCCGCGTCGTCGTAGAGACGTTGCATTGCAACGTCTCCACGACGACTCATTTACGACGACGGCGCGGCGGCGGACCGATCCCCTGCAGTCCACGCCGGAGGGCGTTTTTCAATGAAGGCGTCGATCCCTTCCTGGGCGCACGGTTCCATCATGTTGCACGCCATCGTCTCCCCTGCCAGTCGGTAGGCGTCGGCGATGCCCATTTCAATCTGGCGATAGAAGAGCGATTTGCCAATGGCAATGGCTTCCGCCGGGCGGGCGACGATGGCGTCGACCAGGCGTTGCACCTCAGCGTCGAGGTCGGCGGCGGGTACGACCCGATTGACCAATCCGAGCGTCTGTGCGGTGCGGGCATCGATAAATGCGCCGGTGACGAGCATCTCGAAGGCGGCTTTGCGTCCCACGTTGCGCGATAGCGCCACGGCTGGCGTGGAGCAAAACAATCCCACGTTGATGCCGGACACCGCAAACTTCGCATCTTCTGAGGCGACAGCCAGATCGCACATGGCGACAAGCTGGCACCCGGCTGCCGTGGCGATTCCATGCACGCGCGCGATCACCGGCTGTGGCATGCGCTGGATCGTCAGCATGACCTGTGAGCAGCGCGCAAACAGTTCTTCGTAGTATTCCTGGCTGGGGTTCGCTCGCATCTGTTTCAGGTCATGCCCGGCGCAAAAGGCTTTGCCCTGCCCGGCGATCACCACCGCGCGCGTCTGCGGATCGGCGGCGATGGCGTCGAGTTCCGCCTGGAGCGCGGCGATCATTTCCTCGGAGAGCGCATTGAACTGCCGGGGACGGTTCAGCGTCAACCGCACTGCGCCGCGCGCGTCGCGGTCGGCAAGAACATACGGCTCGGCGGCGGGAAGGACGTCGGATGTCTGCATGGCAATCTCCTTTACGCGGTGACATTTCTCGGAAGGCTTAACGCAAAGACGCAAGGGCGCAAAGTCTCACAATTATTTTACCCTTTTGCGCCTTTGCGCCTGTGCGTCAGCCATCCCGCACGTTATCCGTTCTGAGCGATCCTCTTAGGAAGATCAACCAGATATTGGACAATCTCGTGATCAGCTTTGGCTTCGGCAGGCTCAGCCAACGCCGGTTGAGCCTGTCAAAACCAACGCCAGCCGCTCTCCAGGTGCAGGCGTGATTGTCCAGGTTGAGATTGATTTTCCTGTCAGATCAGCGCGGCTCTGGTTGTTACCCCTCTCCCCGCTCCTGCATCAACCCTTCCCGTCGGGCGATGGCGGCGGCTTGTGTGCGATTTTCCGCCTGAAGTTTGGCAAGAATGTTCGAGACGTGGTTCTTGACCGTGCCCTCAGTGATGTGCAGCCGTCCGGCGATCTCGCGGTTGCTCAACCCCTGCGCCAGTAGTACCAGCACCTCGCGTTCACGCTCTGACAGGTCGAAGGGCGTTGACTCAGCGCGTTGTCTGCCCGTTGCCACTTCGCGCAGCGTGCGCGAGGCGATCTCCGGCTGGATGAAGACATCGCCAGCATGCACGCGCCGGATCGTCTGGATGAGCGTGTCGGCGGGAGCGTCCTTGAGCAGATAGCCCATCGCGCCAGCGCGGACGCTCTGAAACACATAGTCGTCCCGGTCGAAGGTGGTCAGCACAATCACGCGCGCCTGGGGCCAGGCGCCAATAATCGCGCGGGTGGCGTCCACGCCATTCATCACCGGCATCTGCACATCCATCAGGATAATGTCAGGACGCAACCGGAGCGCCTCACGCACCCCTTCGGCGCCATCCTTCGCCTCGCCAACCACCCGCATGCCGGGTTCGAGGTCAAGAATGGTCTTTAAGCCCTGGCGCATGAGAGTCTGGTCTTCGACAATCAGAATGGAAATATCCGGCTGCTGCATGCTGATACCCTTCAACCGTTTTGCGCAATGAGCGGCAACACCGCCTCGACATGGGTCGCCCATGGGCGCTGCCCGTTCGAGGTCACTGACAGGACGCCGCCGATCCCTTCCACCCGTTCGCGCATGCCGCGCAGACCATAGTGACCGGGGCGCTCGAATGCGTCCACCGGCAGACCCACCCCGTCGTCATGGATGCAAAGGCGCACGTCCTGCGGCGAAACGGTCGCCACAACCTCGACGTTCGTGGCGTGCGCATGCTTCTCGACATTGGTGAGCGCCTCCTGCGCCACCATCCACAGCGTCTCGGCAAGCACCGGCGGAATCTGGTCAATCGCCGGATCGATCCGGCAGGCGACGTTCATCCCGCTGCGCTGGCTGACCGTCACGCACTGTTCCTGTAGCGCCTGGCGCAGCGGACGATCGCCCAGACCTGGAGTGCGTAAACCGGCGATGGTGCGCCGGAGCGCCGCCATACTCTCGCGCACCTGGGTTTTCATCACGTCCATCTGCGCCTCGGCGCGTTGCGGATCGACCCGGTAGAGGCGCTGCGCCGCCTCCAGTTGCACGCTCAACGCCGAGAGTGTGTGCCCCAGGTAGTCGTGCAGGTCGCGCGCGATCCGTTCGCGTTCCCGCAGTTTCGCCAGTTCGACAGCCTGGTCGCGATTGCGCTCCAGTTCACGCCGCGCCGCTTCCAGTTCGGCGATCAGAATACCGCGTTCGCTGCTGGTGCGCATCGTATAGTAGACGAGCAGATACATCCCGATGGTGGACACCCCGATGCCGGCATTGGCAGCCGCCAGACCCGGATCGACGCTCTGGATGCGCCAGCCTGCCGCTTGCAGCGTCGCCAGCAGCAGGATCGTCACGACGGTGGAGATGGCGGGCAATGGCGGCAGCAACCCAAATGATTGCCCCATCAGCATGAAGATCAGACCATAAAAATGTGTGAACAAGTGTGACAGGATCAGCCAGGCGATAATGCCCCCGCCAAAATAGATTGCATGCTGCCAGAGCGGCAGGGGCCAGCGCTGTGTAAAGACATAGAGTCGCAGGTACACCCCTAATTGCATCACCAGCAGCAGTGAAACAACCGCGACGCGCCAGTCCAGCGCGTCGCGCTGCCGCCAGATAGTCCCCACGATAGACGTCAGGTAGATCAGGATTGTGACGATATGCCAGAACCAGACGTAGGGTACAAAAATGCGCACCGGCAACGGCAAATCAGGATCGTCATGAAACGTCCTGACTTCCGGAAAGAGTCTCGCAAGCAGCGATTTCATAGTCAGAATCTACACCACAATCAGCGTGGCTGCAACCGGCGTTGCCCTGCCGCCATCCGAATCGCCTCCATCAGCGAAAGTGTCAGGAATGGTTCGCCGATCAGGAGCGCCAGGCTATGCGCCAGGATCACCGGCGTCAGGCTGCGCATCTTCGGCGGCGACCTCAAGGGTCGGGCGGGGTCCTTTCCCCAAGACCCTCGAGGTCGGGCGACGCCACGGGAGGCGTCGGGAACCAATCCGCCAGCGACGTGGCTGGGCAACGTCGCATCGCTGGCGGAGACCTCAAGGGTCGGGCGGGTTTTTCGCCCTGCCCACGTTCAACGTTCAACATTCAACGTTCAACGCTCGTTATCTTGCCTGCCAGCGGAAGAAGCGCGCCGCCAGGAGACCCGCCGCCAGGGTGGAGCCGAGGGCGAGCGCCAGGTTGCGCGCCGCGTCGGCGCCCAGGTCGCCGCTGATCAACGGCGTGCGCACCAGATCGCCGATGGCGTAGGCGGGCAGGAAACGCGCCGCCTGTTGCAGCCATTCCGGCATGTTTTCCATCGGAATGACCAGCCCGGCGAGGAAGAGTTGCACGAAGTACAACAATTGCCCGACGGCAAGCGTCACATTCTGGTTCGGCGACAGGCTGCTGATGCACTGCCCCAATGCGACTGAAGCGACCACTGCCAGCAGGATCATTGGCATGCTCAGGATCAAGCCGTCCAAAGAGACGCTCCAGCCGAAGGCGACGGCCGCGAATCCCAGCACCAGCGCCGTCTGCGCCAGACACATCACCACATTGACGATCATGAAGGCGCCAAACAGGTGTACGGCGGGGGTTGGCGTCGCCTTCAAGCGCCAGAGGACTCCAGTGGCGCGCATGCCAGTCATGAATGCCGAGCCGCCGAGCATACCAAACGACAGAATGTTCAGCACAACGACCCCCGGTACGATCCACTGCATGAATGTTGCGCCATCGACCGCCAGCCCGCCGAAGACGAAGCGGTAGATGACCAGCAGGAACGCCGGAAAAATCAGGTTCCAGAACACTACCATCGGCTCGCGGGCATATGAGAGGCTCAATGCCTTCGAGAGCGTGAAAAAGCGTTTCATAGCAGGATTATCTCCTTCCCATTCAGGCAGATCTCATGAAGATCAACCAGATACCGGACAATCTCGTGATCGGCGTTGGCTGAGCCTGTCGAAGCCAACGCAGGTTTGGACTGACGCTTACGCTGAGGGCTCCAGGCGCCTTCCGGTCAACTTGAGATAGACATCCTCCAGGTTGGGCTGGCGCACGGCGATGTCGCGCACCAGCCGTCCGTGTTGTTGCGCCGCCGCGTAGAGCGCCTGAAGCGTGGCTTCAGGGTTTACCGTCTCGATTTCGAGGTGTTCGCCAACATAGCGCATCTGGGTAACGCCAGGTAACTGCGGTAGCGCCTCAAGCGGCAGTTCGACCGTCGCTTTCAACACCGGTTGCACATTGGCGGCGGCGATCAACCGGTGCGGCGAGTCGCACGCTACAATCCGCCCCTCGTCAATAATCGCCACGCGCCCGCACAACGCCTCCGCTTCGTCCATACTGTGCGTTGTAATCACGATTGTGCGCCCCTGTTCCTTCAGGGTGCGAATCATGCGCCACACCTCGCGGCGCGCCGCCGGATCGAGCGCCCCAGTCGGCTCGTCGAGCAACACGATCTCCGGGTCGGTGGAGAGCGCGATAGCCAGCGCCAGGCGCTGCTGTTGCCCGCCCGACATCTGCCTGGCGCGCCGGGAAGCCTGATCGACGAGTTCGAACTGTTCCAGCAAGTCCAGCATCTGGCTGCGCGACAGGTAGACGTCGTAGAGCGCCGCGTAGACTTCGATGAGTTCGATCGCGGTCAATCCATCGATCAGCGCCGTGCTCTGCAATTGAATGCCCAGTTTGCGCCGGGCGCGCTGCGGATCGCGCAGCACGTCGATGCCAGCGACGAAAATAGCGCCGGCGTCCGGGCGATATAACCCCTCAATGCACGAGAGCAGCGTCGTTTTGCCAGCGCCATTCGGACCGAGCAGACCGAAGATTTCGCCGCGCCGCACGTCGAGTGAAACGCCCTTCAACGCCTCGATGCGCCGTTGCCCCCTGCCGTAGTGCATGCGCACATCACGCACGTCAATCGCAAGTTCGCTCATAGCAACCTCCTGTTTGTTCGCCATCAGCGTAGCGCACCGCGGGCAGTTATTGAAGTGCGGGAGGATAGATTATGAAGGTGTGTGAGAAGGGGGAGACGGTGATATGACGAAGGTCATAGCAGTGCAGAGGGTTGCATTCCCGCGCCTCTCCGTAGATAATATCCGCCACGCGGTTTCTCTCAGCACAACAACAGGCAACCTATGAACGACCTTCTCATTCGCGGCGGGCATGTCATCGACCCGGCAACCGATCTGGACGCTCCTGCCGATATTGCGATCCGCGACGGGCGCATCGCAGCCGTGGCGCCGTCGCTCGATCCGGCGCAGGCGCGCGAGGTGATCGATGCCTCTGGGCTGATCGTCACTCCGGGGCTGGTCGATCTCCACACCCACTTTTACTGGGGCGTCACCTATTGGGGTATCGAGGCAGACCCGGTCGCCGCGCGCAGCGGTGTGACGACCTGGGTGGATGCGGGCAGCGCCGGGGCGTACAGTTTTCCGGGGTTTCGTGAGTTCATCTGCGCCGCCAGCCGGGTGCGCACGTTTGCTTTCCTCAACCTCGCGGCGATCGGGTTGATCGCGCCAACCTGGGAGTTCGCCAACCTCGACTACTGC
>JAUQOW010000200.1 GCA_030550675.1 Chloroflexota bacterium
AACGCCGCTTCGCTTTCGCCTGTCGCATCCCCTGAGCCGCATTGCGCTCGCCGCCCTGACGCTGCTGGCGCTGCTGGCGACGCTGGCGCCGACGCCGCCGGTCGGCGCGAATGAAACCGCGCCGACCGCCCCCTCTCAGGTGTAGAGTTTTTGGGGTGCGAGGGGTGTTTTCCGTGTCCCGATGCCCGCTTCGCCCTCACCCCCAACCCCTCTCCCGCGCTGCGGGAGAGGGGAGCGTTCTGGCGTCCTGATGCCTGAAGCGGGCGATTCAGCACGACGGCTCGCCGAAAAAACTCTATACGTGCGAGGCCGCCCCCCGACCTGGCACTACGTCGGGGTTTGGGAGGGCGCGGTCGGTCTCGTTGAACGCTACAACTCGCACCTCCACGTCGGACGCGAGACGCTGCCCGTTATCCCGGCTGAGTCATCGCTGCGGAACATCGCCCCAGCCCGATTGTCCCCACGCCCGTGGAGGTGAACCGGTCGGATGGGCATCCCGCGCAGGATGCCCATCCATTGTCTCCGCGCCAGCGGTTCGGCACAACCGAAGCGGCGCTGATCGCCGCCGCCTTGACGGTGGACAGTGACGAGCGCCGCCTGTGGCGTTCCACCCTCAGTCCGGGCGCGCCGCCGTCAGTGGTGCAGGGCGCCATCAGCATCAAGGCGCTGCGGGAGAACCAGGCGGTCGCCGTGACCGCGACAGGCGCCCTGGACGACCCGCGCCTGCGCGCCTTCGCGCCGGACGAGCCGCCGCGCGCCAATCCGACCACGGCGACGACCGGGAGGCGCTGCACGCCCGCTTCGACGCCTGTGAGTCGCCGCCGGTCGCGGGGCGGCAGCCGGAACATCCGCCGGTCGAGGTCATGCTGATCGAAGGCTTCCCGTTCAATAGCGCAGTCGAAACGCTGCCGGAGTTCACCGCCCGCTCGAAGTGCGGGTCTTCGGCTCGCGCGCCCGCGGCGACGCGACGTGGGAATCGGACCTGGACGTATGTGTGGCGCTGGCCACAGCAACGCCGGACATCCGCCGACGCATTGACGAACTGGCCTGGGAGATCGGCTTTGTCGCCGGTCTGGTCATTGCTCCGCTGGTCGTTACCCGTGATGAGCTGGATCGCGCTCCTCTGTCGATCAGTCCGCTTATGACGCGCATTGCGGCGGAAGGAGTGCGGGTATGAGCGATGATCCGGTGCGGGCGCTGGTGCGCTACCGATTGAAGCAAGCGGCAGAAACCCTGACCGAGGCTGAGATTCTGCAAGATGCCAGGTCCTATCGCGGCGCAGTCAACCGCGCATATGACGCTATGTTCTCTGCCCTGATTGGTTTGCTGGCGACCGAGCAGTTGAGTTCCTCAAAGCACAGCGGCGCTATTGCGCTATTCGATCGCGCGTTTGTCAAGACAGGGAAGTTCGCCCCAGAATCGTCGCGCGCGCTGCATCTCGCTTTCCGGCGCCGACAACAGCACGATTACGGCGAAACAGCACGTCCTGACCTGGCGATAGCGACCGAAAGCATCGCTGAAGCGCGCCGGTTTGTCACAGCAATCCAGGATTATCTGGCAAAACAGGGCTAAAGCAGAACAGGGCATCCTCTCTGTCTTACATTCATTCGACGCCAACCGAGAGCATTCAGAACTGACCGTCCAGAGCGTCGCGCGTCTCTTCGCGGGATTGCCGCACTCCGCATCCTTGACGAACCGCAAACACGGAGAGCGAGAAGGCGCGTCAGGCGCTGCGCATACTCAACCCGCTGCTGGCGCTGCGCCGTAGTCCACGAACGTTCTTTGTCCCTTGACAAAAATCCTATAGCATATTATCCTATCCTATAGGATTTATCTTCACGGACTCCGCACGCAATGACCGAGCACAAGACTGTCCTGGCTGATACCGTGTACGACGCCCTCAAGGCGCGCATCATGGAGCAGGTTTATGCGCCATGCGAACGGTTGAACATCGATGCGTTAGCCCTGGAGCTTGGCGTCAGTCCAACACCAGTCCGTGAAGCGCTAGCGCGACTGGCGGCAGAGCGCCTGGTCACCTTTGAGGCGTTCAAGGGGTACCGGGTTAGTGCGCTGCTCACCAAAACGCAAATTGCCCATCTGATGCACGTGCGTCGGTTGATAGAGATTGATGCCGCCCGCCTGGCTGCTATCTCGATGCTGGTTGCGGATTTCATCGCGGTGGAACGATTGCTCCAGCGCATTCTTGACGAGAGCGCCCGTCTCGAGGTCAGTTCCTGGTCGCACGGGTATCGTCAGTTCAATCAGCTTGACCAGCAGTTCCATGAGACGATCGTCGGCGCTGCTGGCAATGAGTTTCTCTCCACCGCTTATCGATCGCTCAATGTGCATGTTGAGCTGGGGCGCTTCTATCGAGTCTTCGGCACAATCGAGCAGACGCAGACGTGCGAGGAGCACGAGGCGATTGTGCAGGCGCTGCGCTCGCGGCAGCCCGATCGCGCTGCGGCTGCTGTTGAGCGTCACCTGCATGCCACTGAAGAGCGCATTTTCCGGCTGATCGAGAACCAGACGCATGCCCATTGAGTCAGCAGCGCTTCTGAAACGCATGAGGTGAACGAGCGATGAGCGTTCGTGTTGCTCTCATCGGCGGACCGATGTACAACGCGCTCTATAAGCGTATAGAGCAGTTCACTCATCAAAGCGGGGTTCAGGCGGACGTCGCCTTTATTGGCGATCACCCGGCGCTCAACTCGTTTCTGACGACAGAAGCAGCGGCTGATTGCCACGTGGTTTCCACGCATACCAAGTATGCTCCATCGCAGCGAGGGCTGCTGGTGCCGCTCGATGAACTGCTGACGTCGGATGAATTGAGCGACTTTATGCCATCAATCCTTGAACTTGCGCGCATCGATGGTCAACTCTACGGCGTGCCGCGCAATATTGATGTGCGTCTGCTGCACTACCGCACCGATCTTATCGACCAACCGCCTGCTACATGGGACGAGTTGCTTGACCTGGCGCGCAGGGTCAATCGCCCGCCTGAACAGTACGGCTTTCTCTTTCCAGGCAAAGAGTCGGGTCTGTTCGGGACGTTTTACGAATTGGCTGAGAGCGCAGGCGCCAGATTGTTTTCCCATGACTTGACGCCAGATATTGAGAATGACGGCGGACGCTGGGCGTTAGGGTTTTTACGCGCCTGTTATGCCGAAGGACTGGTCCCGCCGGAGATTGTCGCCTGGCACTACGATGAGGTGCATCAGTGGTTCCGCACCGGGCGCGCCGCTATGGTGGGAGATTGGCCCGGCTACTATGCCGATTATTGCGCCGCCGACTCGCCGGTGCGCGAGCGCTTCGCGCTTGCGCTGTATCCGAACGGACCAATCGGGGTGTCGCGCGTGTATGGCGGCAGCCACACCTTTGCGTTAACCCGGCGTGGCGCGGAGCAGACGGAAGCCGTAGCATTGCTGCGCTTTCTCACATCGCCCGAGCAGCAATTGCTGGAGGCGGAACAGGGTTCAACGCCGGTGCGGTTTTCTGTTATGCGGCACATTGAGCAGCAGGCCACGCCGCGCGAGCGTCAGCGTTGGGAAGCTCTCTCCGCCGCTATCGAACGGGTGGTCATTCCTCCCAAATTTGAGCAGTATCCGCTAGTGGAGCAGACGCTGTGGACAACCGTGCAACAGGCAATGATCGGGTCCATCGAGATTGACGATGCTCTGCATCTCCTGACAGTCCAAATCACGAACATTGTAGCAGGCGACCATGAGTGAACTTACAGGCAAAGTCATTTTCCTCACCGGAGGCGCTCAGGGAATTGGACGGGCATGCGCCATCGCCTATGCGCGCGCTGGTGGCAGCGTTGTCATTGCCGACATTAATCTGGAGCAGGCGCAGACGACGCTCGAGCACGATCTGCACGGCGCAGGAGCGGCCATCCATTGCGACGTTGCTTCATCCGAGTCTGTGCGTGCGGCAATCCAGCAAACACTGGAGCGCTACGGCAAAATCGACGCCATTCACAACAACGCTGCCATTTCCAGGCCATCAAAGCCGCTGCACGAAACCGGCGAGAGTGAATGGGACGCCCTGTTCGCCACGAATCTGAAGAGCGTCTACTACACGACGTTCTACGGCATTGACGCGCTCAAAGCAAGCCGTGGCTGCATCCTGAACACTGCCAGCATGGTCGGCATCCTGGGTCAGGACAACCACGCAGCATATGTGGCGACCAAGGGGGCGATGATCGCATTAACCAAAGCTATGGCGCTCGATTACGCACCCTACGGCATCCGCGTGAACGCGATCTGTCCGGCAGCAGTCTGGACGCCGTTGCTGCACGAGTGGGTGCAGGATCAGCCTGATCCCGCCGCCGCCAAACAACTCCTTGACGATATCCATGTGTTGGGGTATTGCCCGGAGGGCGATGTGGTGGCGGATGCCGCAGTGTTTCTACTGTCGGAACGCGCCCGCTTCATTACCGGCGTCGCGCTGCCGGTCAGCGGCGGCGCTGAATTGGGGTACCGGCGCATTGCTGTCAGATGACGATCAAGGACTGAACCTTTCAGGAGGCACGGTGAGTTCAACGGTTATTACCGCAGTTCATACCCGCGATGTTCGCTTTTCATTAAAGCCGGGCGAGGGTTCTGACGCAATCCACGCCAATCCGCAGTATGCTTACGCAGTTACGCTGCTTGCCACAACCACTTCTCTGTACGGTACAGGGCTGGCACTCACGCTCGGCGCCGGAACCGACCTGGTCTGCGGCGCCATCCGCACTCTGGCGCAACCGCTCATAGGGCGCGAGATCGAAGAGTTGATGGCCGGTTTTGGTCGCGTCGCTCGTCAAATCGCCGATCATCCGCAAATGCGCTGGCTTGGTCCCCATAAAGGCGTGGTGCATCTGGCGTTAGCCTCGATTACGAATGCCTGTTTTGACTTGTGGGCTAAAGCGCGCGGCGTGCCGCTCTGGAAACTCTTGCTTGATCTGACGCCTGAAGCGATCGTAGCGCTTCTTGACCTGAGCTATCTGGAGGATGTCCTTCCGGCGTCTGAGGCGCTCACGCTGCTACGCAGCGAGATGGCGCACCGCGAGAAGCGCGCGACCATTCTGACCGAAGGGTATCCCGGCTACGATACTTCCGTTGGGTGGTTCCACTACGATGACCAGCAGTTGCTTGAAAATGCGCGTCGCGCTGCAGACGCCGGTTTCGCGGCTATGAAACTGAAGGTCGGTTCGCCTGACCCAGCGCGTGACATCCGCCGCGCCTTCCTGGTCCGCGAGGCGGTCGGACCGGACGTGCGCATTATGCTTGACGCCAACCAGCAGTGGACGCTGCCAACGGCGCTGTACGCTTGCCAGGCGCTCGCACCAATGCAACCGTACTGGATCGAGGAGCCGACCCACCCCGATGACGTGATCGGGCATCAAACGCTTGCGCGATCCATCGCGCCTCTCCAGGTCGCAGTCGGCGAGCACCTCCCCAATCGGGTGATCTTCAAGAACTACATGCAGGCTAATGCAGCGCATTTCATTCAAGCCGACTGCACGCGCCTCGGCGGAGTCAGCGAGTTCATCACCGTAAGCCTGCTCGCCAGGCGCTTTGATCTGCCCGTGGCGCCGCACGTTGGCGACATGGGACAGATTCATCAGCACCTGGCGCTCTTCAACCGGATCGCGCTGGGACATGAAACGGTCTTCCTTGAGTACATCCCACATCTGCGGGACCGTTTCCGCCACCCGGCGCACGTTGCAGACGGCGTCTATCGGACGCCGCAGGAGCCGGGCAGCAGCGCCGATTTGATCGATTGCATGTGACGTGAACAATCTCGCATCAGGAGCGCGAACATGACCAACAGCCGGGCAGACTCTGACATGCAGCGACGTGGCGCATTGAACGGCGTCAGCACCAGGATGCTTAACATCTTCCGCAGAAGCGACGCTAGCGTGGTGCTTGCGGTCGTCATCTTGTTCGCGCTTTTTTCCTTGAGCAACCCTAGTTTTCTGACCCCCTTCAACCTTTTCAATATTTCACGCACGGCGGCGTTGTTCGTCTTTATCGCTCTGGGCCAGGCGATCGTCATTGTCGCTGGCGGTATGAACCTCTCGCTAGGCGCTATCGGCGGGCTGACCGTCGTGGTCGCTGGTTGGTGCATGGATACGATGGGCTGGTCGCCGTGGATCAGCGTATCCCTGGCTCTGCTGACCGGCGTACTCTGCGGGATGTTCAATGGTTCTATCATCGTCAAGTCCGGGCTGAACTCCTTCGTCGTGACTCTGGCCAGCCTGTTTATCTTCACAGGGCTCATCCAGGGCATCTCCCAGGGCTTTCCGTACTCAAACATTCCCAGAGAGTTCACCGTCCTGGGACGCGGCGACTTTATGGGCATGCCCTACTTGCTCCTGCTGGCTCTGATTGTGCTGGCAATAATGGGATATGTTTTCAAGTTCCGCGTTGTGGGACGGTGCCTCCTGGCTACTGGCGGCAACCTGGAAGCGGCGCGTCTGTCCGGCATACGCACTGACCACATGATCTTTCTGAGCCATACGCTCTCTGGTCTTTTTGCTGCAACAGCCGGACTGTTGTGGGTCTCGCGCATGGGGTCGGCGCAGCCTTCGACCGGATCGGACTGGCTCATTATCTCGTTTGCGGTCGCTATTATTGGCGGCACTGCGCTCAATGGCGGCGCCTTCTCTGCAACCGGCATCCTGGCCAGCGCGCTGTTGCTCACGCTCATCAGAAACGGCCTGATTATGCTCAATGTCAACGTCTATTTTGAGCAGACGTTTTTGGGCATCATCGTATTGCTGGCTGTTTCGATCGAGAGCATCCGCCTGGCATTGAGCAACCGCGCTCTCCGTCCATCCCCTCCGGCGTCATAGACGCCAGCGCAGATGCCATTCACACGCAGCTGTTCAGGCACAGAGGAGACATCTTTGTCAAGGAGGATCGAGATGATGAAACAGCGCAGAAGTCCCTTGTCAATGCGGATCGCGGCACTGCTGGCGTTGGCGTTCATCTTGACGGCATGCGGATCGCCTGCAGCAACCGTCCCCACGCCTGCCAGCGCCCAACCAGAAGCATCAGGGTCGTCTCCAACCGTAGCCGCCGCGCCGACCAGAGTGTTCAAGCCGGTCTGGTACGCACCGGCGCCACACCCCTACTTTGAAGAAGTGCGCAAAGGCGTGGCAGCGTTTGAAGCCGACACTGGCATCAAAGTCGAACAGCAGATCGGTCCTGACTGGACTCAGGGAAGCCAGAATCAGCGCATGGAGGCGTTGGCGGCGCAGGGATTCAACGCATTCGCCGTCTATCCTGCGGACGCAAGCGGCGCGAATGGTCTCTATGAAGAGTTGACCGCAGCAGGCGCGCACATTATCAACTTTGGCACATCAACGGCGCAGCCAACCACCGCCTCATTCGCAGTGGCAACCGACGTCAAGGCGGCTGCCATGCGCGCGACAGAAGAACTGATCAAGGCGATGGGCGGTAAAGGCAACATCATTAATGTGCTGGAAGTGCTAGAAGACCCCAATACAGCGCTGCGCAAACAAGGAATTGAAGAGGTGGTCGCCCGCTATCCCGACGTGACCATCATCCAGGAAGTAGCGGGCATGACCAGCGTTGAAACTGCGGTACAAAAAATAAGCGACGCCCTGTCCGCCAATATTGACCGGGTCGATGGCATCATCGCCACCGGCTATACGCCAAGTGTGGCTATCGCTCAGGTCTTGACCGAGTACAGGTCCAGGGGAGGTCAACGCCAGATTCATGCAGTAGGCATCGACACCGACGAAGCAGTGATGAAGGCGATCGCTGACGGCGTCATGGACGGCACTATTGTCCAGAATCCGTTTGGACACGGATACCTGAGCCTGCTCTTGCTCAAGTATCTATCGGAAGGGTATAAGCCGAAAGCGGACGCCTACTTTGTCAACGCTGGCTTTATCTTCGTCACAAAGGAAAATCTCGACACCTATCAACAGGAAATTCTCAAGGTCACCGAGCAGATTAAGTCCGAAATGCTCGATAAGTATCTTGAACGATAGACATGGCGCCGCCTTCCAGGAGCATCTCAGCTATCTGGAAGGCTGAACGTCTTCATCACCGCGATGCTCCAGGTTCACCGGATCACCAAGACATTTCCCGGCGTCCGGGCGCTGTCCGATGTTTCCATCGACTTCGCGCCCGGTGAAATTCATGCGCTCGTCGGAGAAAACGGCGCTGGCAAGAGCACGCTTATCAAAATCATCTGCGGCATTTATTCGCCCGATTCGGGCAGAATCACCCTTGACGGATCGCCGCTGCTCTTGCGATCCTACAAACAAGCGCTCGACCACCGCATCAACCTGGTAAGCCAGGAAATTCAGGTGGTTCCCAGGAGCACGGTGGCGGAAAACATCATGCTCGACAAACTGGATCGCTATTGTCGGCATGGGCGCATCGACTGGGCGCGCCTGAACCAGGATGCCGCCCACTACGCACAGATGGTCAATCTCACCGTCCCGGTGACGCAGACAGTCGCCGATCTCAGCGTTGCGCACAAGCAGTTGATCATGATTGCACGCGCGCTCTCATCCAACGCGCGCGTCGTCATTATGGACGAGCCAACCTCCGCCCTGACACCGCACGAGTCCGAAAACCTGCTCACCCTGCTCCGCCGCCTGAAGAGCGATGGCGTCATCGTGATCTTTGTGTCGCATAAACTGGAAGAAGTGCTCTCAATTGCCGACAGGGTCTCCGTTCTGCGCGATGGCGTCCTGATTGACACACGACCAGCCGCCGGGTTGACCAAGACGCAGATTATTCGCATGATGATCGGACGCGATGTTCACGCACGCACGTTGGAGTCCTTGCCCGTCAATACGAATGATGTCGTGCTCGAAGCGCGCAACATCTGCCAGCGAGGACGATTCCACAACGTCAGTTTTACGCTGCGGCGCGGCGAGATCCTTGGCTTCTACGGAATGGTCGGATCGGGGCGAACCGAATTGGCGCATCTCCTGATCGGCGAGCAACGCATAGATAGCGGCGAG
>JAUQOW010000027.1 GCA_030550675.1 Chloroflexota bacterium
CGCGGCGGCATCATAGACAGCCTCCTTCCGTCTGGCATCGCTCACTTGATTTTGACCCCCGATGGGTCATAGTGTAATATACGTGAAGCGGTGCGTCAACCACGTAAATGAGTCGTACCGTGCCACGATTGCTCATCTGCGCTATCGTTCGCCCGGTCCGACAGCGCGCCAGCGCTCCTCAATCCGCTGCCGCGCCTGATCGCGCGCCTCTGGCATCTCGCCGTTCGTCCCGGTTTCAGCGTGGTCATCGGCGATCACCCGCATCACCCGGCGCTCATCGGCGTTCACGCGCCGGAGCGGAGCGCCGTCGGCGTCTACCGCTGGAGCGCCCCGGAGATTTCAGCCAGTCGGCGATGAATCCGTTCCGCTGCGTGCGCCCACGTCCAGCGCGCCGCCGCTTCCTGCGCAGCGCGCGCGCCAACCGCCCGCGCTTCGTCGGGATGGTCGTACACATGGCGCATCAGTGCAATCAGGTGATCGATATCCGGTTCCGCCCAGCGCCATCCCAGGTAGTAGGGGCATTTGGCGTCTGCTGCAACCAACCGCCGCACCCGCAGCGGGTAGCCGACCCCGTGATGGAAGAATTCGGTCTGCCCGCTCCAGTCAGTGGCGATGACCGGCAGCCCGCACGCCATCGCCTCGAGAACAGGCAACCCCCATCCTTCGCCGCGCGTCGGCAGTACAAAACAGTCAGCGCTGCGGTAGAGCGCTCCCAGGCTCTCGTCGCTGATGTGCTGGTTGTAGAGCAGCGCGATCGGCGGAGTGTCAGCGGGCAGGCGCAGTGCAGCGATCTGTCGCGCGACATCGACTTCAGCATCGAAATTATTCACCCGCAGCACCAGCAGCACGTCGTCGCGCCGCGTAAAAGCTGCTGCATATGCGCGTAAAAGGATCTCCGGCGCTTTGCGTTCGCCCCACTCGAAGATTGATAGAAATGTGAATCGTCCTGCACTTCGGCGCACTGGCCCGTCTGGTCGAAAACGCACCGGATCGTATCCCAGCGGCATAACGGAGATCGGGCGCGTGACTCCCGCATTGGCGAAGACCGTCGCCCCCCAATGACTTGGCGTCCAGACCTCATCCATCGCATTGCAGGCAACGACCCACTCGCGCGGCAGTCCATCGACTTCCAGCATAGTGTAGCCAATCTTGTACCCTGCGTGATCAGTGTAGAAGAGATCCGCCTGGTCGTAACTGACCTGCAACGCATCATCGCGCGGCGTGCGCGCAGCGGCAGCCAGCAGCGTCGGGTGGCGAATCGTTCCCGGCATGTGCCACGGCGTCGGACGATACATCAGATCGACGCCGCGCGCCGCCAGTTCAAGCGCCAGCGCTTCGGAAGAGACAGCATAGCCGATCGGAATGCCCCAGCGCGACTGCCAGACGACGGAGAGAGGGGGCGCCAGAGGGGGACGATCCTGCTGCGATGACGCAAGAGCGGAGTCTGTGTCGTATACGTGCGCCTGGTTCATCGTGCTGCGTCCGGTCTTCTCAGTTGCAATTTCATGACGTCTCCGACGGCGACCATCCGCGCGGGTTGGCAGCCCACGCCTCGACTGCTGCACGCGCTTCCGCTGTCAGTCGTCCGGTGCGATGCGCTGCATCGAGCACGGCGGCCAGCGTCGCCAGCGGCACAAGATTAAGATCCGCTGCTGCGAATCGGGCGGCGGTCTCCGCCCATCCCCAGGTGAAGATGCAGATGCAGCGCGTCACAACTGCACCTTCGGCGCGCAAAGCTTCCGCCGCCTGAAGTGCGCTCTCGCCAGTGCTGACCGTGTCTTCAAGCAAAACCACCCGTTGTCCCTTGACTATCGCGCCCTCCACCTGTCGCCCGCGTCCGTGTCCCTTGGCGGCGCTGCGCACATATGCCATCGGGATGCTGAGCGTCTCCGCGACCCACGCAGCCCACGGAATGCCGCCGGTGGCGGGTCCGGCGACAATTTGCGCATCGGCGCACCGCGCTGCAAAACTGCGGCTCACAATCCGTCGTGCAGCGACATCGCCCAGCAGGATGCGATTGTCGCAGTAGATCGGCGAACGTAGACCAGACGCAAACGTGAACGGTTCGTGCGGGCGAATCAGCACAGCGCCAGCTTCCAGAAGAGTGGACGCAATCTCATAGGTGAAGTCGGCAGTCATGGGCAATCCTTTCCTGGCATGGTCGCACATTGCCCGGTCTGGTCTGCAAGGGCGAGCTTCGCGTCCCGTAGCCAGCGGCTTATGAACATTGAGAAATGCCTCTGGTAGACCGGTGTCTCCAGGTCGCACGTTCGCTGAGCGGCGGGCTAACGAACATTCAGAAATGCATCCGATAGCCCTGCGCCGCCGAATCGCGCGTTCGCTGAGCGGCGGGCTAAAGCCCTCGCTCAGTTCATACAAGCCCCTTCGGGGCTTGCACGATCTTAGCCAGGGTTTCAGCCCGCAGCGCCCAGCGCCAGGGAATCATACCACAGGCGCAGGCATCCCTCTGCTGTGAGGTTCAGGAACGAATGGTCAGACAGCGTCCCAGCGGAGATAACGCAACCTCACCCGCTATCGCGCTTTTTCTTCGGGGTCTGGAGCGGCGCCTGGCGTGCGAATCAGCCCCAAAGGGGCTTTCATATCCTCAGCGAGGGCTTCAGCCCGCAGCGAGGCGGCGGTTCCTGACAACTCATGCCCGCACCCTTTGTTGCGACATGCAAGCAGCGGTTTTGCAACCCTTAACTCGAGATATCTTCCATCACCCGCCGCTATCGTGCTATACTACGCAACGTGTGGTTCAGGCGGACAGTGTGGTCCTGATTCAATATGCTCAACGAGGAGGGCAGGAAGTATGACTATGGAGCAGGAAAGCGCGCTCGCCAGCGCGCAGCGCCAGTTCGATATCGCTGCCGACATCCTGCAGCTCGAACCTGGTCTCCGCCGCATCCTGCGAGTTCCACAACGCGAACTGACGGTGACGTTTCCGGTTAAGATGGACAACGGTCAGATTGAAACGTTTGTCGGGTATCGCGTGCATCACAACATCACCCGTGGTCCGGCGAAGGGGGGCATTCGCTACCATCCCAATGTCACAATCGATGATGTGCGCGCTTTCAGTATGCTGATGACCTGGAAGTGCGCCACGGTCAATATCCCCTATGGCGGCGCCAAGGGCGCAGTCGTGGTCGATCCGCGCAGGCTGTCGATGGGCGAGCTTGAGCGCCTGACTCGCCGCTACACATCGGAAATCAGTGTGTTGATCAGCCCGGAGCGCGATATCCCTGCGCCTGATATTGGCACGAATGCGCAGATTATGGCCTGGATCATGGATACCTACTCCATGCATAGCGGCCATACGGTTCCGGCAGTCGTGACGGGCAAACCGATTGAGATTGGCGGTTCTTACGGACGGCGCGAAGCGACGGCGCGCGGGCTGGCGTATGTGTTGCGTGAAGCCGCCGAGGCGTTGAGCTTCCCGATCGCTGGCGCACGGATCGTGATCCAGGGATTTGGCAATGTCGGCGCTACCTGCGCGCGGCTGTTGGAGGAAATGGGCGCCACGATCATTGCCGTGTCGGATAGCAAAGGCGGCATCTACCGGCGCAATGGCTTGTCGCTCGCATCGGTCATGGCGCACAAACAGCGCACCGGCACGGTCGCCGATTTTCCCGAAGCCGATCGCGTGACAAATGCCGAATTGCTCGAATTGCCCTGCGACATCCTGGTGCCGGCTGCGGTTCAAACGCAGATTACGGCGCGGAATGCCGACCGCATCCGCGCCAGGATTGTCGGCGAGGCGGCGAATGCGCCAACGACGCCGGAAGCCGATGCGATTCTGTACGACCGCGGGATCTTTGTCATTCCCGACATTCTCGCTAGCGCTGGCGGCGTAACAGTGAGCTACTTTGAGTGGGTGCAAGGGTTGCAGGAGTTCTTCTGGACGGAACGCGAGGTCAATGCCCAACTTGAGCGTGTGATGGTCGGCGCGTTTAACCATGTGCTGCGCACAGCGCACGAGCGCCGTGTCAATATGCGCACTGCCGCTTATCTGATCGCCGTCAGTCGGGTGGCGGAAGCAACGCGCATCCGCGGCATCTATCCGTGAGGCGGTATGACCGGGCGGCGCAGGCGCCTCGGTGAGTGGGGCGAGACCGTGGCGGCGCGCTATCTGGCGTGTCGCGGATATGAGATACTGGCGCGGAGGTGGCGTTGCGCCGCCGGTGAAATCGACATTGTGGCGCGGCGGGAAGGCATGCTGATCTTTGTGGAAGTGCGCACCCGGAGCGGTAGCGATCCGGGAATGGCTGCCGAGTCAGTCAGCGGCGCCAAGCGCACGCGCCTGATGGCGCTCGCCAGTGCGTTCGTCGAGGCGCACCATCTTCCCGTTGAGACGCCGTGGCGGATCGATGTCGTAGCGATTGCTGCCGCATCGGGGGGACAGACGGCATTGATTGAGCACATTCCATACGCGGTCGAAGAGACGTAGCAGGAAGTCCACGGATGACGTTCATTCATCCAACCGCAGAAGTGTCGCCGCAGGCTGAGATCGGCGAGGGAACGCGCGTCTGGCATGGCGCGCAGATCCGCGAGCGCGCCAGGCTTGGCAGGGGGTGCATCGTCGGCAAGAATGTCTATATTGATTTCGAGGTCGTCATCGGCGATCACGTCAAGATCCAGAACAATGCGTCGCTCTATCACGGATTGACTGTCGAAGACGGCGTATTTATTGGGCCGCACGCCATTTTTACCAATGATCGCATCCCGCGCGCGATCAATCCCGACGGCTCGCTCAAAGGCGCCGCCGATTGGGTCGTCGGGAGAACGCTGATCCGACGAGGAGCGTCGATCGGGGCAGGCGCGATTATTGTGACGGGTGTGACGATTGGCGAGTGGGCATTGTGCGGTGCGGGAGCGGTCATCACGCGCGACGTGCCTGCTCATGCAGTCGTCGTCGGCAACCCGGCGCGAGTTATTGGCTACATCAGCGCCGGCGGCGTGCGCTGCGCAACCCAGGAAGAAGCTATCGAGCGCACGGCGCAGGAACAGCGGACCGCTTCGTAATGCGGCAGCCGTGCGTGGCTCATACGGGAGGAACAGGGTGGAACACAAACGTGTCAGTGATGTCATGCACTACGGCGTAATTTCGTGCCGGGTTGAAACGCCGGTCGAAGAGGCGCTGGCGCTCATGCAGGAGCATCGCATCCACGCGCTGGTCATCGTCGATGGACCCGGCTACCTCGCAGGGATCGTGTCGCAGACCGACCTGCTGCGGGCATGGAAGGAAGGGTCGTCGTTCGAGGCGGTGATGCGCGGACCGGTCGGCGACATTATGACCCGCAGCGTGGTGACGTGCATGCCCGAAATGGAACTCGACCGCGCCATTCAGTTGCTTAACCGCCATCGCATCCATCGTCTCGTCGTCGTTGAAGAGCGTAACGACGGACGCTTCTGGCCCGTCGGCATCCTGTCGATGACCGACATCGTGCGCGCGTTAGAGAGCGAGGGGATGGGCGCGGGCGGATCCTCAAGCGCTGCGACCTGACCAGTCATCGTCAATCTGGACGACGCAAGGGCGGGTCTCATAGGAAGATCAACCAGACGTTGGACAATCCCGTGATCGGCGTCGGCTGAGCCTGTCGAAGCCAACGCCGGTTGAGCATGTCGAAACCAACGCCGACCGCTCCACGGGTACAGGCGTGTTTGTGCAGGTTTCGATCAAGCTTCCTATCAGAACCCGCCCTTGCGCTCCCATGCCGGGTCAACGCCGCGTTCCTGCAGGTGTGCGCGTGGCTGGCAAGGCAGGCTTCTCTATGTCCGCACTCCGCCCGCTGCATTTCTCATGTCCTCTCCTCTTTCGCGCCAAAGTTGAAATGGAGCGTTTGAGAGCGTAGAATAACGCGGTGACTTCCTTGAGGGTTTCATGTTCCTTTTGTCCAGGACAAGGTTATGATGCGCCAGCGTACCTCGATCGCTGAACCAGACGCCTGCCGCCTGCCGATCAACGAAATTATTCAGGGCGACTGTATTCAGGTCTTGAAAACCTTCCCTGAAAAGTCGGTAGACCTGATTTTTGCTGATCCGCCCTACAATCTTCAGCTTCGTCACGAATTGCTTCGTCCTAACCAGACGGTTGTGGACGGCGTTGATGATGAGTGGGATCGATTCGAGGATTTTCAGGAATATGACGCCTTCACCCGCGCCTGGCTCAGCGAGTGCCGTCGGGTGCTCAAAGATGACGGCGCGATCTGGGTGATTGGCACATACCATAATATCTTTCGTGTCGGGACGATCATGATGGATCTGGGGTACTGGATATTGAACGATGTGATCTGGCATAAAACAAACCCAATGCCGAATTTTCGCGGAGTTCGCTTTCAGAATGCGACTGAAACATTAATATGGGCGAAGAAGTCGGCTGATCAGAAGAAATATACGTTCCACTACCATGCGATGAAGCATCTCAATGAAGAAAAGCAGATGCAGAACGTCTGGCATATCCCGCTCTGCACCGGCGCCGAGCGAGTGAAGATCAATGGCAGAAAGGCGCACTCGACGCAAAAACCGGAAGCGTTGTTGTACCGCGTCATCCTGGCGTCAAGCAATCCTGGCGATCTTGTCCTCGATCCATTTTTCGGTTCCGGCACCACTGGGGTTGTGGCGCGACGACTGAAGCGGAATTACATTGGCATCGAATTGGACCCGACTTACGTTGAGATTGCCCGACAGAGGATCGCGCATACGCCGGTATCGTTCCTTGAGGACGATCTGCTCGAAACAAAATCGAAACGCGCCATGCCGCAGGTTGGTTTCGGCCAGCTTGTGGAGTCGCAGTATATCAGCGTTGGTCAGAAGGTCTACTCCAGAGATCGAAACATTGTGGCGATCGTCAGGGCGGACTCACAATTGCAGTGGGGAAACATCACCGGTTCTATCCACAAAATAGCCGCTCTGGCACAGAACAAGCCCGCCTTCAACGGTTGGGAATACTGGTATTGTGAGGACCGTGAAGGTAATCTGGTTAGTATCGATAGTATTCGCGAGCAATATCGCGTAGAGAATGGTCTGATTTAGTCGCGTGAGCGCCGCTGTTCGTCAGATCGTCCGTGAGGCGATAGATCCAGAAAAGCTGACGTAAAGGCGCAAAGGCGCAAAGATGGAGCGTATTATGATTGCCAGACTCTGCGCCTTTGCGTCTTCGCGTCAACTCAATGCGGCGAGGACGAGGATGGTCACCCCACCAGCAGCGCCAGCGGCTGTTCCAGCAGGCGCTTCACCTCATTGAGAAACAGCGCCGCTTCAGCGCCATCGGTGACGCGATGGTCCGCTGAGAGGGTCAGCATCATCAGGTGCTTCGCCACCACCTCGTCGCTGTCGTCCTTGAACGCCGGGACGCGCCGGATCGCGCCGACGGCCAGGCTGGCCGCCTGCGGCGGCGTAATGATCGACGTGAACTCGGTGATGCCGTACATCCCCAGGTTGCTGACCGTAAACGTGCCTCCCTGGAGCAGGTCGGGGGTGATCTTCCCTTCACGCGCCAGCGCGACGAGCCGTTTGGCTTCGCGCGCAATCGAGCCGAGCGAACGGTCCTGACAGTTCGTGATGACCGGCGCCATCAGTCCGCTCTCCAGCGCCACCGCGATGGCGATATTGACCGTCGGATGGCGGATGATCCCCTCGTCGCCGTAGGAGGCGTTGAGATTGGGGAACGCGAGCAGCGCACCGGCGCACGCTTTGACGACCATATCGTTGACCGAAAACTGCTCCTCTTTGGCGCGTCCAGCGTTCGCCTGCGCGCGCAGCGCCAGCGCCGCCCCCATATCGACTTCGATGGACACGAAGATGTGCGGGAACTGCTGCCAGCTTTGCAGCATGCGGCGCGCGATGGTCTTGCGCATGTTGCTCAGCGGCGTAACGACGCCTGCCGCCGCTGGCGGCGCACTGACCGGCGCAGGCGCAGGAGTCGGCGGAGGCGCGACCGGTGCGGGCAGCGGCGCTGCGGGCGTTGGGGCAGGCGCGGGCGCTGCTGGAGTCGGCGCCAGTGCGGGCGCTGCTTGCGCCGGTGCGACTGGCGCTGGCGACGGCGCCGGGGCGGGGGCTGGCGCTGGTGACGTGCCGCGCGCCGCCAGGTACGCTTCAATGTCTTCTTTCACGATGCGTCCGCCTGGACCGGTGCCGCGCACCTGGCGCAGATCAATGCCGTGCTCGCGCGCCAGGCGACGCGCCAGCGGCGAGGCGCGAATCTCACCCGCGTCCGCCGCAGGCGTCTCAGCGACCGGCTGCGGAGCGGCTGGCGCGGGCGCTTCGGTGGTTGGTGCGGATGCGGCTGGCGCCTCGGCAACCGGCGCGGCGGGCGCGGGCGCCTGCGCGCCATTGCCGCCGTCGAGCCGGGCAATGACCGCATTGACCGGCGCGGACTGCCCTTCCTGGACGACGATCTCGGTCAGAATGCCTGAGGCAAACGCCTCGATTTCTATCGTCACCTTATCGGTCTCGATCTCGGCAATCGGCTCGCCGCGGCGAACCTCGTCACCCGGCTTCTTCAGCCAGCGGACGATCGTGCCCTCCTGCATATCGAAGCCCATCTTGGGCATGGTAATGTCGGGCATAGGTAGCTCCACTACGACAACGTCTTGCGGATCGCCTGCACGATCCGATCAACAGTCACGACAGTCTGCAACTCCAGATTCCGTGAGTAGGGCATCGGCACTTCGCGGAAATTGACCCGCGCAATCGGGGCGTCGAGGTAATCGAAGCCGTGCTCATACAGGCGCGCCGCGATCTCGGCGCTCGTGCCGAACGATTGCCAGTCTTCCGTCACCACGACGGCGCGGTTGGTCTTCTTGAAACTTTCGAGCGCCACGCTCATATCGAGCGGTCGCAGCGTGCGCAGATCGACGATTTCGACCTCGATCCCGTCGCGGGCGAGAATATCGGCGGCTTGCTGCGACAGGTGAACCATGCGCGAATACGTCACAACGGTGATGTCGCGTCCCTCACGCGCCAGGCGCGCCTTGCCGAGCGGGACCGTGTAACTCTCCTCCGGAACCTCGCCCTTGACCGTGTACATCAACGTATGCTCGATGAACACCACCGGGTCGGGGTCTTCGATAGCCGCTTTCAGCATGCCCTTCATATCGTAGGGCGTTGCTGGCGCAACGACCTTAAGCCCTGGCATATGAGCAAAGTAGACATCGAACGACTGCGAGTGGGTGGCGGAGAGTTGCGTCCAGCCGTTGGTCGTGCGCAACACCATCGGCACGGTCATCTGACCGCCAAACATAGCGTAGATCTTGGCGGCGTGGTTGAAGAGCATGTCGAATGCCAGGAGCGAAAAGTTGACCGACATGATCTCGGCGATCGGGCGCATGCCGACCATCGCCGCGCCAATGGCAATGCCGACGATGCCCGACTCGGCAATCGGCGCGTCGCGGATGCGCTCCGGTCCGTACTTTTCAAGGAAACCGGCAGTGACGCCATAGGTGCTGCCGTAGTGACCGATATCTTCTCCAATAATGAAGACGCGCTCGTCCTGCATCGCCTCGTGCAACGCCTGGCGCAGCGCTTCGCGAACTGTTATGATAGGCATGGCTATTCTCCATGAATAGGCGGATCAACCGCAATGGGAGCGGCGTAGACGCCAGCCTGCGTAATCCATTCGTGCCCCGGCTCCGGGCTTTCGTCGGCGAAACGCACCGCTGCTTCGACCTGATCATCGATCATGCGGTCGATGTCGCGCAGTTGCTGTTCAGTGGCGATTCCTTCGTTCAGCAGCAGAGCGCGGAACCGGGTAATCGGATCATTCCGTCGGTGGCGTTCGATATCTTCTTTCGTGCGATACTTTTGCGTATCCTGCGCCGAGTGACCGCGGAAGCGGTAGGTCATCGCCTCGAGCAGCACTGGACCTTTGCCTGATCGCGCATGCTCGACGGCGCGCAGCGCCGCTTCGCGCATCACCAGGACATCATTGCCATCCACCCGTTCGGAGGTCATGCCAAAGGCGCACGCCTTGCGATAGATCTCGGTCACCGACGAGTGGACTTCCAGCGGCGTCCCCATCGCGTAGAGGTTATTTTCACACACAAAGATCACTGGCAACTTCCAGAGTTGCGCGAAGTTGAGCGACTCATAGAACTCGCCGCCGTTGGTGGCGCCGTCGCCGAAGAACACCATCACGACCGAGTCCTTGCGCTGCATTTTCATGCCGAGCGCCGCGCCGACCGCCAGCGGCAGGTGGCTGCCGACAATGGCGTACCCGCCCCAGAAGTTCTTGCTGGCGTCGGCAAAGTGCATCGAGCCGCCCAACCCTTTGGAGCAGCCGGTGACTTTCCCGAACAGTTCCGCCATGAGCGCGTTGATGTCGAGACCGCGCGCAATCGCGTGACCGTGATCGCGATAATGGGTAAAGATGTGATCTTGCGGGCGCAGCGCAGCAATAGCGCCGACCGCCGTCGCCTCTTCACCGATATACAGATGGAGAAAACCGCCGATTTTGGCTTTGGTATACATCTCCTGGCACTTCTCCTCGAAGCGCCGGATGAGCACCATTTGCCGGTAGTAATCGATCAGCGTCGCTGCATCGAGCCGGGAGTCGTTCAAGAGAGCTGGCGATGAGCCAGCAGAATGGTGTGCGTGGTCATTGTTATGCGCCATAAGGCTTCCATCTCCTTCAAGGTATGCGTCGTGCGCGCTGAAGACGCAAGACGCGGTTGTGAGAGTCCGCTGCGCGCCCGATATGCGGGTGCGCCGTCGTTAGCAAGGAGTGGGGGCGGGCATGCGCCGTGATGCATATG
Source organism: Chloroflexota bacterium (assembly GCA_030550675.1). Classification (GTDB taxonomy): domain Bacteria; phylum Chloroflexota; class Chloroflexia; order Chloroflexales; family Roseiflexaceae; genus Roseiflexus. Next base: position 10,752 of record JAUQOW010000027.1, read on the forward strand.
CGTCTTCTTGCCGGTTACTGCGTTGTATTGCAAGTGTACCCGAATAACTGATGGTCAAGCGTGATGGCGCGCGAAGCGAGGGAGACCTCTGCTTGCGCTCTGCGCAACGACCAGCACAGCGTTATTCGAGCGGGCGCCATAGTCGACGACGTGGCGGAGACACGCCGTCGCGCGAAGTGATCATCCAGATAGTCCCACATGCGTTGCAGCCTGCGGGACCAAGGCGTCAATCCGTTACCTGCGTCGGTCGGCGACCGGCGACGAATGTTCCATAAACAGCGCCTCACCCTGGATCACCCGCACCAACTCGTCGAGCGTCAGGCGTGAGAGCGAGCGCGGCGGCGCCTTCGGCGTGCCGCAAAGCAGCATCCGTTTTCCCGGATGCAGATACCAGTCGGCGTCGCGATCAACGATGCGCAAATCGTGGTAGACCGGCGACAGATCGACATTGGATCGCGACCGGGCGGCGATGCCCATCCAGCCCTTTTCGTTGCGGTACGCATAGAGCACCGCGCCATGACGGTACGCCAGCTTGCTTGAGCAGCCATCATCGCCGTCGAGCGCAATCCCCAGCCCCCAGGGCGTCTCGAACTCGACGCGGCGTGCGAACGCTTTTTCGAGCCGAATCTGGCGCTGCTCGTGTTCATACCATGCATCCAGATTCGGCATCATTGCGTAAGCGACGTGATGAGGGCGGTTGGGGAACAGCAGGTTGTAACCGGCAACCAGCGCATTCACGTTGAAGAACCCCTGCGAACCGCGCGGAGCGGATGCGTTGTCGATCTGATTCACCTGCTCGACCAGACGAGCAAGCGCCTCATCGTCGGGAGCGACGCTGCGGCGCACCAGTTCCGCAGCGCACAACCCCTGCGCGTCGGGTCGGTGGTGATCGAACCGTCCGCCGCCGGTATCGACATGGATAATGTTGGGGTTTTCGTCGGGCGGGCGATGATGAAGCGTTTGACCTGCAGGGACAAACTGAAGCGCAGCATTGCGGGCGCCGCCGAATCGCACCAGAATCCAGATTGCTGTCAGGCAATCAAGATCTGGAGCGAGATGCCCCACGATGGTGGTCAACTGCTCCACGGCGACGAAACTCGCTTTCCAGACCTGTCAGCGATATGCAGGAGGCATATCAATCCAACTGACAAGTATAGCAGAAAAGCGGCGATCCGGCAATGCGATCACCCGCAGGGCGCGGCGCAGCATCGGCGCACAGTTGCATGCCGTTGCGCTTGCGTTTTGCATGTGAACGCCGTATAATACCACAAAGTCCCGCGCATCTATTCGCCCTCTGGCGCATAACACCTCTTGCCGCCGGGATAAGGAAAGGGCATGGAACAGCAAGAACAGGCTGCGACAAACCATCAAAATACGAACGCTACCCGATCGTTCGGCAACGGTGAGGCTGCGAATGGTCAGCTGGCCGATCAGCGTGACGACCGGGAACTGATGGAGCAGTTCCTCGCCAACCCTGCGCACGACTATCGCAATCTTCAGTACGGCGATACGGTTGACGGCATTATCATGCGCGTCAGCCGCGACGAGATTCTCGTCGACATCGGCGCCAAGGCTGAGGGCGTGGTGCCTGCAAAAGAAATGCAGTCCCTCTCCGAGGAAGATCGGGCGGCGTTGAAGCCTGGCGATCCCTTGCTCGTCTTCGTCGTTCAGTCGGAAGACAAGGAGGGCCGGGCGACGCTATCGATTGATCGGGCGCGCCAGGAGAAGAGTTGGCGGCGCCTGCAGCAGTGCTATGAGACTGGCGAAGTCATTGAAGCCAAGGTGATCAATTATAATAAGGGCGGACTGCTGGTCAATCTCGATGGTGTGCGCGGGTTTGTGCCCTCCTCGCAGGTCAGCGGCATCAGTCGCGGCTCCGAGACGCAGAAGCAGTCGGAGATGGCGCGCATGGTGGGGCAGACGCTGGCGTTGAAGGTGATAGAGATCAATCGCAATCGCAACCGGTTGATCCTGTCGGAGCGCCAGGCGGCGATGGATGTGCGCGAAGGGCGCAAAGGCGAGTTGCTGTCGGCGCTGAAGGAGGGTGACATTCGCGAAGGCGTCGTCACATCCGTCTGCGACTTTGGTGCGTTTGTCGATATAGGCGGCGCCGACGGCCTCGTGCATCTTTCGGAACTTTCCTGGAGCCGGGTCAAGCATCCGAGCGAGATATTGAAGCCGGGCGACAAAGTGCAGGTGTATGTGCTCAGCATCGACAACGAGCGCAAGCGCATTGCGCTCTCGCTGAAGCGCACCCAGCACGAGCCATGGACCACCGTTGGCGAACGGTACCACATTGGTCAGATGGTTGAGGGCGTGGTGACGCAACTGGCGCCGTTTGGCGCATTCGTGCGGATTGAGGATGGCGTCGAAGGGCTGATCCACGTGTCTGAAATGGGTGATGGGCGCGTTCAGCATCCGCGGGAGGTGCTCCAGGAGGGCGATGTAGTTCAGGCGCGCATCATCCGCATCGATCCGGCGCGAAAGCGTATTGGATTGAGTATGCGCCAGACATCGGATGATCAGAGCGCACGCCAGCCATCTGACGATGCGGAGACCGAGTCCGGCGGATGAGCGCCTTCAGCGTCCGGCTGCCGTGATGAGCGCGGTTCCGGGTTTCCAGTATTCTTGGTTGTAACAGCGCTAGGGAGAACTGTTATGTCCGAGCGGGTATACGATAAGTTTACCAAACGCGCCAAGCAGGTGCTGCAAATCGCTACTGAAGAGGCGCGTGCGTTCAATCACCCTTATATCGGCACTGAGCATATTCTGCTCGGTCTGATCCGCGAGGGTGAGGGCGTGGCGGCGCGCGTGCTCGATGAGCTGGGCGTCAAACTGGCTCAGGCGCGCCACGCCGTTGAGTTCATCGTCGGTCACGGGGAGGGCCCGCCGCGACAGGATCAGGATCTTACTGCGCGCGCCAAGAAGGTGATCGCCTATGCGGTTGAGGAGGCCAAGCGCCTGAACCATCACTACATCGGCACCGAGCACCTGTTGCTTGGTCTGGTGCGGAATGGCGAAGGCGTGGCGACCGGTGTGCTCGATATTCTGGGCGTATCGCTTGAGCAGGTGCGCACGAACGTTATGCGCGTGCTGCGCCAGGGCGCTGGCGCAGGTCTGGAACGTCCCGGCGCTGTGTCGTCGTCATCCCAATCGTCGCAGCGTCAGAGCAAGACGCCGTATCTCGATGCGCTCGGCACCGACCTGACGGAAATGGCGGAAGCCGGACGCCTCGATCCGGTCATTGGTCGTCAGCACGAAATTGAACGCGTGATTCAGATTCTCAGCCGCCGCACGAAGAACAATCCGGCGCTGATCGGCGAGCCGGGCGTCGGCAAGACGGCGATTGTGGAAGGGCTGGCGCAACGGATCGTGGCTGGCGAGGTGCCGGATAGCATCAAAGGCAAGCGGGTGGTGACGCTCGATATGGGCGCGCTCGTCGCAGGCACCAAGTACCGCGGTCAGTTTGAGGAGCGTCTGAAGCGGGTCGTCGATGAAATCAAAGAAACCCGCTGCATCCTGTTTATTGATGAGTTCCATACGATCATCGGCGCAGGCGGCGCTGAAGGGACGCTCGACGCCGCCAACATCCTGAAGCCGGCGCTGTCGCGCGGCGAGTTGCAGACCATCGGCGCCACCACGCTTGATGAGTACCGCAAGTATATCGAACGCGACGCGGCGCTTGAGCGGCGCTTCCAGCCAGTGATGGTCGAACAGCCGACTGAGGAAGAGACTATCGAAATTCTGCGCGGCATCAAGAGCCGCTACGAGGATTTCCATCAGTTGCAGATCTCTGATGAGGCGATCAAGGCGGCGGCGCACCTTTCGGCGCGCTACGTGCCCGACCGCTTCCTGCCGGATAAGGCGATTGACCTGATCGATGAGGCGGCGGCGCGCGTTCGCATGACGCGCTCGGCGACCCCGCCATCGCTGCGGGATGCGTTGCGCGGTCTGGAGGCGATTCGGAAGGAGCGCGAGGCGGCGCTTGAGGATCATCAGTATGAACTCGCTGCCGATCTCCGCGAACGCGAAGAGCGCATGCTGGCGCGCATCCAGAAGATCGAAGCCGAACTTGGCATCGGCCCCGATGCGCGTCTCATGGATCGTCCTTACGTCACCGAAGACGATATTGCCGAGGTTGTCGGGATGTGGACCGGCATCCCGGTCAAGCGTCTGAAGGGGGACGAAACGGCTCGTCTGCTCCAGATGGAGGAGTATCTGCACAGCCGCGTCGTCGGGCAGCACGAGGCGATTGTGACGATCTCCAAGGCGGTGCGGCGTGCGCGCGCGGGTCTGAAGGATCCCAAGCGTCCAATCGGCTCATTCATCTTCTGCGGTCCCACCGGCGTCGGCAAGACCGAACTGGCGAAGGCGCTCGCCGAATTCATGTTCGGCTCGGAGGAGCACCTGATCAAGATCGATATGTCCGAGTTCCAGGAGCGCCATACTACCTCGCGCCTGGTCGGTTCGCCGCCGGGCTATGTGGGGTACGGCGAAGGCGGGCAGTTGACCGACGCGGTGCGGCGCAGACCGTACTCGGTGGTGCTCTTCGACGAGATTGAGAAGGCGCACCCCGATGCGTTCAACCTGCTGCTCCAGGTCCTGGAGGACGGGTATCTGACGGACGGCAAAGGGCGACGGGTCGACTTCCGCAATACGATCATCATCATGACCTCGAACGTCGGCACCGAGCACATCCGGCGCGCGTCGCGCATCGGCTTCTCCGGGTACAGCGCTGGCAGCGAGTTGGACAATGAGGATATTCGCAAGAAGGTGGACGACGCGCTCAAGCAGTTGTTCCGTCCCGAGTTCCTCAACCGCATCGACGCAACAATCATCTTCCATGCGCTGACTAATGAGGAGATCCGACAGATCGCGCGGTTGATGCTCAAACGGGTGCAGGAGCAGCTCAAGGAACACAATCTGACGCTCGAGATCACCGACGAAGCCTGCGATTTGCTGGCGAAGCGCGGCTACGATCCGGCGTATGGCGCGCGTCCGCTGCGCCGCATTATTACGAACCTGATCGAAGATCCGCTCTCGGAAGGCGTGCTGGAGGGTCGTTTCCGCTCCGGCGACACCGTGCTGGTCGATGTGGCGACGCTGGACAATGGCGAGCAGTATCTCCGCCTGCGTCCGGCGCGTGAAGTAGAGATGACGCCGACTGCGGAGACGGAGACGGTCGAAGTCTCTGGTTAATCCAGACCAATCAGCGGAACGTTCAGCTTTGAAGCCGAAGCGGTCGCTCGGACCTGCTTCGGCTTAGCGTTTTTGTTGGCAGGGTTCAGGAACCCTGTGGTATAATGGAACGAATGAGCGTCTGGAAGGCTTCTCAAGCAGCCTGACGCAACGGCGCGAAGACGCCAGGATATGCACGTGCTGATCTGGCGGCTTTGCGCCGTTGCGCCTCCGCGTCAACCGTTCCAAGAGAGAGATGACGGTTGTGTGGAAGATGGAACCGTCACTGATGGCCGTTCGCCTGAAGGGAGCATCGCGGTGACGAAAATACGCACCGTATTCGTCTGCCAGCAGTGTGGCTCGCAACAGTCGCGCTGGATGGGGCGGTGCCCGGATTGCGGCACGTGGGATAGCCTGGTTGAGCAGGCGGAGCGGCGCGACGCCGCTTCCCGCAGCCGCGGCGCCATTCCCGGTACGCAGAGCCGTCCGCTTGGATTGCGCGAGATTGCGATCGGCGGCTTTACCCGCCTGCCGGTGCTGGGAAGCGAGTTTATCGGAGTGCTTGGCGGCGGTCTTGTGCCTGGCAGCGTGGTGCTGATCGGCGGTGAACCGGGGATCGGCAAGAGCAGTCTGCTCCTGCAAGCCGCTGCGCACTTCGCAGAGCACGTCGGTCTGGCGTTGTACGTCTCAGCGGAAGAGTCCGTTCAGCAGATCAAGTTGCGCGCCGCCCGCATGGGGCTGGAACCGGAACGTCTGCTGGTCCTCTCTGAAACCAATCTGAACGCGATTCTCGATCAGATAGCGGCGATTAAGCCGCAACTGGTCGTTGTCGACTCGATCCAGACGGTCTACCTGGAGGAGTTGAGTTCTGCGGCAGGGAGCGTCAGCCAGGTGCGCGAAGGGGCGTTGCGCCTGTTGCGCCTCGCCAAAGAGCACGCCATTCCGATGTTCCTGGTCGGTCATGTGACGAAGGAAGGCGCCATTGCGGGACCGCGCGTGCTGGAACATATCGTTGATGTGGTGCTCTATCTGGAGGGGGACCGCTTCCATCAGTATCGCCTGCTGCGCGGCGTCAAGAATCGCTTTGGCTCGACCGATGAGGTTGGCGTCTTTGAAATGACCGCCCAGGGGTTGCGCGAGGTGCCCAATCCATCGCAGGCGTTTCTTTCGGAGCGCACCGCGAATGCGCCCGGATCGGCAGTCGCGGTGACGATGGAAGGAACGCGCCCGATTCTGGTCGAGGTGCAGGCGTTGACCGCCAGCAGCGCCAGCGCCCAGCCGCGTCGCACTGCCAACGGCTTTGATATGAACCGACTATTGATGCTCGTTGCCGTGCTGACCAAACGAGTCGGGTTGCCATTGTTCAATCAGGATGTGTATGTTAACATTGTTGGCGGTCTGCGCATCGATGAACCAGCAGTCGATCTGGCGGTCGCGGTCGCAATTGCGTCATCATTCCGCAATGTGCGCGTGCGTCAGGACCTTGCGATGGTCGGTGAGGTCGGACTGGCGGGCGAGCTGCGCAGCGCCGGGCAATTGGAGCGACGTCTTGTAGAAGCGTCGGGGCTGGGGTTTACTCGTGCGTTGTGCCCGGAAACTGCGCATCCGCCGCGCGTTGATGGTCTTGGCGTCGTCATGGCGCGAGCGCTTGCTGATGCGATTGAGATCGCGTTGCATGACTGTGACACCTGCACCCATGAGAGTCAGCCTTAACTTTGTGGTGCGCCTGGTAGGAATGTTCGCGCTGGGGTATGCAGGGTTTCGCGTTGGCATCGCGCTATCGGGCGAACCTCCAACAGAGATTGAGGTGCTGGCGATCCAGTTGCTGACGCTGGCGGGCGCCGGGCTGGGTTTGCTGACCACTCATCGCTGGACGGTTGAACCGGTCCGCGATCTGATCCGCCATATGCGCAGCGTTTCCATCGCCGAGTTAACGGCGCTTGTCTTCGGTGCGCTCGTTGGGCTGATCTTTGCCGTGCTCCTGTCGGTTCCGCTGGCGCAACTGCCGCCGCCGTTCGGTCAGTTCGGTCCAATCATCGTCGCTGGCGCGCTGGCGTATCTTGGCGCGATCCTCTTCTCCAGCCGCAAGAAGGATATCGCCGATCTGCTCCTCGCCTCGCGGCGCGGCACGTTCTCCTGGTCGCAACAGGTCGGCGATGCGATCCAGCCGCCGCGTCGGTACCTGATCGACACCTCAGCCATCGTGGACGGGCGCATTGCTGCCGTGGCGCAGACTGGCTTTATCGATGGAACGTTGCTGGTGCCCGATTTCGTGCTGCACGAGTTGCAATCGCTGGCGGACTCCGCCGATGAATTGCGGCGGATGAAAGGTCGGCGCGGGCTTGAGATCTTGAACGCCATGCAGAAGCAGATGAATAGCGCGGTTGAAGTGTTGAACGTTGAAGTGCCGGGCGCAATGGACGTGGACGAGAAACTGGTCATTCTGGCGCGCCAGTATCGCTGCCCGGTCATCACGAATGACAATAACCTCGGACGTGTGGCGGAACTTCAGGGGGTCAAGGTTCTGAGCCTGAACCATCTCGCGGATGCGGTGCGCCCGCCGGTCATCCCTGGTCAGGACCTGCGTGTGACGATCCGCGATATCGGGCGTGAGCGTGAGCAGGGGATTTCGTTCCTGGAAGATGGCACGATGGTGGTCGTTGAGGATGCGCGGCGCCTGATCGGGCGCGAGGTGGATACAATCGTCACGCGCGTCTATCAGACGCAGACCGGTCGGATTGTGTTTGCGCAATTGCGCCTTGAAAATGTGGCGAAGGGTTGACAGAGAACAAGCCGGGCGACGGACGGAAGGGCGGGTCTGAGACCCGCCCTTCCGTCTTTCGGACTCCAGGATGACAGGGATGGGCGAGGATATGATACGATAATGCAAAGGGCGTTGTGCACCCCCTGTCACTAGTAAGTCAGGAGATGATCTATGGCGCTTTCGTCATACACGTCCCCGTCGATCGATGCCGATATCCCTGGTCCGCGCGCGGCGGCTCTGGTTGCCCGCGATCAAAAGGTTTTTGCGCCGTGCATGGGTCGGGTGTACCCGTTTGTGATGGAATGCGGCTCAGGATGCGAGGTGTGGGATGTTGATGGCAACCGTTACCTGGATTTCAATGCCGGGATTGCTGTCGTATCCGCCGGACACGCGCATCCGCGGATCGTGCGCGCTATCCAGGAACAGGCGGCGCGCTTCATTCACATGGCGGCGACCGATTTTTACCATGAGCCGATGGTCACGCTGGGCGAAAAACTGGTCGCCACCATGCCGCGTGCGTATGACTGGCAGGTATTTCTGGCGAACTCCGGCACGGAAGCAATCGAGGCGGCAATCAAACTGGCGCGCTATGCGACAGGTCGCCAGGGCATCATCGCCTTCTTTGGCGGATTTCACGGGCGATCCTACGGCGCGCTGTCGCTGACCGCCTCGAAACCAGTGCAGCGGCGCGGCTACTTTCCACTGGTTCCCGGCACGTTTCACGCCTTCTACGCCAATCCGTACCGCCCGCCGTTCGGCGTTGACCCGTCGTGCGTTACAGAGGCGTGCCTGTCGTATATCGAAGACACCCTCTTCCGCACGGTGGCGCCGCCGCACGATGTCGCTGCGATAGTCGTCGAGCCAATTCAGGGTGAGGGCGGGTATGTGGTTCCAGCGCCTGGGTTTCTCTGCGGGTTGCGCCGCCTGTGCGATCAATACGGTATCCTGCTGATCCTCGATGAGGTGCAGAGCGGCGTGGGGCGCACCGGAACCATGTGGGCATTCGAGCAGGAATGCCTGCCTAATCTATCCGGCGCATGTGCGACGTGCGGTCGGGCGCAGTCTACCGGCTGCATCCCCGATATTCTGGCGACTGCCAAGGGTTTGGGCGGCGGCGTGCCGATTGGGGCGATTGTGGCGCGGAAAGAGTTCACGTCGCTGTGGGAGCCCGGCTCGCACGGCAATACGTTCGGCGGGAATGCGCTGGCATGCGCCGCAGCAAATGAAGTCCTTGATCTGGTGCGCCAGGAACTCGCCGCCAATGCCGCGCGCGTCGGCGCCCGCCTGATGCGCGGCTTGCGCGACCTCCAGCAACGCTATGAGGTGATCGGCGATGTCCGCGGACGCGGTCTGATGATCGGCATCGAATTCGTCAAAGACCGGGAAACGCGCGAACCGGCGCGGGCGCTGGCGCAGCGCGTGATGGAAGAGGCGTTCCGTCGCGGTCTGCTAATCCTGACATGCGGCGCCTCGACGATCCGCATCTGCCCGCCGCTGGTGCTCACCGAAGCGCAGGCTGACGAAGGGTTGGCGATCTTCGAGGCGGCGCTGCGCGCAAGCCTCTAGAGGGTTTCTCAGAAAGGTTGACGCGAAGGCGCAAAGACGCACAGGCGGATAGATTGCAAGACGTTGTGCCTGTGCATCTTCGCGTCGATCTTTTCAAGTAAACCGGAGCGATTATCCGAGCGGGTACGCTGGCGGCGCCATCGGCGGCTGCGGTCGCTGGCGCACCGCCAGCCATCCTCCGAGCGCGCCGAGCAACGCGGCAAAGAGCAGATGGATTAGACCGGCGCAGAATCCGATGATCGGTCCCATCACGTTAATCAGGTTGCGAATGTCGTCGCTGGTCAATCCGGATGCCGGCTGCTGTTCTTCAATTTGTCGCAGTATCTCTTCAAACAACGCCGGGTCGCTCTGCGCAATAATAATGGCGATCACCCAGAAAATGACAGACCCGACCAGTGCGCCAACCCCCGCCACGCCGCCAGCCAGCGCGCCGCTGCCTACTCCTGCCGTCGGACCGCTCCAGCGCGTACCAAGATACCCGGCAATAGCGCCCAGCGTCATTGATGCCAGCGGACCGCAGCAGAAAACGCCGATCGCGGGAATAAAGGAGAAACCGACCACTGCGACAATGCTGACGATGGCGAAAATGAGTCCCGACTTAAGACCGCCAGACATGTATCCTCCCTCTCGTTCTTAAGGTGATCGTCACCAATGGATGCCAGTTCGTTGACCTGCCTGCCTCCGTATGGCGGCTATGCCGTGCGGCTGTCGCGCTGCGCCTGGCGGTGACGGTCACCTGCGCCAGAGCAACTCACAGGCAGATGTGCACCGGTGGCGGCCACGCCTTGCGGTTGCTGCGCTGCGCGGCAGCCGTAGCGTTGTTTCCTGACACATCATGCCTGCCCCTGCCCGCCCCGGCGTGGCGCCCGCACTCCTGCGGTTGCGGCGGTGACCAGGGTGATCGTCTCCACTGGACGCCGGTTCGTTGACTGACTCCCCCGATATGTGTCCAAGCCGCGCAATTGCCGCGCTGCGCGTAGCGGTAACAGCCGCCTGCACCTGTTGCGAGGTGACCGTCACCAATAGATGCCAGTTGATTGACCTGCCCATCCCGATGTGATGACCACACCCTGCGGTGGCTGCGCTACGCGCAGCGGTGATAGTCACTGATCGCACCGGCAGGTGTGTGCTGATGTACGCCGTGTTCCCCAATTGCGGCGCCGACTGCAAGGGTGACGGTCTCCTATTGTACCACGCGCCGATTGACACGCTGCATTCTATCGCCTAGAATGGCAAAGCCCTGGACCTGGCGTTCTGAACTCTGTAGTGATGCACACGCATGACGAAGCTTCCTGCTGTTCTGTCGCTCGACGGCGCATGGAAACTGCTGCCGGTCGATGCGTTTTGTCAGGGATTCTATCCATCCGATGATGAGACCTGGCTGACGCAGGACCTGCCAGCGCACTGGCAACAGCATCCGCTCCTGGAACGCTACGCGGGATGTATGGTCTATCGTCGGCGGTTTACCATGCCAGATACATTGGCACGCAACCCCGGGCAGCAGCCAATCCGATACTTCTTGCGCTTCAACGGGGTGTTTTACTGGGCGCAGCCCTACTTCAACGGCGTTGATCTGGGGCGTCACGAGGGGTATTTCGAGCCATATGAGCGCGAAGTGACCGCCTGGATCGCGCCGGAGAACGAGATTGTGGTTGAGGTCGAATGCCCCGACGAAGCCAATAAATCGGGGAAGCGCCTGATCACCGGCGTGTTCTCGCACTGGGATTGTATGGACCCGCTCGCCAATCCTGGCGGCATCTGGTTGCCCGTCGAACTGATCGCTGCTGGTCCGGTGCGGGTGCGCAATGTGCTGCTGCAAACCGAAGCGGCTGGCAAGTCATTGGCGGAACTGCGCTTTCGCGCCGTCTTCGACTCGGATGCGGCGCGGGATGTGACCCTGCGCTGGACGTTTGCGCCGGTCAACTTTGCAGGAGCGGTCCAGACGATTGAGCAGCGGCGCGCGCTGGCAGCCGGAGAACACGAGATTGCCGGAGTGCTGCTGCTCAATGACCCGCACCTCTGGTGGCCCCATGATATGGGATCGCCAGACCTGTATGCTGTGACGCTTGAAGCACTCTGTGAAGGCGCTGTTTCCGATGCGTACACCTTCCGGTTCGGCATCCGCACCTTCGAGTTGCACGACTGGATCCCCTATCTCAATGGGACGCGCTTCTTCGTCAAGGGGAACAATTATCCGCCGACCGACGTGCGCATTGCGACGACGACGCGCGAGCGGTGCATCGAGGACCTGAGCCTGGCGCGCGAGTGCCACATGAACATGCTGCGCGTTCACGGGCATATTGCGCATCCGGCGCTCTACGACGCCGCCGATGAGATGGGGATGCTGCTCTGGCAGGATTTCCCGCTGCACTGGCTCTATCGACGCGACGTGCTGCCCGAAGCGCGTCGGCAGGCGCGCGCCATGGTGCGCCTGCTGGGCAATCATCCGTCGGTGGCGCTCTGGTGCATGCATAACGAACCGGTGTATGTCGTCGATACCCGCGACGAGCGGATGATCACGCGCATGCGCACGTATGCGTCAATGTTCGTCTTTAGCTGGAACCGTGATGTCATGGACAGCGAGTTGAAGCGGGTGGTCGAACGGGAAGACGGCAGGCGACCAGTGGTGCGTTCGTCGAACGAGTTTCCTATTCCGGGCATTCGCGCTGGCACCAGCACGCACTTCTACTACGGCTGGTACAAAATCTACGGGCGCCTCGAAGAGTGGGCGCCGCTGATCCGTCGCTTCCCGCAGTTGGTGCGCTTTGTCACCGAGTTCGGCGCGCAGAGTTTTCCGAATGTCGAGAGCTGCGTCAAATTCATGGACGCCGACATCAGGCGCATCGACTGGCAGCGATTGATTGAGCGCCATCAGTTTCAGGCGGACATCATGGCGCACTGGTACGACTGGCGCGCCGCGCGTTCGCTGGAAGATCTGGTGCAGATGTCGCAGGAGTATCAGATCAAGGTCAACCGTCACTACATCGACCGATTACGGCTGCGCAAGTATCGTCCGACTGGCGGCATTATGCCGTTCATGTTCCACGACGCCAACCCGTCAGTCTCCTGGTCGATCATCGACTACTGGCGCGTGCCGAAACGGTCGTACCACGCGATGCGCCTGGCGTTCAGCCCGCAGTATATCTTCAGTGTGCTGGAAAAAGAAGACATCACCCTCAACGAAGCGCTCGATCTGCCGGTTTATGTGGTCAACGACGCCCACCGCGACCTTGCTGTGACGGCGACCGCGCGGTTGATGGGTCCCGACGATGCAATGCTGGCGACCGTTGAGCGATCCTTCACGTTGCCTGCCGATTGTATGGCAATGGAGATCGAGCGGTTGCGCCTGATCCCGTCAGATCCCGGCATCTATCGCCTGAAGTTGACGCTGGCGGGCGATGTGGCGGAACCGGTGGTCAATACCTATACGGTTCGTGTTGCGACAGGTTAGGAAAGACTGACGTGAAGGCGCGAGGACGCAAAGGGTGGGCTGTTAACCGCAGCGCCTTGCGCTTTTGCGCTTCGCTTCAGACCGTTCAAGAAATACTGCCGAAAGGAACGTCGTATGCTCGACAAAGCCAACGCGATTGCGCCCGAAATCATTCGCCTGCGCCGTGAAATCCACGCTCACCCCGAACTTGCGTTCCAGGAGGTGCGAACGGCGCAACTGGTTGCGGAAACGCTGCGCGAAATCGGCGGCATTGACGTCCGCACCGGCGTCGGCAAAACCGGCGTCGTCGGGCAACTGGGAACCGGTGACGGACCGACAATTGGCATTCGCGCCGACATGGACGCGCTGCCAATCGATGAAGCGACCGGTTTGCCGTTCGCCTCGCAGAATCCAGGGGTGATGCACGCCTGCGGGCACGATGCGCACACTGCCATTCTGCTTGGCGTGGCGCATCTGCTCAAACAGGAGTTCGCCGCCGGCAACCTGCGCGGCAATGTGCGCTTCCTCTTCCAGCCGGCCGAAGAAGCGCAGGATGCAGAGGGTCTCAGTGGCGCGCCGCGGATGATCAACGACGGCGCGCTCGATGGCGTTGATCATGTCATCGCGCTGCATGTCGACTCCAATCTGCCGGTAGGGAAAATCACCATCCGTGAAGGCGCGAGTTCGGCGGCGGTCGACACATTTCGGGGATGGATCACGGGCAGCGGCGGGCACGGCGCCTACCCGCATCTGGGGACGGACCCGCTGTGGATGCTGTTGCCCGTGATGCAGGCGTTGCACGGAATCGTCGCGCGCCGCATCAACCCGATGCAGCCAGCGGTCGTCAGCCTCGGCGTGGTGCGCGGCGGCACGGCGTCAAATGTCATCCCCGCCGAGGTGTATCTGGAGGGCACGCTGCGCAGTTTTGACCCGCAAGTGCGCGAGCAGTTGATTGCTGAGGTCGAGCGCGCCTTTGCCGTTGCGCGCGCTGTTGGCGGCGATTACCGGCTGGAAATCGAGCGCGGCTACCCTGCCGGTTACAACGATGCCAGGGTCAGCGCCTGGATCGCGGAGACCATCACCGACCTGATCGGCGCTGATGCGATTGACCGCAGCCGCACTGGTATGGGCGCGGAGGACTTCGCCTATATGACGCAGAAAGCGCCTGGGGCGATGTTCATGCTTGGCGCCGCAATCGACGACGGCGTGAGTCGCGGGCACCACACGCCAATCTTCGACATTGACGAACGCGCGTTGCCAATTGGCGCCGCCATTCTTGCCGAAACCGCGCGACGTTATCTGGCGGGCGAGGTGGGGTGATAAACGTCACAGGTCGAGACGTTGCATTGCAATGTTCAAATGTTCACGGTCGAGACATTGCATTGCAATGTTCATGATCGAGATGTGGCATTGCAACGTTCAAATGTTCATAGTCGAGACGTTGCATTGCAACGTCTCGACCGTGAAACCATGAACCGCCTGATGATTCCTACGGTTCGATCTTTGTGCCGAGAACCTGAAGGAATTTCGCAATCCATTCGGGATGCGCGGGCCAGGCGGGCGCCGTCACCAGGTTGCCGTCGACGTGCGCTTTGTTGGCGGGAATATCAACATACCGGCCCCCGGCGCGGTTGACATCCGGACCCACCGCCGGGTACGCAGAGCACGACTTGCCCTCCAGGACGCCTGCCGCCGCCAGCACCTGCGCGCCGTGGCAAATGGCGGCAATCGGCTTATTGGCAGCCGCAAAGTGGCGGACAATGTCCAGCACCTTCTCGTTCAGGCGAATATACTCCGGCGCACGCCCGCCAGGAATGACGAGCGCATCGTAGTCCTCCGCCCGAATTTCGTCAAATGTCGCATTCAGGGTGAAGTTGTGTCCCGGCTTCTCGCTGTACGTCTGATCCCCCTCAAAATCGTGGACTGCCGTGCGCACCTTGTCGCCCGCCTTCTTGTCGGGGCAGACGGCGTGAACGTTGTGACCGACCGCCTGAAGCGCCTGGAATGGCACCATGACCTCGTAGTCCTCAACGTAATCGCCGACGAGCATCAAGATGTTCTTCGCCGCCATTGGGAAACTCCTTTCTGCTCCTTTGCACGTTTATTGTCCTGGGTTTGGATTGTGTTGCTGGGATGAGATCATTATACCTGAATTCAGGGGAGTGGAACGGCAGGGATCAGAAAATCTTTCCACGTTCAACGTGCAACGTGAAACATTCACCACGAAACGCCTTCAGCCTTCCTGCTTTCAACCCCCTCTAGCCTTGCGCCTCGCTCCGCTCGTCTGTCCCGCTCTTGCATATGCAATGTGTCACTTTTGTAAACCTTGACTTAACCTCTCATATCTACTATAGTGAGCGCGGATTTGATCAGATTTGACTAGAATCGATACGTCCATGACCGCGATGCATTCGACATCGGCGGCGACGCTGTTCCTGGACGACCGTCCGCATATTGTCATCGTCGGCGGCGGGATCAGCGGTATGAGCGCAGCGTATGAACTGGGTCGCGCAGCGCACGACGGCGCTCCGTCAGTGAGCGTCACCCTCATCGAACGCGAGGCGCGCCTGGGTGGCAAGGTCGTTACCGAGCGCACCGGTCCGTTTGTCATTGAGGGCGGACCAGACTCATTCATGGCGCAAAAACCGTGGGCTGCCGAGCTGGCGCGAGAAATCGGTCTGGGTGATGAGTTGATGGTCGCTTCGCCGATGCGCCGCACCACCTGGGTGCTCATCTGCGGACGACCGCAACCGCTCCCCGAAGGCATGCTGCTGATTGTTCCCACGCGCATCGCACCTTTCGCCTTTTCGCCGCTCATTTCGCCGCTCGGGAAAATCCGTATGGCGCTCGATCTGTTCGTGCCGGCGCGCCGTGACGATGGCGATGAGACGCTTGCCGACTTCATCCGCCGCCGCCTGGGAAATGAGGCGCTGGATCGCCTGGCGGAGCCGATCCTCTCCGGCATTCACAGCGCCGAGTGCGAACGCCAGAGTATTATGGCGACCTTTCCGCGCTTCCGCGAGCTGGAAAAGCGTCACGGCAGCCTGATCCGCGGCATGCTGGCGGCGCGCCGTTCTGCGCCGCCGTCTTCGGCGCATCAGTCGCCCTTCATGACGCTGCGCAGCGGCATGGGCGCGCTGGTCGAGCGACTGGAACAGCGACTGACCGCGCGGATCCTGACGGGTCGCCAGGCGACGGCGCTGGCATACGATCCAACCGCCGCGCGCCCGTATCGCCTGCGGTTGGACGACGGCGCCGCGCTGGACGCCGATGCCGTCATTTTGGCGACGCCATCCTACGCTGCCGCCGACCTTGTGAACGACTCCCTCCCGGCGCTGGCGCAGGCGCTGCGCGCCATCCGGTACGTTTCCACAGCGACGATCTCGCTGGTCTACCGGCGTAACGAGGTCGGGAGGCCGCTCGATGGCTATGGGCTGGTCATTCCACGCAGCGAACAGACCTGGATCAACGCCTGCACGCTCTCCTCGGTCAAGTTTCGTCATCGCGCTCCCGACGATTATTTGTTGCTGCGCTGTTTCGTCGGCGGGTCACGTCGTCCGGAACTGCTGGCGCGCGATGATGACGACCTGCTGCATCTGGCGCAGTCTGATCTGCGCACCATTCTGGGAATCACCGCCGCACCGCTGCTGACGCGCGTTTACCGCTGGCACAACGGCAACCCGCAGTACGATGTCGGGCACCTGGAACGAATCGCTGCGCTCGAAGCGCTCTGTCCTGACGGACTGCTGCTGGCTGGCGCGGCGTACCGTGGCGTCGGCGTTCCCGACTGCGTCAAGCAGGGGCGTGAGGCGGCGCAGCGGGCGCTGGCGATGGTCGCTGCCCGGCGCATATCGCCGTAATCAACGGAGAGTGAAGGTTTCTCTACTTGCGATATATTGTGAAAGTCGTAACATGTTATCGCCATGAACGACGCAGGATCAGTCGATAACGAATGGCTTTCGCTCGCCGAGGCGAGCGCCCTGCTTGGCGTCGCAGCCTCAACGTTGCGCCGCTGGGGGGATGCCGGGAAGGTGCCGATGAAGCGCACGCTCGGCGGGCACCGCCGCTTCTCACGGATAGGATTGCTGCAAGCGCTGGAAGAAGCGCAGAAAAACAACCATTCCTCTCCTCCGGCGCCGCTGTCGTTGCTCCGTTTCGATACCCATGCGATGGCGCGCGCCGACTGGCACTCGCGCCTGATGACCCATTCCAACGCCGAACGGATGCGCGGTCTTGGGCAGCGTCTTTTGGGATTGTTGATTCAGTATATCAATCGCCAGGAAGAAGACGAACGGTTCCTCAACGAGGCGCGTGCGATTGGCAGCAGTTACGGGCGCGAAACGCGCGAGTCCGGTGTCAGTATGCACGATACGGTGCAGGCATTTCTGTTCTTCCGTAATTCGTTTTCGCGGTTGGCGATGCCGGTGCCTGGCATTGCCCAACCAAACGATCTCGATCAGGCGGTCGCTCTCCATGCGCGCATCAACCGTTTTATGGATGCAGTGCTGCTGGGGGCGATCACCGGGTATGAGCAGCAAGAGCGAGGTGATCGGGTATGCAGATAACCCTGATCGGTGTGCATCAGCGCAATACGCCGGTAACCGTGCGCGAGCGGCTGGCGTTCAGTCTCAATGAGTTGCCCGATGCGCTGCTGGCGTTGCGCCGGCGCGTCGATGAGGGGATGATCCTCTCGACGTGCAATCGAGTTGAGGTGTGCGCCGTGACCCATGATGGCGTGGCGGGCGATGAGGCGTTGAAAGCGTTCCTTGCCGAGCAGCGCGGCGTTGATCAGGCAGTGTTTGCACCATCACTGTACACCCATCGCAACGAGGCGGTTGTGCGCCATCTCTATCGACTGGCCGCCGGTCTCGATTCGATGGTGCTTGGCGAGGATCAGATTGTCGGGCAGATCAAGGAGGCGCTGGCAATTGCTCACGCTGCCGGGGCGATCGGTCCGGTGCTTCATCGCGTGCTGCACGGTGCGCTGGCGGCGGGGAAGCGCGCACGCACGCACACCGGCATTGCCGCCGGTCACGTGTCGGTCGTGTCGGTCGCGGTCGATGCGCTGCGCCAGCGTCCTGATCTCCTGAAACAGGGGCGCGCGCTGGTCATTGGCGCCGGGCATATGGCGGAGCTTGCGCTGAAACACCTGCTCGCCGAGGGATGCACCAACATCACGGTCGTCAATCGCACTGGCGCGCGCGCGGATGCGCTGGCGCAGCGGTATGGCATCGCCTGGCGACCCTGGGAGGAACTGGACGATGCGCTGGCGATGAGCGATATTGTGGTGAGCTGCACGTCAGCGCCAGGCATCGTGGTGTCGCGGCAGATGGTGGAGCGCGCTGCAGCCGGACGCGCTGCGCCGTTGCTCCTCTTCGATCTGGCAGTGCCGCGTGACGTCGATCAGAGTGTTGCAGCAATCCCCGGCGTTCATCTCCACGATGTGGATGCGCTGGAGCCGATCTGTGCGGCAAATCGCGCCATGCGCGCTGCCGAAGCGCAACGCGCTGAGGCGATTATCGATGGTGAGGTGGCGAAGTTTATGGAATGGTGGGCGGTGCAGCAGGCGGTTCCGACCATTCGCGCCCTGCGCGAGCGCGCTGAAGCCATCCGCGATGCCGAAATCCGGCGGGCGCTGGCGCGTTGCCCTGAACTTTCGCCGCAGCAACGCGAAACGGTGGTTGCATTGAGTACGGCGATCATCAACAAACTGCTGCACGAGCCGATTGTGGCGCTGCGCGACCCGGAAGCGGGCAGCGAACTGGTGACGGCGGTGCGCAGATTGTTCAACATCGATGATACAACAATCCATACCTCGGCGAAGATGACATAACATGCGCAAGTTGCCTGGAGAGGAACGCGAACGTATGGCTGATCAGGAGCACACCGGCACAACCCCCTGGTTTGTTCAGTTTACGGCGTTCAGGGTTGATCCCGCCTGGCGTCGCCTGCCGCACAATGCGCGCGCTGATGGACGCGAAGCGTTCGCCAGCATGGTGGAGGAGTATGCCTCCTCAATCACCACCTGGGCGTATAGCGGCATCGGCTTGAAGATTGGCGTCGATCTCCTGCTCTGGCGGCGCGGCATCGATCCCAAACCGATGCAGGAAATGACGGCGCGCCTGCTGAACAGCGGCATCGGGTGCTACAGCGAGATTTCTTATCAACTGTTTGGCTACACGCGCCCCTCGGTCTACACCCGCCGCCCCACCAGCCAGGAGCAGGCGATTGATCTGAATGATCGCCAGACGTATCTGATCGTCTATCCGTTCAGCAAAACGACCGAATGGTATTTGATGAGCCGCGACGCCCGTCAGGGGATGATGAACGAACATATGCGAGTCGGTCACGAGTACGCTGATATCCGGCAGGTGCTGTTGTATGCGACCGGTCTCGATGATCAGGAGTTTGTCGTGGCATATGAAACCGAGGACCTGCCGCGGTTCAGTCAGCTCGTCACCGACCTGCGCGCGACCGAAG
>JAUQOW010000201.1 GCA_030550675.1 Chloroflexota bacterium
GTGTTGGGCACAATGCCCACTCCCACCAGCGCGCGCTCGAAAGTCAGCGTATGCTCGGCGCCCTGCGCATCGACCAGGCGCGCCACCACGCCGCCATCAATCTTTTCCAGAGCATTGAGTTTTGAGCCAGCGAAGACCTTGATGCCACGGCGATTGAGTGCGCGTGCGAGTTCGGCGCTCACCTCTTCATCTTCGAGCGGCACAATGCGCGGGAGCATTTCGACGAGCGTCACCTCCGCGCCGAACGAGCGGTACATCGACGCAAACTCAACGCCAATCGCGCCCGCGCCAACGACCAGGAGCGACTTCGGGACGCTGGGAATGTTCAGCCCGCCGGTTGACGACAGAATCCGGTCATTGTCGAACACCGCGCCGATTGCCGGGATCTCGCGGGGGCGCGCGCCGACGGCGACGATGATGTTCTTCGCCGTGACGGTGCGGTGCTGTCCCTCAGCCGTGCTGATGGCGACCTGCCCGCGCCCGGCGAGGCGGGCAAAGCCATTGATCACATCGATCTTATTCTTCTTCATCAAGAAGGAAACGCCGCTGGTCATTGTCTTGACGACTGTGTCCTTCTGGCGCAGCGTCGCTTCCCAATCGAGCGACACGCCTTCGACGACCACGCCGAAGCGCTTCGCCTCGCGCAGTTCTTCGAGCAGGTCAGCGGTGTGAAGCAACGCCTTTGTTGGAATACACCCGACATTCAGGCACACGCCGCCCATCGCCTGGCGCTCGACGACTGCGGTTTTCAAGCCGAGTTGCGCGGCGCGGATGGCAGCCACATAGCCGCCAGGTCCGCCGCCGATGACCACGACATCGTAGAGGGTATCGGTCACGGGAGTTGCCTTTCTATGTCATCCGGAATGCAGATGGGAGCAAGTACGGGACAACTTGTGTCAACTGTAGCGAGTATTGTACCACGAGTGGAGGGGGCGATGAGGAGCGGTATAACGTCAGGCTGCCTCAAGGTTCTCTTCGAGTTCGACATGCAGCCAGCAAGCGTTGCGCTCGTACTCACAGTGCGCCTGATCGAAGAACTGACGCCCGCCGAAGCAATCGAGCGACGGAAGGCGCGCCAGAAACGTAGGCGAGTCGGAGATAAGCAGCGGATACGACGAATGCGGCCAGCGGCGAAAGTCGTCGATGAATCCATGTTTGCGGGGGTTCAGATGGATGTAGAGCATAGTATTACGAAATTGCCTTTTATCCTTGATAATCACACGTCCAAAAGGATGTTGGAAGAGACTTCCGACACGACCATATGCCTTATTGATTGCTTTGGCGTAAGCGTTGAGCGGATGTGCGAACTGAAGTGATGGCGTGACCCTGGTTTTGTCCTGAGAGACCGCCCATTTATCGATCTCTTGTTGGGATTTGGTTTTGATGAGAAGGTGGAAATGATCTTCAGGAGGCAATATGCATATGTGTATGCCACCGGAGGGATATATTTTTCGTATAACTTTAGGAAATACTCGTAGTTGCGTTCCTCGATGAAGATATTTGTTTTATTCGTTCCACGGGTGTAAATGTGGTAAACGGCGGAGAAGGAGAGAGCGGGCGGGTTGGACATGATTCGTGGTATCCTTCCTAAACTCGTCATCCTCAAAACCCAAAGGTCTTTTAGACCTTTGAGGTTTTGAGGAAAAATAAAATAGACCTCACCGTTCGACTGCCACCCGATTCGCCGCCTCTTCCATCAACGCCAGCTGGCGCGCCACTTCTTCCACGGCGATGCGCTGCTTGCGGTACAGGTCGGACTCGCTCATTGCCAGGCGATCAGCGGTCTCGCGGATGCGCCGCCCTTGCAGGAAGCGCATCTCCAGGATGTTGTACAGCAGCCATTCCTGCGCCGACGGGTCGAGTTGCGCGTCGGGGCGCAGGTTTTCGATTGCCTGGCGCAGCACTGCCTGGAGTGCGCGTGTCGGGCTGCCTCCCTGCTCTTCCAGCACCCGCCGCACCGTCCGCAACCCCAGCAGCGGGCTTTCCGAGAGTTTCGGTCCGCCCCAGTAGTGCGCCAGCGCCTCCTTGACCAGTTGCGGGAATTCGGGCAACGACGCCACATCCGACTCGAGCGTCTGCAACGATGCTGGCGTCGCCTGCTCGAGTTGCGTGCTCAAATGCTGGAGCGACTGCATATCCGGTCCCAGCCCGCGCAGCGTGTCGAACAGCCGCTGCTGCATCTGCACCGTTTCGAGCGCCAGTTCCATCCGGTGCGCCAGCGCGCCAATGAGCCGCCGCGCATCAGCATTCAGCGCATCGTGCGGATAAGCGACGCCGAGACAGCCAAGCAACTCGCCGTCGGGAGCGCGGAGCGGCAGCAGCCAGAACCCTTCAACGCGCAGAAACGTCTCGGCTGGCGGCGTATCGCCCGCCGGTCGCTGCGGCAGCCGCGAGAGACGCGCCATCAGGTCAATCAGGGGGTGTTCATTGACAAATCGCCGCACTGCCTGGCGCGACCCAACCAGCGTTTTGACGGTGTAGCCGCCAGCGTCATCCGGTGCAGCGACGAATCCGGTCTCTGAGCGCAGCGCCCCGCACACGACGACCAGCGTATTCTCCAGCAGGCTGCGCAGATCCGCCTGGGTAAAGGTGTTGCGCGGCAGGGCGCGCAGGTAATCGATCTCGGCGTGATCCTGCGCATATACCAATGCGTCGAGGTATGGCTTCAGGCGGTTGACGAAGAGCGGCATGACGACCGTCATAATCACCACGCCTGCGGTCAATAGCGCCTGCTCCGGCAATCCGAGCCAGCGCGCCAGCACTGGCGTCGCGCGCAGGAACAAAGCGATGCTGATGCCAACGAAGGGACCGTACAGCACCCAGCGGATGAAATCCTGCTTGATCAGCCGGTCGGGCAACGGCAGACCCTGGAATGCGATGCTGTAGACCATCACAGTCGTCATCAGCATCACGGCAACGTTGCCAATGGCCACCAGGAACAGGACGAGCGCAAATGGGATGAAATGCTCCGGTCCTGGAATGATGAGGAACGGGTAGACCGCAATCGCCGGACCGACGAACGTCAGGCTCAGGTACGTCATACGGCGGCGCAGGGTCGGCGTCAGCGCCGCCTGCCGCACGCGCACGGAGGCAGCCAGACCAATAAGGCACGCCAGGGCGAAGTAGAGCGTGAAGAGCCAGAAAAGCGGACCGGCGTTGAACTGCGCGACAGGATGCACCTGGACGCCATTGCGCACAATCAGGTCGGTGCTCCACGCCAGCGCCAGAAATGCGGCGCTGATTGCGTATGCCGCAGGAACGCTCCAGCGTCGCCGCAGTTGGTGCTGCCCGCTGAAGTCGAGCAATGCATCCGCCAGATGGATATACCCCGCCGGTACGCCAACAATGCCGAGCCATTGGGCGAGCAGTAAAAACCGTAGCGTCTCCTCCCGCTGCACCTGCTGGGCAAGGACATCGCCGCCGAATACGACGACGATACTGCCGAGCAACACCGCCAGCGCGCGCGCAATCGGCGTGTAGCGGTTTTGGAGCACGAGGTAGACCAGGAGTGAGAACGAAACAATCAGAACCGCCGATGCCAGGAGATCGTTGATGGCAAGCAGCAGATTCGTCAGCAATGGCAGCTCAGTCATACCGTTTGCAAGACTCAAACAGTGTTCTATAGCATAGTATTGTACACTATCGAGGTTACGGGTTTGCGAAGGGGAGAGATTGTCGCGCTGCGCCTGATCGGTCGGAAGCGCTAAGGGGCTGCGAGCGGCTATCTGTACGCTGGCTGAGCCTGTCGAAGCCAACGCCGATCGCAAGATTGTCCAATATCTGGTTGATCTTCCTGCGAGTAAGGGCTTAAGCCTGTCGCGCGGCAGGGGCATGCAACAGCGGATCTCAGACTCGCCATTCCGTTGTGCCCGTGCGCGACTCCTGCTTCCCGAGTTTGCGCATCTCTTCCTCAATGCGCAGACCTGCAATCTGCCCCGCAGCGGGAGGCGACGTGAGGTTGTACGACATAATCTGGCGTTGCAGATTCGTGAGCATCTCCCGGTACTCGATGCGCAAACGGTTGCGGATTGCAGGTGGAAGGCGCGACCAGCGACGGTTGGCATCGTGGAGCCATGCGGAAATGCGCGCACGTTCGGCGTCGATGTCGCGGCGCGCTTCGATCCAGAGCGGCGCGAAGCCAGCGTTCTTCAGCATGCGAAACCCGGCGCGCATATCCTCAGGCGTGAGGGCATCATCGTCATAGCGGAGCGGTTTGCCAGCGCCGGGCAGATTGTCGAACACGCCAGCCGCCTGCGCCTGCTCGATCAGCCGATCCACCAGCGTCTCGAAATCGTTCTTATTCGCTGCGTCGCTGGCTGAGCCTGCCGAAGCCAGCGCCAGCGGCGTATCGGCAGCGCGCGCCTGCTCGACCAACCGCTCGAACAATGTGCCGCCGGGCGCGAGGCTTGACGCTTCACGAGGTTGATAAGGGAAATTGGAGTTGTTGGACGGCGGGCTGTTTATGTCGTTCATCGTTTTGCTCATATGCCTCGAAGTATGTACTCGTCAAATCAGCTCACACAAAGGCGCAAAAGCACAAAGACTCTCAAATCCGGTATCGCCCGTCCAGCCCTCGCAGGCGGGCTTCGCACCCGTAGCCTGCGGCTGGTCCGTAGCTTATAGAGCGATCAACTAAAACCCGGACAATCACGCCTGCATCTGTGGAGCGGTTGGCGTTGGCTTCGACAGGCTCAACCGGCGTTGGTTTCGACAGGCTCAACCGGCGTTGGCTGAGCCTGTCGAAGCCAACGCCGATCACGAGAGTGTCCAATATCTGGTTGATCTTCCTATCAGAGATCGCACAGCCTGGCACGTTATCGCGCCGCGACGCTCGCCGCGCTGCTAATCGTCCCCCAGATCAGATTTGGCAACAGACCGAGCAGCACCACCAGCGCCGTTGAGGCGATGATCGCCGCATTGGCGACCGGCGGCGTCTTGAAGGGCGTATCTTCGGGCGCTGGCAGGATCCACATGGCTTTGAGGAAGCGCAGATAGTAGTACAGACTGACGACGGTCATAATGACCGCAATGGTCACCAACGGCACAGCGCCTGCCTGATAGCCAGCCATAAAGACGAAGAACTTCGCCCAGAACCCGGCAAGCGGCGGAATCCCGGCAAGCGACAGAACGAGGATCGTCATCATCAGCGTCAGCGGCATATTGCGTCGCCAGAGACCCTGCATCGCGCTCAGGTCGTCGCTGCCCAGCGCATTCGTCAATACCGCCAGCACGCCGAAACTGCCCAGGTTCGTGAGGGTGTAGACAATGAGATAGTAGATCAGCGCGGCTGTCCCGAACGTGCGGTCAACCGGCGAGGTCGATGACCAGATCAGCACCGCCAGCAACAGGAACCCGGCATGCCCGATAGACGAGTACGCCAGCAGACGGCGCGCATTCGTCTGCGGCAGCGCCGCCAGGTTTCCGACGATCACGGTCACCAGCGCCAGAATCGCCAGCACACTCGTCCAGCCGTTGAACTCTTCCAGGCGCGGCGTTCCAACCGCCCCGGGAAACGCCGTCGTCAGCAACCGGTAGAGGAGCAGGAACCCGGCTGCCTTCGACGCCGTTGAGAGGAAGGCGGTGACTGGCGGCGGTGCGCCCTGGTAGACATCCGGCGCCCAGGTGTGGAATGGCACGACCGAAATCTTGTACCCCAGACCGGCAATGATGAAGAGCATGCCGAGGATCAGCAACGGACTGCTGGCGGCGTCGCCAGTTGCGAAGCGCCCGACTTCGGCGAAGAGCGTGGCGACGATTGGCGTGCCGCCCGCCTTCTGGTTCTCGCTGGCGACAAATCCGTAGATCAGGCTGATGCCATACAGGAAGATCGCCGACGACAGCGACCCGAACAGGAAATATTTCAGCCCGGCTTCGGGTGAGCGTTCGCTTTCGCGGAAGTAGCCCGCGAGCACGTAGAGCGAAATCGACGACAACTCCAGCGCCAGGTACGCCAGGATGAACTCCGTCGCCGCCGCCATGATCGACATCCCCAGCGTCGAGAAGATCAGCAGCCCATAGAACTCGCCGGGGTTCGCAGTCAGCCGATATCCCATCGCTAGCAGGGACGTCAGAAACGCCGCGCCGATAAAAGTCAGGCGCGCCACCATTGTGAACTCATCGGTCGCAAACGCGCCAAGAATCGGTGACCCGCCCGGTCCGCCCGCCTGCAAATTGCGCCCCAGCGTCAACAGCACGTCCAGCGGTCCGCCGCTCGGGTCGGGCACGATAAAGAGGAAGCGGCTCTGCACCAGCCCGACGATAAACACCAACCCCAGCCCGACGGCGGTCAACTGACCGGCTTCTTTGGCGCGTTCGAGTTGCGCCTCCGGTCCGCGTCCCCAGCGCGTCAGCACATCGGAGCCGAGCACCAGCAGCCCCAGCAGCAGGAGCATTAACTCTGGCAGAATTCGCGGAATATCGGTGATCTGGAATGACATATCACATTCAACCTTCTACCTGCGACGTACAGACGTTGCAATGCAACGTCTGTGCCTGGCAACGTCTCTACGGGAATCGCATCCCCAGCGTCCCGGCGCGCGCCAGCGCCTCGGCGATTGGCTGGACGCTCGCCTCAATCGGCTCGGTCAGGTACGCCGGGTAGATGCCGCTGATGATCAGCACGGCGACCAGAATCACCCCGGCGACGTACTCCTGCACCGTCAGTCCGGGCAGATGGCGGAACTCAGGGTTTTTCATTTCGCCGAAGAACACCCGGTACACAGCGATCAGAATGTAGCCTGCCGTAATCGGGATCGAAACGCCCGCCAGCACCGCGATCAATGGGAAACGCTGCCACATGCCCATGAAAATGTTGAATTCCGCCCAGAACCCCGCCAGACCCGGCATCCCCATTGATGACAACCCGGCGATGATGAAGACAATCGCTGCAAACGGCATCACTGAGAACAGACCGCCAAGTTCAGGAAATTGCCGGGTGTGCGTTCGGTCATACACCATTCGCCCGACGACGGCGAAGAAGAGCGCCGTCATCACGCCATGCGCGAACATTTGCAGCACTGCGCCAGTCATGCCGATGGTGTTGGCTGCCGCCAGACCCATCAGCGTCAATCCCATATGGCTGACGGACGAATACCCGATCATGAACTTGAAGTCGCGCTGCGTCATGGCGATGGTCGCGCCGTATACCGCGTTGATCAGCGTGGCGATGGCAATCGGCAGCAACCAGTAATTGGCGCCTTCGGGAAAGATCCACATCGCCACGCGCATGCAGCCATACGCCCCCAGTTTCATCAGCACGCCCGCGTGCAGCATCGAAACCGCAGTCGGCGCAGCCACGTGACCGGTCGGCGACCAGGTGTGGAACGGGAACATGCCCGCCAGCACCGCAAACCCCAGGAAGAGCGGCACGAAGAAGATGATCTGCACGTCGCGCGGGAACAACGCCGACTGCGCCAGCAGGCGCATGTCGAAGGTGCGCAGCGTGCCGCTGAAATACACGGCGACCATCCCCAGAATGATGAATGCCGATCCGCCCATCAGGTAGAGCGTCAGTTTCATCGCGCCGTACTCTTTGCGCGTGCTCCCCCAGATGCCGATCAGCAAATACATCGGCAGCACCGCCAGTTCGTAGAAAATGAAGAGCAGGAAGAGGTCAAGCGACACGAAGACGCCGTACACCCCTGCTGCCAGCAGCAGCAGCAATGCCCAGTACTCGCGCGCCCGGTCTTCAATGTTCCAACTGATCAGCGCGCCGGTGAAAATGACGATTCCGTTGAGCAACAGCATCGGCAGGCTGATGCCATCGACGCCAAGGATGTAGTTGATGCCAAGTTCGGGCAGCCAGGGGATTTCTTCAAGAAACTGAAACTTTTCCGGGCTGCGGTAGTCATACGCAAGATAGACCAGCAGCGTCAGCGCCAGCGAAATGAACGAAAAGACCGCGCCGATGATGCGGATCTCCTCCTTTCGCTCCGGCTTCATCAGCGCAATAATGACCGTCGGGATCACCAGGCTGAGCCAGATCAGGCTGAGCCACGGGACATTGGCTGGCAGATCGATCAGGTTCATAGGACGATTTATGCCCCTCCCACAACCCGGGTGAACACTTCCACCAATGCGGTCGCCGTCTGGTTCGACAGGTCCATAATCGGCGCGGGATACACGCCCAGGATCAGGAGCGCAATCAGCAGCGGCGCCACCGCCAGAAATTCGCGCCCGGCGATGCGCATGTCGGGCAGAGCGCTGCGCTCGTTCGTTTTGCCGTGGAAAATCTGTCCGTACATCCGCAGCAGCGCCAGCGCCGTCACCACCAACCCGATGGTCGCCAGCAGCGCGAAGAACGGCAGCGACGCCCACACGCCGCGGAAGATGAAGAACTCGCCAACAAACCCGGCAAGACCAGGCAACCCCAGGTTGCCAAACGTCGCCACTCCCATCGCCCCGGCGAAGACCGGCATCGTGGTGCGCAACCCGGCAAGCGATCCCATCTCATCGGAACCGGTGCGTTCGGCAAGCATGCCCGCCAGCAGGAAGAGCGCGCCGGTCGAGAGACCGTGCGCCACCATCTGGAACAGTGCGCCGTTGATCGCGGTTGCACGGGTGGCGACATCCGCCGCGCCGACGGTCGCTGCCGCAGCGACCGCCAGCCCGACGTACCCCATATGATTGACTGAAGTATAGGCGATCAGGCGTTTGAGGTCGCCGCCGACCTGACCGAGCGCGCCGAAGGCGCCCGCCACCACGCCGATCAGCGCCAGCGCGCCAATCGCCGGACCAAAGTACTGCGCTGCGTCGGGAACGAACGGCAGCATCAGGCGCAGCATGCCGTATGCGCCCATTTTCGACATCACTGCTGCCAGCAGGATGGATGCCGCCGGCGGCGCTTCGCTATAGGCGTCGGGCAGCCAGGTGTGG
Source organism: Chloroflexota bacterium (assembly GCA_030550675.1). Taxonomy (GTDB): domain Bacteria; phylum Chloroflexota; class Chloroflexia; order Chloroflexales; family Roseiflexaceae; genus Roseiflexus. The sequence goes on from JAUQOW010000201.1 coordinate 8,875, forward strand.
AAGGGCCAGATGCCGAGTTTGATCGCAAACGCGATGAAGATCGCCCAGAACGCAATCGAGGTGTAAAGCAGCGGGTCGCTCCCAAGCGCAT
>JAUQOW010000202.1 GCA_030550675.1 Chloroflexota bacterium
CCTTTGCGTTTATAATATGGCGTGATGCACTCGAAGCGCCGACACGCGCGGCGTCTCGCAGCATGTTTCCATTTACGGTCTGTCTTGTCAAATGTGCGCAATTATCACGTCAGCCCTTCCGGGGCTTTCACCCTATCAAGCAAAGCTCACACAAAGGCGCAAAGGCGCAAAGAACGCAGCAAGCAGGCTTAAGATGACTTATCTTCCTTGTTTGACAGGTATTGGGGTTGGAGGCAGGTATGATCGTGCGGGGGCGCTGCGAGCGGAAGCCTCGCTGAGATCGCAAAAGCTCCACGGAGGCTTTCACGCCCTAAGCGAGGGCTTATGAAGAAAAGCGTTCGGTATTGCTGGAATGCTGCGGGTTGAAGCCCTGGCTGAGATCGCGCCAGCCCCGCAGGGGCTTCGACATACTGAGCAAGGGCTGTAGCCCGCAGCCCAATATGCGACTTACCGGAGTTATTTCTCAGCCCGCAGCGCGGAGGACGTGCAACGCGATGGCGCCAGTATGCTGGATTCATCTCATGACCCTCATGATCCCGAAAGCGGTCGGTTGTGCAGTATTTGAGGACAACGAGCTATGCATGTGCTGATCATCGGCGCAGGTCTTGCCGGGTTGACCTGCGGACGCATTCTTGACTCGCTCGGCGTGCATGTCACGATTGTGGAAGCAAGCGACGGCATTGGCGGGCGCGTGCGCTCCGACCACGCCGACGGGTTCACGTTTGATCGCGGGTTCCAGGTGTTGTTTGAGGCGTACCCGGCGGCGCGCCGCCATCTTGATCTCGACGCGCTCCATCTACGGCGCTTCGATCCGGGGGCGATCATCTGCCTGGCGGGGAAGCGTTTCGTTCTGACCGACCCCTTTCGCGATCAGGCGGCAGCGCTCGATGCGGCGCTGGCGCCAATTATTCCGCCTTTCGACAAGTTGCGGGTGTTGCTGCTCGCGCAACGTCTGCGTCGCCAGTCAATCGATGAGGTCCTGGCGGGCGACGATGAAACGACGCTGGCGTATCTGCGCCGAATCGGGTTCAGCGAGCAGACGATCAACCATTTCTTTCGCCCGTTCTACGGCGGGATTTTTCTTGATCGCAGCCTGCGCACGAGCGCTAAGCGCTTCCGGTTCGACTTCAAGATGCTCAGTGAAGGGGCGGCGGCGCTTCCAGCGCGCGGCATGGGGGCGATTGCCGGTCAACTCGGCGATGCGCTGCTGGATCGCGGTCTGATCCGGTTGAACGCCCCGGTTGCTGAACTCATCACGAGCGACGGGCGGGTCACCGGCGCACGGCTGGCATCGGGGGAGGAATTGTTCGCCGATGCAGTGGTCGTGGCGACGCCAGCGCCCGAAGCGGCGCGGCTGAGCGGTCTGCCGATGCCGCAGGGCGCGTTGCAGACGATCACGCTCTACTTCGGCGGCGGTCTGCCGGTCTATCGCGGGCGCAAGATCGTCCTGAACGCCGCCCCCGACGCGCTCGTCAACAATGCGCAGATGATCAGCAATGTCGCGCCGGAATATGCGCCGCCAGGACGCTGCCTCCTTAGCGCGACCATCCTCGGAGCAAGCGCGTTGAGCGACGATGACCTCTACCGTGCAGCGCTTGCCGATCTGCGACGCATGTTCGCTGGCGACGCCGATGCCCTGTCGGCGCTGGAGGGGTATCAACCGTTGCGCGCATACCGCATTGCCTACGCGCAGTTTCCGCAGCCGCCAGGCATCCATCCGCTGCTGCCCGCTAACCGCAGCGGACGACGGGGGCTTTTCTTTGCCGGTGAATTTACTGAAGCAAGCAGCCTGAACGCTGCCATGATCAGCGGAGAAAAATGCGCCGCAGCAGTGATGGAAGATCGATGGGCGCGATAATTCGGCATGGCAGATAGCGCGTCAGAGGGAGACAGCAGTTGTGTCGTCTCTCATTCTCGCGCAACAGCGCGGCTGGCATTTCGACGCACTGCCGCGTGCGCGGGTTTATCCTCCGCTGATGCGACGTCGCCGCTCGCTTCTTGAATATGACTGCCAGCAGCGTGCAACACGGGAACCGACGCGGGACGCAACGCAAGGAGGCGCGCTGCAAATGGACCCAGGGCGACGGAGAATGTCGCAAGATCGTCGCGGCGCAGCGCGACGCTGGATTTCCCATCGATCAACGGTTCATCAAGCAGGTCGCTCACGAGATAGTCGCCTTCTGAGAGGTCAACGCAGGACAGTTCAACAGTCGCCCGCCGACGCATCGGGCTGACGTTCAGTAATGTGACGACGCACTCCTCGTCGTGACGACGCAGCGCAACGAAGATCGCCGGATCATCGCAGCGCACGCCTTCGAGTTCAACGGCGCCGCGGCGCAACGCAACACTGCGCGCGCGGGCGTCGAGCAGACGCTCAATGAATTCCCGGTCATCGCCGCTTTCCTCCTGCCCGGCGCGGATCAATGGCACATATCCGCACCCTGTCATCCCTGCGAGAATCATTCGGGCGGCGCGTGAACCGCGCAACACTTCCGCCAGGGGATTGCTGACGCACGAGTGGCGGCTCTCGGTGAAGCAGGCGCGCAGCGTTCCCGGCTCGCCGATCGCCAGCGCATCAGTGAGCCACTGCTGCAATTCAGAGACGCTCAGGCGCCCGATCGCCAGTTGGGTAAACATGTGGTGTGCGGCTTCATCAACAAGGAGATCGCGACAGGATGCCAGCAGCGGTCCAGCCAGATCGGTGATCAGCGCCGCGTCGGGACGGCGCTGGCGTATGGCGGCGTACAATTCCTCAATCAGGCGCGTCACGCCCATGCTACTGCTACCGCCAATCGCCGCGCCGAGGGGCCATCCCGGCGGCACGTCGCGCGCGACCAGCGCGCGAAAGCCGTCGATGCCGGTCTGCTCCATCAGCGCCAGCGCCTCGCTGATGGCAAGCGCTCGCAAACCGGCGTTGCGCCAATCGAAATAGAGCGTGTCGATCTCGCCTGCGAAGCGGATGAATTGACCCGTCTGATCCAGACAAAACCAGTCGGGATGATCGGAGACATACGGCGAGTCGGCGGCGCAGCCGGAGAGCGGGAGATCGATCACCACGCGCATATTGCGCGCATGCGCAGCGTCAACGAAGGAGCGCAATCCGTCGATGCCGCCAATCGACGCATCCAGATCGGCGAAGGAGCGCAGCGCATAGAGATCCTCCGGTCGCTTCGGCGACCATTCCAGCGCATGCTGATGCGGCGCTGCAATGTCGTGCACCGGCAGGAGGCAAAGTGTGGTGCAACCAAGGCGCCGGATCGCGTCAAGTGCGTCGATCATCCCGTCAAGCCCGCCATAGCGCGTCGGATGGGTGACGAATATTGCAGCGTCTGCAAGCCATTCCGGCGGCGCCGGGGCAGCGGCTCGCCCGTTCGCCATGACCTGGCGAATGCGTGGCAACGCCTCGTGCCAGGGCGCACGTTCGAGCAGCAGCATCTGCACGCCGACCGACAGCGCCACTTCAACCCGCAGCCGCTCGGCGAGCCGGATTTCGTGGAGCAGCGTGACCGAAGCGCCATCGCCTTCGACGCGCGGACGCGCCGGGTTGGATGTGTCGGCGTACCAGCATGCCAGCGTCTCGCCGACAATGTCGTTATGCAGGGCGAGCAGACCAGGCGCATCGGCGGGTGCAAGGAAGAATGCGCGGGTTTCGAGCGTCGCGGCGTCCGACCAGTGGCGATGGCGGAGATCGTTACGCAACGTGGCAATCGGCAGGCGTGGACGAATCACATTCGCGGGCGCTTCAAAACGGCAGCGTTCCGGCGCGCCGACGCACGCGCCGCTGATCGCCAGGCGAACGCCGCACAGCGCCAGTTCGTCCTCCCCCGCATTTTCCAGGCTGATGCGGCGTGTGATGAGTGACCCGATCACGCGGTAGCGATCATAAATCTTCAACGGTCCAAGACCAATGACGACCACAATTTCCACGCCGCCGGGAACGTTATACAGGGTATGATTGAGATAGCGCGCAAACGAGCGTTCAGTCAGCCAGCCTGTTTCGGCGAGCGAGACGTCGATGCCGGGGTGAGGCGCGCCGCGCCCGATCACATCAGGCTCACCCGGTCGTCGCAGCGCGCGCAAACCGCCATCTTCGAGGGAAAAATCCAACTCGAGTTCAGCGAGCGTTACGGTAAACGTGTGACGGGTGGATCGCACAGTAAATGCAGCCATAGTCAACGTCTCGAGCGAGCGTTATATGCGTGCGATGCGTTCTGCGAGCGCGACGAGCGCCTCACGGACGACGCCTGGCGGGATGGGCGCCAGCGCTGCAATCGCCTGCTGCGCATAGTCGCGCATTCTGATGCGCGCCTGCGGGACGCCCAGGCGTCGCACCTGCTCAATAGCGGCAGCCAGGCGTTGCGTATCGAGCGGATGCTGATCGACGATCTCCGCCAGTTCAGCACCGCCCCCGGCATCAACCGCATAGATCAGCGGCAGCGTAATCCGCCCGGCGCGCAGATCGCGCCCTGCGCCGCCGTCGTCAGGTTCATAATCACGCACTTCGGCGGCAATGTGCATGGCCATGCCGAGCTCCCTGCCGAAGCGTCCCAGGACATCGCCGAGCGCATCGTCGCCGCCGCCGCAAACGACGCCGACGCGCGCCGCCGTCTCGAACAGGGCGGCGGTCCGGCTTTCGGCGACATACTCGTGTTGCGCCAGCGCCTGATCCAGCGGCGCGACGACAGTGATCGGCGCCAGGCGACCCTCACAGAAGGTCATGACCGCGCGCGAATACATGCCGATGATGCGGGCATCAGGCGCGAGCGCCATTTCGGACGCCGCCAGCGCCAGCAAATAATCGCCTGACATCAGCGCCACACCGCCGTTCCAGCGCTGATCGCCAATCGACTCTCCGCGGCGGCGCGCAGCCTCATTGATCAGACTGTCGTGCACAGCCGTGGCGCTATGGATTAACTCCGCCGCCGCCGCCGCGTGAATGACGCGACGCGAGTCGTAGCGACCAAGTCGCGCTGCCAGCATCACCAGCGCCGCGCGCAGGTACGGCTTTTCCGCTCCGCGCAGCGCGGCGCTTGCCGTCTGAGCGACGATCGGTCGCTCGTGCATGCGGGCATGAATAATCTGTTCGATTGTCGCCAGGTCTCCAGCCAGATCGTCAGGGACCGGGAGCGGCGTAACGGGCATGATATCCATTGAGAGAAGATTCCAGCGCCTTTGTCAGAAGCATACTCTGAACATACTACGCTGTCAAACCGGTGGACGATCTCTCGGAAATTTTCACATTCGCGGCAAACGCCCGGCGAGCAGACCGGAGTTCAACGCAGCAGCGAGGGCTCGCAGCGTGGTCTGGTCGTCCGGTGTTCAGCAGACAGGCGCCGGGATGCCAGGAGCGTCGCGCAGCGTCGTTGTGGGAAAGGAGCGCGTCTGATAGGACGATCGCCCTGAACCTGGACAATCACGCTTGCACCCGTGGAGCGGTTGGCGCAGGCTTCGACAGGCTCAGCCAGCGCAGGCTTCGACAGGCTCAGCCTACGCTGATCACGAGATTGTCCGACATCCGGTTGATCTTCCTGTGAGGGCATTCCTTTATTTTAGCGTAATAACTGTATCCGGTTGTGGTATCATAGATGAAGGCGGGGCTTTTTTCGCATGTTTCCACAGGCGCTCAACCACGCACCATACCATCGACGAGGTTCCATGTCCAGCCGGGTTCAGAACATTCGAGGCATGCGCGATCACCTGCCGTCAGCCATGATCCTGCGGCAGTATATCATCAACACTCTGACGTCCGTTTTTGAGCGGTACGGTTTCGAGCCATTACAAACGCCTATTGTCGAGTATGCGGAAACGCTCGACGGCAAGATCGGCGATGACGAGAAGCTGATCTATCGCTTCGAAGATCACGGCGGGCGCAAGGTGGCGTTGCGCTACGATCAGACGGTGCCGCTGGCGCGGGTTGTCGCGCAGTATCAGGGGCAGCTTTTGTTCCCATGGCGGCGATACGCCATCGGTCAGAGTTACCGCGGTGAGCGTCCCGGTCGTGGGCGCTACCGCGAGTTGTGGCAGGCGGACATTGATATTGTCGGTTCGGCATCGCCGGTGGCAGATGCGGAAATTCTGGCAGTGCTGACCGATGCGCTGACAGCGCTCGGGTTCACCGGTTTCACCACGCTGATCAGCCACCGCCAGGTTCTCGGCGGCATAGCGCGCGTTTCCGGTCTTGATGAAGCGGCGGCTGGCAATGTCTACCGCGCCATCGATAAACTTGATAAGATCGGCATCGATGGCGTGCGCAACGAACTCTTGCAAAGCGGCGTAGCGCCCGACGCTGTCGAGCGCATTCTGGCGCTGATCGACCTGCAGGGCGGCGCCGATGAGGTGTTGGACGAGCTGGAGCGCCGGTTGCAGGGCGACGAACGGGCGCAGCAGGCAATCGCCAATCTGCGCGCCATCATCGGTTATGCGCGCGCGATGGGAGTGCCCGAAGAGCGAATCGTCATTGCGCCGCGCCTGGCGCGCGGGTTATCTTACTACACCGGCGCCGTCTTCGAGTCCATCGTGCAGAACCCGCCGATGGGGTCGCTGCTCGGTGGCGGGCGCTATGATGAATTGATCGGCATGTTCGCCGGGCGCTCAATACCTACCGTCGGGCTGGCGTTTGGCATCGAACGGTTGCACGATGTGATGGAAGAGTTGGGAATGGGACCGGCGTCGCGCACGATTGCGGTGGCGCTGGTGACGCTTTTCAATCCCGAAATGGCGCCTGAGAGTCTGCGCCTGGCGCAGGAGTTGCGCCAGGCGGGGCTGATGATCGAGACGACGCTCGACCCCTCCGAGAAACTTGGCAAGCAACTTCAGTACGCCGACCGCCGCGGCATTCCCTATGCGCTGGTGCTTGGTCCCGATGAACTGGCGCGGGGCGAGGTCGTTGTAAAGCATCTGTGCAGCGGCGAACAGCGGAGCGTGGCGCGCAGCGCCGTTGCTGGCATGCTGGCGTCGGCGGCGGAGTCGCAGCGCGCTCCGCGAACGGCGAATGAACAGGGAGGATTGCATGAGCGACAAACTTCTTGAGATGACGGTCGGTCAGTTTCTTGATCGACTGGCCAGCAGCGCTCCGACGCCGGGCGGCGGGAGCGTTGCGGCGCTTACAGGCGCAATGGCGGCTGGTCTGATTGTCATGGTGTGCGATCTGACGATCGGCAAAAAGCAATATGCCGAGTTCGAGGCGGAAGCGAAAGCCATTCGCGAGCGCGCCGAAACATACCGCGCCGAGCTGCAGCGCCTGGCGCAGGCGGATATTGATGTGTTCAACCAGTTGTCGGCAGTTTACAAGCTGCCGCGCACCACCGAAGCGGACGCAGCAAGTCGACGGGCTGCGATTCAGACCGTCATGCGGCAGGCGACCGAAATTCCGCTCCGTACTGCGCGCGCCGCCGCCGCCCTTCTGCCGCTCTGCGCTCCGCTCGCCCGCTACGGGAATCGCACGGCGGTGACCGATGTGGCTGCTGCCGCCCTCCTGATCCGTGCAGCGGTTCCGGCGGCGTTGATTAATGTCGAAAGCAACCTGACGGTGATCGAAGATCAGATCTTTGCGCGAGAGGCGCGCGCTCAGGCGGAAGATCTGCTGATTGGCCTCGATGGCGAGGTAGAGGGGGTGCTCACGCTGACGCGAACTCGTCTTAAGGGATAAGCACGGTCTTTTGGCGGTCGTCTCCGGTGTGTACGCCGGTTGCAGCACTGTACGAAACCCAAGGAGGGGGAGCATGCACGACCTGATCATCGTCGGCGGCGGCGCCGCCGGCCTGGCGGCAGCGGCCTACGCCCTCGACAAACAACTCGACGTGATGGTCGTTTACGAGAACCTGGGCGGGAAGATCAATCAGAAGTTCACCATGCACGCCGACACCGATTTTCTGGTGGGGCATATTCTGGTGCACCTTGATGCGCCGCAAACAGTGCAGGAAGAGATTACGCGCCTGGGCGCAGAGACGGTGCAGGAATTCGAGCGACAGGTGACGACGCAGCGCGGGCGCGCGTTGTTCGACCGGGTGCGGCGGGTGACGAAGGAAGGAGATGTGTTTAAGGTCGAGACCGAACGATCCGGGACGTTGCAGGCAGCAGCGGTGATTGTTGCATCAGGCGCCGTGCCGAAGCAGATCGAAGCGCCAGGTCGAGAATTCATCAACCACGGCATCGGGTATACGCCAGCAACGTTCATGCGCGCACTCGCCGGAAAGACGGCGGTCATCATCGGGTGCACGCCGCGTGCGCTGCGCGGCGCAGCCGAACTCGCACGGACGGCCGCTCAGGTGTATCTGGTCGCGCCGCAGTTTCCGCCTGATGACCCGATCTTCGCCGTGTTGCGGAAGCGCCCGAATGTTGAGGTCCTGGAAGGGTACACGGTGACCGAGGTGACCGGTACATCGACTGTGGATACGGTTGTTGTGGAGCATGAGGGCAAGATTCGGCGCCTGCCGGTGGATGCGGCGTTCGCTGATGTGGGGTTGACGCCAAACTCAGCAATGGTTAAGGACCTGGTCGAAACCGATGCCGAAGGATTCATTGTCGTCGATAAGCGGAACGCCACCTCCGTGCCAGGGTTGTTCGCCGCTGGCGATGTGACGACGGTGTATGGCGAGCATACGCTGATCGCTATTGGCGAGGGCGCGCGCGCAGCGCTTGCCGCCCACGACTTTCTACTGGCGCGCGGTTGACATGCGCCTGTCAGATCTCGCCTCTTCTGTGATGGGCGCCTGGAGGCGCCCATCTTCGCAGGCGCTCTAACAAGGGGGAAGGCTCATCTCCTTACAGGTGTAGCGTTTTTGAGTGCGAAGGGTGTTTGGCGCGTCCCGACGCCTGTTTTCGCCCTCACCCCCGCCCCTCTCCCGCAGCGCGGGAGAGGGGAGAGTTTTAGCGTCCTGATGCCTGAGACGGACGATTCAACACGAAGGTCTGCCGAAAAAATCTACCCTTGTGAGCTCTCCATTACCCCTGCGACTCCTGCCG
>JAUQOW010000203.1 GCA_030550675.1 Chloroflexota bacterium
CCGCGAGTGGGATTCGAATACCTACTTTGAGCACGATGTGCTGGCGTTGAGCCATCTGGCAGACCTGGCGGAGAACGATGAGGTAAGTGAACTGGCGGCGGTCATTCTCGACAAACTGCTGTTCACCATGGCGATCAATTCGTTCCGCGGCGTTTTTGGCTCGACGCACGGGCGGGCGTATACATCGGGCATTAAAGGGGCGCGCCGGGAGTTGACGAGCGGCGTAAGCCGACTGCTGTGGGGGATGGGGGTGTTCAACGAAGCGACGCTCGGGACGGTCGCGCTCGCCTGTGCTCGCACGTATGCGCTACCGCCGGTGATCGCCGAGATTGCGACAGCGTCGGTTGAGGAGCTGTGGCATCGCGAGCGTCATGCCGGGGTCAACGTCTGGGATCTCGATATGGCGGAGGGTCCGTGGGAAGTCAACAAAGTCACGTTCAAAACGCCAGATTTCATGCTTTGCTCGGCGCAGGATCACCATCCCGGCGAGCGCGGCGTGCAGCAGCACATCTGGCAGGCGACGCTCTCGCACGATGCAGTGGTGTTCGTTACTCATCCGCCCTGCCTCGCTGAAGACAATGCGCACCGTCCCAACGCCTGGCATGGCAACGTGGTTCTGCCGCGCGTGGCGCAGTGGCGCGAAACGCTGATCGCCATTCACCATATTCCGCCGCGCAGCGACTGGTTTGATCATGCCCGTCCCGACGCATCTCTCGATCCGGCGCATCCGCAGACGTATGTCGATCCGGCATGGATGGGATGGACGCATGCATACTTCCCGACGTTCGCCTTTGATGAATATACGCTGCGCGACGGATGGGCGTTCGCGCGCGTCGGCGCTGGGTATCTGGCATTGACCGCCGCCAACGGGTTGACGCTCGTCACTGCCGGTCGCAACGCCTTCCGGGAGTTACGCTCGGCGGGGTGGCCCAATTGCTGGGTCTGCATGATGGGGCGAGCAGCGCGCGATGGCGATTTCACTGCGTTTCAGGAACGAGTGCTGGCGCTGCGGGTGGTATTCGACAACCTGCGGGTGCAGTGCGAGACGCTCCGCGGCGATCAGTTGGCATTCGGTTGGGAAGGTCCGTTGCTGGTCAATGGCGAAGAACAGCCGCTCAGCGGCTTCAAGCACTACGACAGCCCGATCTGCGCCTGTGACCTGGGGGCGTCATCAATGGACATTGCTGGCTGGGAAACAGTGCTGCGGCTGGATTTTGCGTAACATGGAAAAGGAACTGCTATGCTCACGCATCCTCTCCTCAACGACCCCGCGCATGAAACCGGTAAACGATTGTTTGCCGAAGGCATGGCAGCATGGCATGCCCGTTTCGATGAACAGGTCGGTCTGATCGAACAACGCACCGATACTGGCGTCTACCACCCTATCCGCGAGTCATTCGCGTATGCGTATGCGCTGGTGCAGGCGGAAGGCGAGTCGGCGCTGCCGAAGGCGGAGCGCATTATCCGACGCGCGTTGCAGGCGCAGGAGCGCAACCCGGCACATCCCCACTACGGCGGCTTCAAGTGGATGGACGAAGACCGCAGCGTGACCGACCTCAACGCGGTCCAGTTCGTGCTGGAGCAGATGCTGCCGTTTTTACTCGACTATGGTGAATGGATCAGCCCGGAGTTGCGGGCGGAACTGCTGGCGGCGGCGCGTCTGGGCGCGGCGGAGATCGCGCGCCTGAACGTCGCCGTCTGGTACACCAACATCACCCTGCTCGATATGCTGAACACAGTGCTGGCCGGGCAGGTGTTAGGGGACGAGGCGCTGTTGCAACGGGGACGGCAACGGATCGACGAATGGATTACATTTACCAATCGTATCGGAGGCATCCCGGAGTACAACAGCCCGACCTATGCCGCCGTCGATCTGGCGGCGCTGGCGGAGCTGGCGCATCGCGCGGTCGATCCTGTCGTTCGGGTGAAAGCGCAGGTGATGGAGGAACGTCTCTGGATTCAGACCGCGCTGCACTATCACCATCCGATAGCGCAACTCGCCGGACCGCACAGCCGCGCATATCACAACGATGTGACCGGCGGCGTGTGCATGATCAAGCGTGTGCTCTTCCGCGTCCTTGGGGATGAGCGCCTGCTGCGCCGGTCGACGTATGCGCCGCAGCGCCAGGACGAAGGAAGCGTCGTGGCGGGGCGCTGCCCATACCATCTGCCGCGCTATCTGGAGCGGTTGCTGCGCGAGAAACCAGAACAGTTCAGCATCGCTGAGACGGCGGTCGCCGGGGATGCGCTCGCGCGGATCCGCGCCGCTGGCAACTCATCAGAACGGCTCAACATTGTCGAAACAGCAATCGCGGGCGCGGGTATCGACATGATGACCTTCATGACGCCGACCTACGCACTGGGTACGGCGTCGGTCGGTCATCATCCGCAGAATGACCGGTTGATCCTCTACTATCGCGTGTCCGAACCGCGACTCGTTGGCGTCCTCTTCTCACGCTACATTGTCAATGAGAAAGTCTTTGGCAGTCACTATCATCCGACGGATCGCTCGCGCGGCAACAACCTGAATGACGAAGGCAAGTTCTGGGGCGTCCAGCATCGGGGCAAAAGCATCGCCCTCTACGCGCTTGAACCGCAACATGAACCGGTGCACAGCCTGAAAACCGAGGTGTATGTGCTGGACGCTGCATCGTTGCGCGAGGTCTGGGTCAATGAGACGCCGATAAAGCTGCGTGCGAAGCCGCGCCGCCTGTATCCGCACGACGCCGTGCTGATCGCCGATGGCGACATCTACATCGCTATACGTCCGCTCGAACCGTCGAACCTGGGGGATGACGCGCCGATTCTGCTCTCAGAACGCAACGGCGAGCTGGTGCTGTCGATCTACAACTACTATCAGGGTGAAGCCAAGAGTTTCTGGGAGTATGCCAGCCTGAGCGGACCATTCTATCGCCAGAATATTCGCGCCGGGTTCATCGTCGAAGTCGGCGATCGCGCCGAGTATGGCGATTTCGCGGCGTTTCGCCAGCATATCCTGCGCAGCGCCATCGATGATCGTCTTGATGGCGCGGTTCGTACCGTGCGCTACGCCAGCGGCGCCGATCTGCTCGAACTTTCGGTCGATCTCCACGCCAATCGTCTCCTTGAACGACGGATCAACGGCGTGGTCTATCAACCGCCGATCCTTGCCAGTGAGGTGGCGGTGCAGTCGGACAGCGGCGCGATTGCTGTCGGAGCGGCGCATCTGACCTGCGGCGCGGTTCCGGCATGGGTGGTCGCCGACGACGAGGGCGGGCGCTGGGCTGCGGCGAACCCGACGGACGAGGAGACGCACTGGCGGTTCGTGACGCCGGAAGCGACGGTCGAGTCGGCAGCGTTTGGATTTGGGCGGGTGGCGGTCTACCGGGAGGATCGCCCGCTGATCGATGTCCTTGCGGTGCATCGTGCGGCGCCGTTGCGGATTACCTGCCGGAGTGCGCCGTGCGTTCTGTGGAATGGCGACGATGTGAGCAGCGAGTGCACCTTTGATGAGCGCATTTGCGCATATATACTGCCAGCACGCCTTTGAGGAAACGTTATGACCGCTTCAACTCGACGCGCTGAATGGCGGTGGCTGGCGGCGTGCTATGCGCTCTGGCTGGCGCTGATTCTCGGAGCGGGCTGGGTGCTGAGTCAGGTGCATACGTTGTTGCTGGAACTCAGCCTGGAGTTTCGCCTGAATCCCTGGGTTGCGCGCGCCATGCGCCAGTTGTCGCTGCCTGGGCTGGGGTTGATCTGGCTGATCTTTATCTTCTGGCTGGAATATTACCTTCGAAGCGGGGTTCATCAGGGCAGATTCACCATCCGCGCCATTCGTGCGACCGGCGTGGTAATCGGAGCGTTCCTGCTGATCATAGTCATTCGCTGGCTTGTACCATGAAGAGGCGCATATGTCAGCCGAAACAGTACGCTTTGCCGCTATCGGTCTCAACCATGCACATATTTACGGACAGACTAATTTATTGCTCCGGGCAGGCGCGGAACTGGTGTCGTTCTATGCGGCAGAACCTGATCTTGCAGCGCAGTACGGTCGCGCCTACCCCCAGGCGACGCGGGTGAGCGATCCGCGCGTAATCCTCGAAGATCCGTCGATCCACCTGATTATCAGCGCCGCCATTCCTGATGAACGCGCGCCGCTGGGGATCGCCGCCATGCGTCATGGCAAGGATTACATGGCGGATAAGCCCGGCTTCACAACGCTGGCGCAGCTTGAAGAAGCGCGGCGCGTCCAGGCGGAAACCGGGCGCATCTACTCGGTCTGTTTCAGTGAACGCTTCGAGAACGCTGCGACCGTGCGCGCCGGTGAGCTGGCGCGCTCAGGCGCAATCGGCACAGTGGTGCAGACTATCGGGCTGGGTCCGCATCGCATCAACCTGACGGCGCGACCGGACTGGTTCTTTCAGCGCCGTCGTTTCGGCGGCATTATTAACGATATTGGCTCGCATCAGGCGGACCAGTTCCTCTTCTTCACCGGCGCCGTCCGTGCGGAAGTCGTGACGGCGCAGGTGGGAAATTATCGCCATCCGCACTACCCTGAGTTCGACGACTTCGGCGATGTGCTGCTGCGCGGCGTGACGCCGGAGGGTCTGGAGGTGTCCGGTTATATCCGGGTGGACTGGTATACGCCGGATGGTCTTGGCGCGTGGGGTGATGGACGCCTGATCGTGCTTGGCACGGAAGGGTACATCGAGGTGCGCAAGAATATCGACATTGCCGGTCGTTCAGGCGGCAACCATCTCTTTCTGGTGGATCAGAAAGGAACGCGTTACATCGATTGCAGCAATGTGGCGCTGCCCTACGGTCCAAGCCTGGTCTACGACATTCTCCACCGCACTGAAACCGCCATGCCGCAGGAACACTGCTTCCTGGCGTCCGAACTTGTGTTGCGCGCAGAAGAAGCGGCGCACCGTTTGAAATGATCCAGGAGACCGCTACTCATGCCTGAACCTCTCAATGTTGCGATTGTCGGCTGTGGCATCGGTCATATGCATGCGCAGGCGTACCGCACGCTCCCCGACATGTTTCGCCTGACGGCGGTTTGCGATATCGATGAACCGAAGGCGCGCCAGTTTGCTGCGATGCACAACATTCCGCGCGTGGTCGGCGATCTTGCCCGCCTCTGCGCGATGGACGATATCGATGTCATCGACATTTGCACGCCGCCAGGGTTGCATTTCATGCAGGTGCAACAGGCGCTGGCGGCAGGCAAGCATGTGATCTGCGAGAAGCCGCTTGTCGGGTCGCTACGGGAGGCGGATGCGCTGATCGCTGCCGAAGCCGCAGCGGGTCGGCGCGTCATGCCGATCTTTCAGTACCGTTTTGGTCACGGTCTGCAAAAGCTTAAACTCCTGATCGAGCGCGGCGTGGCGGGGCGCGCCTATCTGACGACCGTCGAAACCGCGTGGCGGCGGCGCGCATCGTACTACGATGTTCCATGGCGCGGTAAATGGGCGACGGAAATGGGCGGTGCGCTGTTGGGGCATGCCATCCATGCGCACGATATGCTCACCTATGCGCTTGGACCGATCCGCAGCGTGTTCTGCCGGGCAGCCACGCTGGTCAATGCCATCGAAGTTGAAGATACGGCGGCAGTTGCGCTCGAAATGGCGGATGGCTCGCTGGCGACGCTGGCAGTGACGCTTGGTTCGAGCGTTGAGATCACCCGGCATCGGTTCTGTTTCAGCGGGATGGTGGCGGAGAGCAACACTCGTCCATACAGTAATTCCGGCGATCCGTGGACGTTTGTCGGCGACACTTCTGAACAAACGACGCTCATTGAGGCGACGCTGGCGACCTTCGAGCCGCTGCCTGAAGGGTATGCGGGTCAGTTTTATCGGTTCTACCATGCGCTGCACCACGACGGCGAGTTGCCGGTGACGCTTCAGGAGGCGCGCGCCTCGCTTGAACTCGTGACGGCGCTCTACGACTCGCAGCGTCGCGGGCAGCCGGTATCGCTCCCCATCCATCCCGACCATCCATTGTATGGCGGATGGCTGCCGTTGAGTCGAGAGTAACCGCTGTAGCTCGATAGAGCCAGCGCAGGCGGGCTTCGCACCTGTAGCTCGCTCAATCTGGCAGGACTGGCGCTGCCCGGTCGCGCGTTCTTTCGGCTGCGGGCTTAATGCTGAGTACATTGAAGCCCCTTCGGGGCTTGCCTGTCCTTCGGCAGGGCTTTAGACCAAAGCTCCCCGGCGTTGCCGGACTATTTTTGTTTTTCCGCATCCTGACTCCGTTTTTCCCTCACCAGCAGCACTGTTTCTGGCAGCCACGGTATAATGCTCCACGGTTGCTTTTTCATTGCGGGGGAGAAACGCATTGCCAGCGCCGCTCGAACATCACTACCTGCGCGCGAATGGCATCCGCTTTCACGTGGTGCGCGCAGGCAACGGCGACAAACTGTTGCTGCTGCTGCACGGCTTCCCGGAGTTCTGGTGGTCGTGGCGGCATCAGATGACGGCGTTCGCGGACCAGTACACGGTTGTTGCTCCCGATCTGCGCGGCTACAACGAAACCGAGAAACCGGCGCGCGGCTATGAACTCCGCATACTGGTGCGAGACGTTGTCGAACTGATCCAGGCGCTCGGCTTTCAACGCGCACACGTCGCCGGGCACGACTGGGGCGGCATGATCGCCTGGTCGCTGGCGATTGCGCACCCTGAACGGGTCGAGCGACTGATCGCGCTGAACATGCCGCATCCGGCGCGCTTTTACGAGGAATTGCAACACAACCCGGAACAGCGACGGCGCTCGCGTTACATCCTCTTCTTCCAGATCCCCTGGCTCCCCGAGGCGATTCTGAGCGCGCGCGGCGGCGCGGCGTTCAAGCGCATCTTTCGCTCGACGCCGGTTGACCGGGCGGTGTTCGATGATGAAACGATCCGGCGCTACCAACAGGCAATCGCGCGTCCCGGCGCGCTGACCGCCGCGCTCAATTACTACCGCGCCATTGGTCGCCACGGCGCCGGAGACCTCTTCCACGGCACAGGGATGCGGGTCCATGTTCCGACCCTCCTGATCTGGGGTGAACAGGATATCGCATTCGCGCCGGAAGTGGTGCGCGGCACGGAACGGTTCGTCGCCGATCTGCGCATCTGTCGCCTTCCCCACGCCTCGCACTGGGTGCAGCAGGCGGCGCCGGACGAGGTGAATGCTGCGATGAAAGCGTTTTTGGAGGCATAAATGGCTCTCGTGTACCGCCGCATCGAAACGCATGAGGAGTACCGCGCCGTTGAGGACCTTCAGGCGCAGGTGTGGGGCAGCGA
Organism: Chloroflexota bacterium; assembly: GCA_030550675.1. Classification (GTDB taxonomy): domain Bacteria; phylum Chloroflexota; class Chloroflexia; order Chloroflexales; family Roseiflexaceae; genus Roseiflexus. The sequence goes on from JAUQOW010000203.1 coordinate 7,263, forward strand.
TGCGCGCGACATCGTCCCGCTCCATCTCTTGCTGACCGCCAGCAAGAACGGCGGTCTGACGCTTGGCGCGTTCGATACGGACCTGACGCCGCCGGACGATCTGATCGGCTTCGTGTTCGGTTTTGTTGGTCTGACGCCGGAGGGTCAGGTGAAGCACTGCTCGCACATGCTCGGCGTGCTGCCGCAGCGCCGCGATCGTGGGATCGGCGAGGAACTCAAGCGGCGCCAGCGCGACTACGTGCTGGCGCAGGGCATCACGCTGATGACCTGGACCTTTGATCCGTTGCAGAGCCGCAATGCGCGTCTCAACATTCGGAAACTCGGCGCGGTCTGTCGCACGTATGCGCGCAATCTGTACGGAACGATGAGCGACCGGTTGAACGCTGGCGTTCCCAGTGATCGTTTCGAGGTCGAGTGGCATCTGGCGTCGCGCCACGTTGAGCGACGGCTGGCGCGCGCTGAACCGGCGTCGTCGCTCGCCGCGCTCACGGCTCACGGGGTTCCGGTTCTGAACGAAGCGCCTCCTGGCGCAGCCGCCGATGCACCGGCGAACGTCTGCCGCGCTCCGTCCGGCGACAGCGTCCTCGTCCGCTTCCCGACCGACATTCAGATGATCAAGCAGACGCGCCCGGCTGAGGCGCTGACCTGGCGCATGCAATTGCGCGAATTGTGCGAAGCTGCCTTTGCCAGCGAGTATACTGTGGTCGATGTTCTTTCCGAGGGTGCGTGCAGTTACTACCTGCTGCACCGGCGCTGGAGCGTTTCATGAAGATTGAGTCAATCACCCTGCACCATATCGATATGCCGCTGGTTGCGCCGTTTGAAACCAGTTTCGGGCGCGAAACGCACCGTCCCTGCATTCTGGTCGAAATGCGCGCCGACGGGTTGACCGGCTGGGGCGAATGCGTCGCTGGCGCCGGTCCCTGGTATGCGTATGAAACCATCGGGACCGCCTGGCATATCATCAGCGAATTCCTGGCGCCCATGATTGTCGGGCAGGAGATCAGTGAACCGGCGGAGATTGTCGCGCGTTTCGCGCCGGTGCGCGGGCACCCGATGGCGCGCGCCGCTGTCGAAGCCGCGTTCTGGGACCTCTTTGCACAGGCGCGCGGCGTCTCGCTGGCGCGACTCATCGGCGCCACCCGTGATCGCGTGGCAGTTGGCGTGAGCGTCGGCATCGAACCGACGCTCGAAGCGCAACTGGCGAGCATCGAACGGTTTGTCGCCGCCGGGTATGCGCGCATCAAACTGAAGATCAAACCAGGATGGGACGTCGCCGTTGTGCGCGCCGTGCGCGAACGCCGGCCCGACATTGCATTGCAGGTGGACGCCAACTCGGCGTACACCCTGGACGACGCGCCGATCTTCCGCGAGCTGGACGACATGAACCTGTTACTCATCGAGCAACCGCTGCACCACGACGACATCGTAGACCACGCGCGGTTGCAGGCGCAGATCCGCACCCCCATTTGCCTGGACGAAAGCATTCACTCGCCGGAGCACGCGCGTTGGGCGCTCGACATCGACGCCTGCCGGGTGATCAACATCAAGATCGGACGGGTCGGCGGGCTGACCGCTGCGCGCCAGATTCACGATCTGTGCGCCGAACGAGGCGTGCCGGTCTGGTGCGGCGGCATGCTGGAAACCAACGTCGGGCGCGCGGTGAACCTGGCGCTGGCGGCGCT
>JAUQOW010000028.1 GCA_030550675.1 Chloroflexota bacterium
CGCTGCGCGATGTGTTGATCGGGATTACCGTAGTTGAAGTCGGCGGGCGTCTTTCGCGCGGCGGGGGCATGGTGGTCAAGAACGTCAGCGGCTTCGACATGATGAAGCTGTACCTGGGAAGTTTCGGCACACTGGCGGTCATTGCGAGCGCGAATTTCAAACTGCTGCCGCTGCCGCGCGCGGCGGGAACGATCATCTGCCGGTTCGCGGGACCCAATCAGGCGTTTGCTGCGCTCGATGAACTCGATGGCACGCAACTGGCGCCGGTCGCCGCTGAGTATCTCAATGGCGGCGCTCTCGCAACGTTGGGACACGCTGGCGACTGCGCGCTGGCGCTGGCTGCCGAGGGATTGCCACAGGCGGTCGAGCGTCAGATGCGTGATATGGGCGCGATTGTGCGGCGCCACGGCGCACAATCGGTCGAGCGGTTGGACGGCGGTGAAGCAGAGGCGCTCTGGGCGGGCGTCGCCGACCTGCCGCAGACGGCAACGCTCGCTGCTGACGAAGCCGTGGTGAAATTGTCAGTCCTGCCAGCGGATGTCGCAGAGACGATTGCCAGGTGCGAAGCGTCGGCTGCGGGCGCTGGCGCGTCCGCCGTCATCACTGCACGGGCGCTCAGCGGCGTTCTGTATCTGCGCGTGCGACCGGTGACGCCTGCATCGCTGACCAGTCTGCTGAACGATGTACCGGGCGTACAATGGGTGGCGACGACGCTCCCCGACACGCCGCGCTGGGGCGCGCCGCCGCCAGGCGTCGAAGTGATGCGGCGTATTCGGGAAGAGTTCGACCCGCTGCGGTTGCTCAATCCGGGACGGTTTCTGCCGGGACTCTGATAGTGAGATCCCATAAAGCCTGGACCATTGAGCCTGCACCTTTGAAACGGGTTGCGTTGGCTGAGCCTGTCGAAGCCAACGCCGATCAGAGGGATTGTCCAATAGCTGGTTGATCTTCCTATAAGTCTTTGCCGGATGGCGTTGCATGGGCGACAGTCTCACGTGATCCTGTGCAGTAGTCGGGGCGGACGACTCCGTTGATTGCCTGCGCCTTTCCCGGTGAGTTGACGCAAAGACGCAAAGATGCAAGGGCGCAAACATGACCGCGAGTGAATGGATGGGTCTCGGCATCTCGTATGCCTACGCGATCGGGCTGCTTCTCTTCGGTGAAGCGTTGCATCGTTTTGCGGGACTCCCTGCCGATCTGACGCGCAAGATCATTCACATCGGCGCGGGCATGTGGGTTTTTGGCGTCCTGGCGTTGTTTGATCGCTGGGAAATCGGCATTATTCCCTTCGCCACCTTTATTTTCGTCAACTTTGTGCTCTACCGCTACCGGATTGTGCGCGCCATGGATCGTGAGGACAGTTCACCCGGCACGATCTACTTTGCACTGGCAATCACCCTGATCTACGCACTCCTGTGGCGTCCGCAGGGTCCGGTTGATCGCGGCGTGGCGGCGACGGCTGGCGTCATGGCGATGACGTGGGGCGATGCGCTGGCGGCGCTCACCGGTCAGCGCATCGGCAAACGACGCTACACCGTCGGGCGCAGCACGCGCACGCTGGAAGGATCGGCGGTGATGTTTGCGGCGAGCGCCATTGCCATGCTGTTGACGATCCTGCTCCTGCCGGGATCGGCGTGGGCGCCGTTTGCGCCAGCCGCCGATCCGCTGCGCGCGGTCGTTGTCGCGCTCCTCGGCGCTGCTGTCGCTACTGCGGTTGAAGCCGTGTCGCCGCATGGAACGGACAATCTGAGCGTGCCGGTCGCGGCGGCGGCGGTCGCGTTCCTGGCGGGAGTCTGACCTCAGCGCTTTGTCTTGAGCCGGTTGGCGAATTGCTGCCGCGCCTTCATCACCTTGGGCGCCACGACTGCCATGCAGTATCCCTGGTATGGATTCTTCGCAAAGTATTCCTGATGGTATTCCTCCGCCCTCCAGAACTCGGTAAACGGCTTCACCTCAGTCACGATTGGCGCCTTCCAGATTTTTGCGGCGTTCAGTTCCGCGATCGTTTCCTCGGCGATACGGCGCTGCTCGTCATTGTGGTACAGAATGATCGAGCGGTACTGCGGACCGATATCCGCCCCCTGGCGGTTGGGCGTGGTCGGGTCGTGGATGCTGAAGAAAATGTCGAGCAGATCGCGAAAAGTAATTACCTGCGGATCGAAGGTGATCTGAACGACCTCAGCATGACCGGTTCCGCCGGTGCAGACTTCCTCGTATGTCGGGTTGGGCGTATGCCCGCCAGCGTACCCCGACTCCACGCTGATGACCCCTTCGATCTCATCGTACACAGCTTCGAGGCACCAGAAACACCCGCCGCCAAGGGTGGCGACGTCACGGTTGGAAGTGGGTTGGTTGGTCATGAGAACTCCTTTGCTATCATGCGTTCCATATCAGTATACGTGACGCGGATGGGTGCAGGTGAAGGGTCGTTGTGAGAACCGGGGACCGGGGGCGGCGGCGCTGAGGAAGACGGTGTGCGGTCAAGCGGCAGCGTGAAGATTCCTCATCCCTGTGTTTCGATGATCTTTTCGCGTTGCCCGTCTGATGTGCTATAGTTAAGCGCATGTTAAGGATTGTGAACGTTCCTTAAGACAGAAAGGAGAAAGCAATGGCGCTGCTCGAAACTGTTGGCGAAGTCCTCTTTGAAAAAACCATCTTTGGCATTCCCAACATCGTGGTCGGCGTCGCCGCACTTGCTGCGGCGCCTGTCGTTGTGCCGGCGCTGCGTCCAGTAACGAAGGCGATTGTCAAAGGCGGCATTATTGCTGCGGATCGGACGAAAGCGACGCTAGGCACAGTTGCAGAGCGCACCAGGGCGGCATTCAGCGAGGCTGGCGAGCGATGGGGCGACCTGATCGCTGAAGCGCGCGCCGAGGTCTACGGCACAGCGGCATCAGCGCCGCCTGCGGCGCAGACGCTTGCGCCGGAGATGGCTGAGGCGCAAACGGCATAAGCTGAGAACGCGCTCTTCATTTGCGAGCGAGATCGGAGAGAGGCGCGCTTTTCCGGCAAGCCTCCGGGTCGGCGCGAATGAGAGAGGAGCAAGAGCGGCTCAGGTTCTTGCTCCTCTGATTTCGACCCTTCTCAAGCCTCCTGTATCGCTTCCCTCGCCGCCAGCAGCGCCTGCGCCATTTGCACGCCAGTGGCGTAGCGCCGTGCGAACGGACCCGTGGCGCGCGCGATGACCCGTGCCAGCGCCGGGGGCGGATCAGGCACGAGCGCCGCCAGAGTCTTCCCAATGGCGTACAGGTCGTTGCCTGGCAGCACGATGCCGCGCCACTGCTCCGGGCTGGCAAATTCCGGCGTGCCGGTGATCGACTGTGGATTGTAGGGCCGATCGAGGCGGCGCGCCGAACCCCAGTCGATCACCGCCAGCACGCCGCTCCGATCCAGGATGAGATTAGCGGGTTTGATGTCCTGATGCACATACCCGGCGCGGTGCAGCGCATCGAGTGCGATGCACGTCTTCGCCAGAAGACGGACAAGGGTGGAAACCGCAAGGCGTCCTGCGCCTGCCAGTTCCTCAATCGTCTGTCCGTCGATGTAGGTCATGGTCAGCGCGCTGCGGCCATCGCGCTCGTCGTAGTTGATGTACCGGGGCGCCACAATCGGCATCTGCGCCAGCTCAAGCCAGAGGAGGACGCCCGCCTCGCGGCGCAGATCGTAAACTGGCGCGCCGGGAAGCGTCCGTTTGATGACTACGCGCTGACCGGTGGATGCGTTGTACGCCAGCAGCACCTCATGGAACGCCGTGCGGCGAAGAAGCGTCAGCGGCCGATGCTCCGGAGCATAGTGCGGCTCAGAATGATACTGCACCATCGCTCGCGCGCCAGCGCGCGACAGCGTCACCGTTGCGCCGTCGAACACCCGCCTGCGCTGGCTGGCTCGGCGCCCCGGATATGATGCGATCCGCAGCCGATGAACAGCCCTGGTGCGGGCGACGATGCTGATCCCGAACGATACCCGACGGCTGATGGCGGCAAGGAGGATCCTGCCCAGCAACAGCGCCAGACCAATGAGGCAGAGCGTCACGATCTCCGCCAGACGCGACGCATGCCTGCCCAGCAGCAGCACAATCAGAGCCAGCGCGAGCAGCGTGAGTGCAAGACGTTTCATAGCGCCCTCCAGAACGCGGAAACGCGCTGCAAACGAGCGATTTCCTCTTTCAAACGCCGGAACTCGCCGATATTGCGCACCACCAGCACCTCATCATCCCAGGCTATCGTGAGATGTCCATAGTCGAACAGGCGTCCTGACAGGCTCTGGGTGGTCAGCACCTCAGCACGGTGCAACGGAACCTGCTTTTCGCGCCAGAAGAGCCATCCCTGTCGTCGCAACAGCGTATCCCCGCGCACGATAAGGAACGTCGTCAATTCGCAGTATGCGATGCGCGCCGCCAGCACGAGCACCGCGCAGGCGACAGGCGTCACGATGAGCGTCGCATGTGCAGCGCCAGCCAGCAGGATGCCGATGCCGGACGCCAGGAATGCAACGATTTTGCCGCCGACGATGTATGGATGGGGGCGAAAGACCTGATCCTGGATCGAAGAGTATGCAGATGTGGCCATTGCCTCCTCCCTGCCACTGCTGGAACGGCGCCGCGTCAATGCGTGGCGCCAGCAACTGTGTTGGCTTCATGGTAGAGAGGAAACTGAGAAATTGCTGAGATACGACTGAGAAATTCTATGAGATGTAGAAACAAAGGCCAAAAGTTTTAGGTTTTTAGAGAAAATCTCTGTCTTTCTGCCGGCTTATGGACCGAAATCTTAAGCTGATGATGTTCGGCGCGACTTTTTCGATGAAATCCATCCTGCGGGGGATGGTGCGCAGGTGCGACTGTAATGAGCTGGCGCATTATTGCTCGAGATGCGACAGTCGTTGCAGGAGGCGGTGATCGCCGCAACGCTGCGCTATGCACGCGATGAGCCGTCGGGCGTCGGGATCGTCTTCGCTGCGCGTCAGCAATCCGTCTGCGATATGTAGCATCCGTTGTCGATCAGCATCGGTAGGATCAGGAAAGTCGAGATACAGACCGAGCAGACGCTTCTCAATCTTCACACGCTCACGCTCCCATGTGCGCGATTCGTGATAAATGTCATAGTCAGCGGCGTTGAACTCTTGCAGGTAATCGCCGTGGAACAGCGCCAGCGCTTCTTCAAGCAGTTCAACGGCTTGCCTCGCCTGACCATCAGTGATGGCTTGTTCCGCGCGGCGGCGCAATGCGATCACCTGATCCGTATCGGTTGTCCACGACGCATGACGCTTCAATGTCACGGTCGTGTCGGTGATGTGCAGGGCGTCCGCCATATTCCAGCGCCGCAAGCTTTTGCGCAACCCGGAGATGTAATGGGCGCGGTCTGGAGGATCGCCGTCATCGTCGGGCTTCCGACCGCGGCGATGATCGCGGGCGATCTCGATGAGTGCGTCACGCGGAACGGGTTTATCTACATTTGCGACAAGATACATCAGCATTCCATTGAGCATATGTCGCCCGACACGCCCTCCCTGGTAGGGCGCCGGTTTCCCGTTCACCTCGACTCTGAACGGTCCCAGCGTGGTGATAAAAACCGAAGGAGAGCGCACCCCGTCCAGAGCGTCGTGCAGTTGCTGAACATCGCGTTTCTGCCGCTCAAGATGATGGATGTGTTGCGAAATGGTGACAGGCATGGACGCCGTGCGCTCGATATAATTGGCAAGCAGCAACCCCGCCGCTTCCAGTTGCGCCTGCTCGTCCGCCACCCATCGGCGGCTGGCGCCGCCGATCAGGAGGGCGCCGCGCTGCCTGCGACCGACGTAGAGCGGCAACAGACGCTCATCGCCGTCGGAACTCTTGATCAGTTGCAGTCGCGTCGCACGAAGATCGTCGATGTTCGGCGGCGCGGCTGGCGCCGGGCCGTGCGCGCCGATCAAACGCGCCTGACCCTTCTCGAACCAGAAGACGGCGAGGCGTTTCGCGCCCAGCCCCTGCGCCAGCGTTCGCAGCACGTCGTGCATCACCTGATCGCGCGGTTTTTCGGCGCCGATCTGCCGGGTGACTGTTCGGAGCAGATTGCGCACCCGGCGCGTTGAGCTGCCCACACGCAGCCAGTCGAGCATATGACGCAGTTGATCGAGACCCAGGTGGGTGGCAATGATCACAGGTATGAAGACAATACCCAGATCCAGCGCCACGTCCGCTGCCAGTCGCTCAGGCATGATCACGTGAAATGCGATCAGGACTCCCTCGTACATTGCCACGACGCCCAGGCTGGCGAACCCGCTGACCACGTAATCACGCCTGCTGCTGAGTCCTGTGCGGCGTTGCGCATAGTTCAGCGCGCTATAGCCCAATAACGCAACGCCCCAACAGAGCGTTCCGTACCCTGCCTGCGCAGTTAGCGTCGCCACCTCCGGCTGCCAGGGACGCAGCGCCGCCGCGCCCGCAACCGCAACGACGCTCACACAGACGATCGTGGTTGCCAGCAGCAGCGACCTGGAAGCTGCCCGGTCGACTGGCAATGGTTCGATCTGATACAGTCGCCATGTCATGAACCAGATGTGGGATAGCGCGCCGATAAGGTAGGCGCCTATCAACGCTGATGCAAACCAGTGCTCAATTGCGGGAGCAGCGAGTGCCGCATTGGAGGGAAGGAGGCTGATTGCCACACTGAAAAGGATGTAGTTGAGCGCAACACCCAGATGCACCTTGCGGACGATGCGCTCCAGGCGCGTGAGTCCGCGCACTCCGACGATCCAGCCGTGCCAGCTTGCAACCGCCATCAGCCCCGTTCCCAAACGGAGAAAGGGGATGACTGCATGTCCGCCAGGGGCAAGGATCGATTCAAGCGCAGTGAGGAGGAAGTGGAGACTGACAAAGACGCACGCCAGACGTAGCCACCGTGTAGAGGGATGATACGCGGTGCGACTACCAAGGAAGAAATATGCCCAAAGCCCAAGAATGCCTCCGACAACCCAGAGCAGTAACCGGGCGTCCACAATAATGCTCCTTCCACGCTAATGGGAGGATACGGACAACCTCGATCAATGGTCGATCCATCATAGAAGCCGCCTGGGAAATCTAAGAATTGCGCCGGAGAACGTCCGCGTTCATACGCATTTCTATAGTATATCGGGGAAATGCGGGAGTCAAGTTGAGATTTTCTAAAAAAAAGCGGCGGCAGGCGCCGCGTTGCAAGATCACGTTCTGAGGGGTTAGCGTCAGGGCGTGAAAGCGCGCAGATCAATGAGAACCTGGACGTTCGCGCTGCATGCTGATGAACATATGCTGAATCGCCTGTTTCATGCGTCAGGACGCCAGGAAGCTCCCCTCTCCTGCAGCGTGGGAGAGGGGCGGGGCGTGAGGGCAACTAGGCGTCGGGACGTGAAAAACGCTTTCTGCAACTGAAAAAACGCTACTCCTCACAGGGAGATCAATCAGATATTAGACAATCTTGCGATCGGCGTTGGCTGAGCCTGTCGAAGCCAACGCAGAGTGAGCCTGTCGAAACCGACGCCAACCGCGCCACAGATGCAGGCTGGATGGTCCAGGTTTTGGTTGATCTCCCTATCAGAGGAATGCAGGCGCCAGATGCCATTACACAATAGTCCACGCACCGTTTTGAAACGCCTTGAGCGTCCGCTCGCACCTGCGGGTTTGCTCATAAATCGTATCAATAATGGTGGTGAGACTCGCGCGCAGCACATCGCGATCGTGATGGGAGAGATCGTAGAGTTCCTGATATGAGAGCGATTTGATCGCGGCGCTGAGGGTGATCGTGGTGCGCTCAGTCTTGTCTGCAATGACAACCGGCACCATCTGCACCCGATTGACGATCCGTCGGATCAGGACGATGGCTTCTTCAAGCGGACAATCATCAAGGATCAGCAGGGTATGATCGTTTTTGAACCAGTATCCCCGGACATCGGGCAAAATTTGAGCGATCGCCTGGTGGACGTGGCGCTGTGCAGCGAGCAGAAACGGCTCATTGCCGCGACGATGATGATAAAGGCTGTGATCGATGTCAAGCACAGCCAGGGTTACGTACCGACGCGACAGCCGCTCGACGATCTCCCGCGCATTTCCGGCGTTGCCGAATGTTGCGGCTATTTGCTCCCAGATCTGCTCGATCTGCTGCAAGCCTTTGTAAAACTCAGGTCCGTGCATATCCATGCCATCGAACCAGCGCACGTACTCCGCCGCATAGGTATGCAACAGGTCGTCGTGCTTGCGGCGCAGGCGCGTCAGCCACCAGCGTCCCAGCAGTTCGCTGAGGATGTTGCCGAACACCATGGCGACGAAGGCGGTTTCACTCAACAGTGGAGAAGCGGAACGTTGCGACGCCAGGTAGAGCACTCCGAACGGATGCGTATTCCAGTGTGAAAGGAGCGGAACGGCGAGCGCGACCTGGCAGCGTTCGTCTTGCGCGCCAAACACCCGCGCATCATGCAACGCATCGCGGGTCAGGAACGGCTCGCGCTCATTGAACGCGCGCCCGCTCAAGCCCTCAACGCCGCCATGGAGACTGAGCCGCGCCCGACGCGCACCTTCTTCGGGGTAGCCGGCATGCGCCAGGATTGACAGGTACGCCGGTTTGTGGAGATCATCGGGCAAAAGCAAACACGCCATACTCACGCCGGCATCGTCGCCGAAGATCAGATCGCGCACCCGATGCATCAGGCGGTTCAGCATCTCACGGGTATGCGCCAGGCGATAGCCATCGGAGCGATAGCGATAGTTGTACGTGCGCGTCGCCTGGCGGAATTCCGGGAAGATCGCAAGGCACATGCGCACCATCCAGTCGAGGAGATGATCGCGCGCTGGCGTGGCAATGGTCAGATCTGGCGGAAGAGCGTCCCGTGCGGCGGATTGCGCCATAAACACGACCGTGGCGTCCGGCGCCGACGACGGACGATAGCAGCAGAACTGCGCGTCCTGCGGTACGGGAACGCGCCACGGCTCACGGCTGTAGAAGAGCACAATGCTGCTTTCGTCATCATTCCACACTCCTTCGCCGCCGTCCGGCGGCTCGCCGAGGACGGCGGCGCGGTCAACGGCGACCAGCGCGTCCTGCGGGTGCGCGGCAAGTTCTCGCCCGATGCGCTCGATCTCTCGTGCTGAGAAGGCGTCGATGCGCCGCTCGACGAGGAACATGGCAATGATCTGAGCGTCGGACGCATGTTCGCGCAGTTCGCGCTGCGCGGCAAAAATAACCTGGCTCGCCAGGCGCGACAACAGGAAGCCGTCGGTGATCGCGTCGCCTTCGCGCCGTAACGCATCAGCAATGGTGTATGTCGCGCCCTGATCGATGATGCTGGCGTATGCACGGACGATCTCCGTCGCCTGCGCCGGTCGATACCCTTCCTTCAGCAGCTCAGCGAAGACTGCCAGCCGCCGGAGATCCGCCAGCGAGTAGGAGCGGGTGGCGCCTGAAGGAGCGGCGGCGTCGCGATCCTGCCGGTAGAGTTCTTCAAAATAACGGATCTGCGTATCTTTGAGACCGGTGAGTTCAGTAGCCCGCCCAATGCTGACGGTCAAATGCTCGCGCCATGCTTCAACCTCTGGAAGAACGCGGTGAATGAGCGCTATAATGTCTGAGTCGCTGCGAACCGTTGCTGATAACGATAATGATGGTTTGACCCCCTTGATCTGCAACGTCCGACTATTTGAGACTCCATTCAGTGAACGATCAACGTCTATCTTCGTGGTCACTGATTCCTCCTCCTAAGGCAAGGAACCCGTCCAGGCACGGTCGGAGACCACGCCGGGACGGGTTGACCACAACCCGCGGTACCACCCCGCTTAGCGCAACGCGACAGACGCTGCGCTCACTCGAGACGCTTAACGCGCGCAACGGCCAGGTTCGTCCTCTCAACAGGTTTTCCCTGGCAGGCGTCACAGCCGGCTCCAGGCGCTTGATGCCTTCGGCTCACACCATCCCGAAGTCGCTGGGGCACGCTCACGCCCTTTTTGCTGTGACGATGCGCCTCGGCTCGTGCAAAAGCTCACTTTCCCGACGTCGCCGGGAGGTCTCTGGTCACGAGCATGCGCATGGCACTTCTGTTTTTATCTGCGCTCAGTATACACCCGGCGCATGGATGTGTCAATATCTTTCCAAGAAAGTTTTTGCCTCAATGCGCATATCTTCGATACATGATGATAAAAGACGCACAATATACGCCTGTAATTGAGCAAATCAAGAAAGTCAGGGTTGACAATCAGGATCGCTCTGTCATCCAGAATCTGGCGGAGTGCGTATCTGTCTCTGGACATATCAGGCGCCTTGAGCTATTATCAGGCGCATCGCTACTGAAATAACAATAGGGATGCTATGGCGCACACACCTGTCTGTCTTGTCACCGGCGCGACATCGGGCATCGGTGAAGTCACGGCGCGCGAACTGGCGCGACGCGGAATGCATGTGGTGATCGTCGGGCGCAGTCGGGAGCGCACAGCGGCGACCGTGGCGCGCATCAAACAGGCGACCGGAGTCGAGGTCGAACCGCTGATCGCTGATCTGTCGTCGCAGGCTGGCGTTCGTTTCGTTGCAGAAGCGTTTCTGCAGCGCCATGACCGGCTCGATGTGCTGGTCAACAATGCTGGCGGCTTCTTCGCCTCGCGCCAGGTCAGCGTCGATGGCATCGAGATGACCTGGGCGCTGAACCATATGAGCTATTTTCTGCTGACCAGCCTGCTCCTCGATGTCTTGCGCGCCAGCGCGCCGGCGCGGATCGTCAACGTTTCGTCGGATGCGCACCGCAGCGGGCGGATGCACTGGGACGACCTCCAGTTCACGCGCGGCTACAACGGTTGGGCGGCGTATGCGCAGTCGAAACTGGCAAACATTCTGTTCTCGAACGAACTGGCGCGTCGCCTGGAGGGGTCAGGCGTGACGTCGAACGCGCTGCATCCGGGGTTTGTCGCCACGCGCTTCGCTCACAACAACGGTCCGTTCTGGAGCGGGTTGATGGCGCTGATGCAGCGTTTGTGGGCAATCAGCCCGGAAGAGGGCGCCCAGACGTCGATCTATCTGGCGACGGCGCCTGAAGTCGCAACTGTGAGCGGCAGGTATTTTGTGAAGTCGCGCGAGACGCTGCCAGCGCCGCAGGCGCAGGATATGAACGCCGCTGCGCGCCTGTGGACAATCAGCGAGCAGATGCTGATCAGCTCTGCGCCAGTTCCTCAAGGCGGCGCACATTCACCAGCGTAATGCTGGAGCGGTCGATTTCGAGCAGACGAGCGTCGCGGAACTGGTTGATCACCTTCGTGACGGTTTCACGGTAGGCGTTGATCATTTCCGCAAGTTGACGATGACTATGGCGCGGCACGCTGGCGGCGTGCGGTCCTCCGTGGCGGCGGGCAAGATCGAGCAGCAACGACGCCAGGCGCGCCGGCACCGACTTGAATGCCACCTCGTCGAGGCGCCGGCTGATCACAGCGCGGTGCTGCGCCATGTCCTCGATCAGCGCAATGCCCAGTTCTGGCGCGCTTGCCAGCATGCTCGCGAGTTCGTCGCGCGGAATGCGCACGTACTGCACCGCAGAGGTCGCTTCGGCGAACGTATCGTAGTGCGTTTCGTCGCCAGCGCCGACATGCCCGAACAGTTGACCGGCTTCAATCACGCGCAACGTCAGCGCTCGCCCTTCGCTCGATCGAAGATGCAGGCTCACCGTTCCTGAGAGCAGCACAAAGATGTCGTCAGCCGCCTGATCTGGCGTATAAATCAACGTCCCCCGCTCTGCGCGCTCGCCAGTGCGACCGGCGATCAGGATCGACCATGCAGCATCGGGATAATGGTGCGGTGAGGTGCTCATCGTCACTCCTTTGAACCAGAATGGCGCCCTGCGTGCATCGACCGGCGAGAGACGGCGGGCAACGGACGAGGACTGATGGCGGATGTGCAGAGACAGCGCGTGCAATGTGTCACAATCACATTGTACCACATCCGGTTTCGCCGATGGACCAGGACGCGCACGAACAATGCCGCTTTGTGGTATAGTCAACGCCGATCACACATCTTGAAATCGTCAATGGTTCCCAGAGGCAATTCATGACCGCAACCAGCCGCCAGGTGACCGTGGTCACCACCTATCTTGAACTGCCGGATCGGCGGGCATTCCGCCCCTGGTTTACCGCCGATCCCGATGTCGCAGTAATTCAGTCGCATATTCCGTTTCCGGCGTTCTATCGCTTCCTGTACCGCGCGGTCGGTGAGACGTACCACTGGACGATGCGCCTCGACTGGAGCGATGAGCGATTGCGGGAATATCTCTCGCGTCCGAGCGTGACGCTGCTGGTGCTCTATGTGCGGGGCACGCCAGCCGGATACATCGAATTGAACGCTGAGTCGGAAGAGCCGGACGTTGAGATTGCCTATTTCGGACTGGCGCCGATGTTCCACGGACGCGGGCTGGGAAAGCATCTGCTCTCGACCGGCGTGCAGCGCGCGTTCGACGACGGCGCCGGTCGCGTCTGGGTGCATACCTGCACCCTCGACGGACCGCACGCGCTGGCAAACTACCAGGCGCGCGGATTTCGCCCGTACAAAACGACAACGGAGACGGTTCCGCTCTCTGGTTGAAGGTCGAAGGCGAGGAGGTTGAAAGCGTGTTCGCTGCGTCCTGACGCCTGTTTTCCCTCATCTCCCCAACCCCTTTCTCCCACAGCGTGGGAGAAGGGGGAATTGGACGTCCTGATGCCTGAAACGGACGGTGCAATTAAGCACTTCCCGAAAAAATCTACACGCGCGAAGGTGTAGGGCGTGCGGTGCAGACAGCGCTGCGCATTCGTTCATTTGCGTCCCTTCGCTACGTATCACTCGTCGCAGAGACAAGAGGAGGAAGGCGTGAAACTGTTTTTCTGGCGCATGGCGATGATGGTCGCGGGGGCGCTCATTGCCGCTTGCGGCGCCGCGCCCGTTCAAATGTCGTCTGCTCCCGACGTGCGGCTTGCGACGACGTTCCCTGTCGCGTCAGCGCCGCCGACAGCAACGCTCCCGCCGCACCTGTCCCCGACTGCAACTCCTGCGCCAACCGCGCTTCCCACTGCCACTCCTCAGCCGCCGCCGCCGACGGCGATCCCTTCTCCCGTTCCGACGGCGCTGCCAGAGGCGGCGCCGCCTGTGCGCCTGGTGATTGCCGACATTGATCTGGATCGCGTCCTGATCCCGGTTGGTCTCGACGCCAACCGCGTCCCGGTTGTGCTGGATCACGATGTGGGATGGTACAAACTCGGCGCGATGCCGGGGCAGGGAGAAAATATTGTTCTCTGGGGGCACGTGTTGCGCTTCCGCAAAGCGCCGCACATTCCAGCGCCATTTGCGCGCCTGAAGGAGTTGCCCCCCGGCGCAACGGTGGTGCTGATCGATGCCAATGGCGTCGAACACCGCTACGTTGTTACCCGGCAGGTGTGGGCGGAACCTGATGAAGTGCACTACATGCTGCCGCAGGGACGCGAAATGGTGACCATGATTTCGTGCATCGGCGACAAAGTCATCGCCGATGGCACGGTCGAAATGACCCATCGGTTAATCACGATCGCAGAGCCGGAGGATGCGGCGCGGTGAATGTTGCATCGCAGAGACGTTGCGTTGTAACGTCTTTACAGGCGACGCGATGTTGCCTTACCCGCCCGTTCGCTTCCCCAATTCATCGCCGCGCCAGCGGATATTGCCGCGCAGCAGCAGATTGGACGCGTTGAGTTTGTATGCCAGATCGCGCGCCAGGTTGCGCATCACCACGAATCCGATCCGGGGGTTGCGCTCCGCCAGCGCATCGAAATCCAGCGCCCGCATCACGATCAGCAAGCATGGCTCATTTGTGGAGACCGTCGCCGTGCGCGCGGCGCCGCCGAGCAACGCCTGCTCGCCGAAGCATTGACCAGGATAAAGGGTATTGATCGTTGAGGGCGCCATCGTTCCGTCTGACAGGCGAGCGGTGATCATGACGCGCACCGTCCCCTCGTGGACGATGTACAACTCATCCCCAGTATCGCCTTCCCTGAAAATCGTTTGACCTGCGGGCGCGCGGATCGCCTTGCACAATCCGGCGACCTGCATCAGTTCATCGTCGCTCAATCCGGCAAAGATTTCTACCCTGCGCAGGTTGTCAATCACGCGCGCGCTCATGGGCATCTCCTGGCGCTGATGCTGCCAGCCTTCAAGTTTCGGGTACAATGGAAGTATAGCACGAAAGCCATTGGGTCCATAGCTCAAGGAGATAATCGCACGTATGGGCAAGCAATCACGCGCCAAACGTGAGCGTCGCGCACACGCCACCTACCTGGCGACTGTCAGTAACTGTGAGGGGACGTGGCTTGAGCGCCCGCCGGATGCCGAGGAGCAGGCGAAGATCAACTCGGCTGGCAAAATCCTGAGCCGCTTTCGCTTGCAGGCGCTGCAACTCGGCGCTGATCAGGAGGCATTCAACCGGTTCAGTCTCGACATTTTCCGCGATGAGCGTTTCACGCCGCTGCATTTCAGCGATGATCTGATCGAAATGATTCTCGATGACATCGGCGAGCCGCCGGTTGTTGAAGACGAGAACGATCCATCTTTCACCAACTACCTGTTGCGCGCGTTGGGCGTGGTCGCCTCGTCGCGCGTGCGTCGCACCATGGCGGAACAGGCGCGCCGCTTTCTGCCGCAGTACGTGGCTGCCGGGCAGTACAAAGAGGCGCTGGCAATCGAACACAACTGCTATATGACGGTCATGAGCGACGCGGCGACGCCGCTGCTGGTGCAAATGCTTGTCAGCGGTCTGGCGCGCTACTACGAGGAGCATGAAACCGACGAGGCGCTGGCGTCAAACGAATAACGCGCAGGAGTGCTCGGAGCGTTTCCAAATATTTGCAATTCGGACGGTCTCTGCATCATTGCAGGTTAACGCGAAGGCGCGAAGGCGCAAAGCGTGACAGTTCGATACAACGCACCTCTGCGTCGTCGCGCCTTCATCTCGGTGCGAAATCCTCCGCCGCCGTCTCCGCTTGACCCTGGCGGTGGGTGTTGGCAGCGCCTATCGAAGCCAGCGACGAACGCGCGATGGTCAAAGTGTGGCTCACGCATTTGTGAGAGGCGCTCTAGTATGATGGCGGTTCCTCGGTGATCGCAGCGATGCGCCAACCCTCCGGGGTGTTGACCACCACGACATAAAGCTGGTTGGGACCGGGTTTCCAGCGTGTGGGAAGACCAGGGATCGGCGCAGCCTCGACGGTGATGCCGTAGATCAGGCGCTCGCCAGCGGCGATGACCGAGTCGATGCGCGTCACGCTGAGCGATTGCACTGCCAGCGTGGTGCTCTCAAACATCTCAAAGGTCGTGTGCGCCTGCATTGCCGGTGCGAGCAACGCCCATGCGTCTGCTGCACGGCGTTCGCCGAATGCCGCGAAATAGGAACGCACCGTCTGTTCGGCAGCAGTTACATTCGCCGCCACCGGCGCGCCAGGTGCTGAAAGCGCTTCAGCGACCGGTTCAGGGGTCGCGGTTACGCCAGGCGACTGCGCCGCCGTTGCCGATTCGACGCGCACCTCGCCGCCTTCGGCAACCGTCGTCAGAACCACGGCTGCCGTTGCATACGCCGGGGAGTCAGGCGTGTTCGTCGGCGGAACGCTGAGCCGTGCAGCCTGCCCGCATCCGACCAGCAGCCCGGCGACAACGACGCTGACAATCCAGTTGCGCTGGTATTGCATATGCGCTCCGATTGCCCGATGATCTTGTGGTACTGGTAGTATACCACGCCCGTCCAGGGAAGGCTGGTATTGACGCGATCCTGTAGACCCTTGAGGTCGCACGCTGTCCTTGCGCCAGGCGTGGCGCGTTCCGCCCCCGCCATTCCCGCCGAACGCGAGGTCGGCGGCGGAGACCTCAAGGGTCAGTCGTGTTCTCTCCAACTTCAACCTGCCGACGTGCAACGTTCAACGTGGAAGGTTCAACGCCCATACCGCCACCAGTAGTAATGCTGCCCGACGTTCCCCATCTCGACACGGAAGGCGGGCGGGTTAGCCGGGTTGTACGTCAGCACGCGCCGCTCGAAGACCTGGAACAGGATCGGTCGCTCGACGCCGCCAACCTTCACCTTCACCCAGTATGCGCCCGTCACCGGCAACCCGAAGACGTAGAGCGGATCGTACACCTGGGCGACGACATAGCGCCCGTTCTCGTACACCAGGCCGCGCTGGTTCATAAAGTCCAGGAATGCGCGCGCAACGCCGTGGTTGTTGGGTCCGGGCAGCAGCACGGTCGCCGGGTCATTGACATAATCATTGAAGCCGGTGATGCTGCCATCCGGGTTGATGAACCCTGTTGCCGGGCGATAGAGATCGTTCGGGTTGACTGCGCCGGGGTTCTGGTAGAAGCGGAGCAGGTCGGCATACGTCGGGAACTGATCCGGGTCGCCGATTGCGGCGATCCGCGCGGGCAGCCGCCATTCGAACAGGTTGTACCCGATCTGCATTCGTCCAGTCATCATTTCAATTGGCAGCAACCCATTTGTGACATACCATGGCGAGAAGGGGTTGGCGGTCGGGTCGTTGATCTCCATGCGGCTCTTGTCGAAGTATTGCACCACGCGCATACCCTCAAAGCCTTCGACCAGCGGTTCCCGCATCGCCGGGGTATTCGGCGCAGGTCCCCATGTCCATGATCGTCCGCTGATCTGCTCGGCGACAGGACGATCCTGGCGCTCCCAGACGCGGCGGAACGCATCATTGCCGAAGGGGGGCGCTGAGGCGGCGGCGGGCGTCGCCGCTGTCAGCATGGTGATGATCAGAAGGGGAACAAGCAAAGCCAGGCGTCGCATCGTAGCGTCCTTTCTGCGCATCATCGCGCCGGGCGCCGGTTGGTGCGATTGAGGGGAAGAGGGAGGGGAGGCTGTCAAGATACGCCGCTCACACCGGCGCCGCTGTCTCCAGGCTAGCGCGAGGAGCGCCAGCCATTTCACAGATGGGGCGAAATCCCCATCCCCTTCTCCAGTATAGCGTATTCCCCTGCAGGGGGAAGGGAAGAAGTCGTCACGCCGGGGGAACGAATAGACTCTGATACGTCGCAGTCACACGCCGCTAAACGCTGAGAACCCGCCGTCCACCGGCACAACGATCCCGTTGACGAACGCAGCGCCCGGTCCGCAGAGCCAGATGAGCGTCGCTATGAGATCGTCGGGAACGCCGAAACGTCCGGCTGGCGTGTGCGCCACAACACTCGCGCCGCGCGCTGTCAGCGACCCGTCGGGGTTGAGCAGCAACGACCGGTTCTGATCGCCAATGAAGAAACCCGGCGCAATCGCGTTGACCCGCAGCCCTGGACCATATCGCCGCGCCAGCTCAACAGCCATCCAGCGCGTCAGGTTCTCAACGGCGGCTTTGGCGGCGCTGTAGCCGGCAATGCGAGTCAGTGGACGTTGCGCTGCCATCGAAGAGATGTTAACGATCACCCCCTGCCTGTCCGCTGCGATCATGGCTGCGCCGAAGATCAGCGACGGCAACAGTGTGCCGATCAGGTTCAGTTCGACGACCGCGCGAAAGGCGTCGGGATCAAGATCCAACAGCGCAGCGTCGGGCGCAAGCGTCGCGCCTGGCATATTGCCGCCAGCGGCATTCACCAGAATATCGACGCGCCCCCAGCGTTCCAGGATGGTTGCAGAGGAATGTTCAACCTGCGCCCGATCGCGCACATCGACGCTCAGCGCCAGTGCATCGCCGCCAGCGGCGCTGATGGCGGCGGCGACGGCGTTCGCCGGTTCGATCCGCCGCGCCAGAATCGCCACCCGCGCGCCAGCGCGCGCCAGCCCCTGCGCCATCGCAGCGCCCAACGCGCCGCTGCCGCCAGTCACGACGGCGACCTTCTTTTCCAGACCAAACAGTGCGCGGAGAAATGGTTCGGACATCGCATGCTCTCCAGAGAGTCGCCGGGTATGATACCATAGGCGGGAGGCAGGAGGCGTGAGGGGTTGAAGGTGGCGGGTGGAAGGTTCAAGGTTGAAGGTTGAATTGGAGGACACGCCATGAACTTTATCCGTGACGCTCTGAGTCGACCGCGCCCGCCGAGCGTCAGGCGCTCGCTGCAACTTCCGCGTCGCGTGGCGTACTATCCCTCGCCAGTTGACTGGCGTGATGAAGTGATCTACTTTCTCCTGGTCGACCGGTTCAGCGACGGTCAGGAAGACACCCGACCGCTGCTCGACCGGCGCTATCTGGCGTCGGCGCGACCGGCGCTGCCCACCGGCGAGCCATGGCGCTGGGATCGCTGGGCGGAGTCGGGGGGCGAACGCTTTCAAGGGGGCACCCTGCGCGGCGTCATCTCGAAACTCGACTACCTGCAACGGCTTGGCGTCACCACCCTGTGGCTCAGCCCAGTCTGCAAGCAACGCGGTCACCTGAACACGTACCACGGCTATGCGATCCAGGATTTTCTCGATGTCGATCCGCGATTCGGCACGCGCCAGGACCTGGTCGATCTCGTGAGCGCAGCGCACGAACGCGGGATGCGTGTGCTGCTCGACATTGTGTTCCAGCACTCAGGTCCCAACTGGCGCTACCCGCCTGACGTCCCCGGCGGCGCGGAGATGCCGCGCTACACTCCCGGACGCTATCCGTTCGGCAGTTGGGTGGATGCGACCGGAGCGCCGCTCCTTGGCGTTCCCGACGTCGATGATGCCGCCTGGCCCGACGAGCTGCGCAACATCGAGTATTACACGCGAGCTGGCGCTGGCGACCTGGGGGCTGGCGATCTCAATGATCCGGCGGCGGAGCACAAGCGCTCCGATTTCTTCACGCTGCGCGACATCAACCTCGACGCACCGGGCGCGCTCACCGATCTGGCACTTTGTTACAAATACTGGATCGCGCTCACCGACTGCGACGGATTCCGCCTCGATACGCTCAAGCATGTCTCGTTCGAGCAGGCGCGCAACTTCTGCGGCACGATCAAGGAGTTCGCCGCTAACCTTGGGAAGACCAACTTCTTCCTGGTCGGCGAGGTGGCGGGCGGCGATTTTGCGACAACGCGCTATCTCGATGCGCTGGAACGCAACCTGAGCGCTGCGCTCGACATTGGCGAGATGCGGCTGGCGCTGGGGAATGTGGCGAAGGGTCTGGCGCCGGCGCGCGCCTACTTCGACGGATTCGTGCCCGGAATGGCGATTATGGGTTCGCACCGCAACCTCGGCAGCCGGCATGTCTCGATCCTCGATGACCACGACCATGTTTTTGGCGCGAAACTTCGCTTCTCGACCGATGTGATGTCGCAGCATCAGGCAGCGGCGGCGACGGCGTTGCAACTTTTCACGCTGGGTATTCCGTGCATATACTACGGCACTGAACAGGCGCTCGGCGGTCCTGAGCCGTCAGAGCGACGATGGCTGCCAGAGTGGGGGCGCGCTGATCGCTATCTGCGCGAGGCGATGTTCGGTCCGCTGCACCCGCGCGCGTCGGGGCGCGCCGGGCTTGACCCGCAGGCGCACGATCTGTCGCTGCCGGGGTTTGGTCCCTTCGGCACCGCCGGGCGCCACTGCTTCGACGAACGATTTCCAGTCTATGTGCGGATCGCGGCGCTGACCGCGCTGCGCGCCGCTTACCCGGTGTTGCGCCACGGACGCCAGTACCTGCGCCCGATCTCGAACTTCAACCAGCCATTCGCCTTTCCGCCAGCCGGAGAAATCGTCGCCTGGTCGCGCATCCTCGACGACGAAGAGGCGCTGTGCGTCATCAACCCGAATGGCGTCGCCGCGCGCGGCGGCGATGTTGTAGTCGACGCGGCGCTGAACCGTCCTGGCGACGCGCTGACCGTCATTCTGAATACAGCGCAGGCTGCCGATCCGCTAGGGTATGCTGGACCGCACCCGGTCGGTCAGCGTCTGCCGGTGCGGGAACGCAATGGCGCTTCGTATGTGGAGATCCGCAACCTGCCGCCAGCCGAAACGCTGGTGCTGACCAATCGACCGTAGTGCAGGAGGCGCGCTGCTATGCAGTTTTATTGTCCGGTCTGTTTCGCAGAAATCGCCGAAGATCAGCAGGATGCGCCATGTCCTGTGTGCGGCGTGACTCTTGAAGAGTGGCGGCGGCGCGATTACACCGACCGTCTCATCCATGCACTGCGGCACCCCAACCCCGAAGTGCGCATGGGCGCGATCATCTCGCTGGGCAACCGACGCGAACCGCGGGCAGCCGTTCCGCTCGCCGAATGCGCACTGGCGCACCCGATTGACGTGGTGCAGGCGCTGGCAATTGTGGAGGCGCTCCGTACCATCGAGCCATCGTTGGAGCGCGACCGGGCGCTAGACCTGCTCGCCAATCATCCGGCGCGCGCCGTGCATTGGGCAGCGGCGCAGGAAAAGGCGCGAGGCGGGAGGTAATAAAGCGAGAGGCATCAGGCGCGAGGCGTGCGGTAATAAGGCGCGAGGCGCGCCACTTGCCAGCGTTGAGCGTTGAAGTGGTAAGGTCGCGCGTAGAGACGCGGCGGCGTCACGCTCGTAGTGAACACGCAAAATCCTTCGTGCCGCTTCTTGTCCTTCGTGGATGATCCAACAGACAGGCGCGAGGGAATAAGGCGCGCGGCATACCACGCGCCAGCGTTGCACGTTGAAGTGGCAAGGTTGTGCGTAAGGACGCGGCGGCGCCACGCTCGCGGCGCACACGAACAATCCTTCGCGCCGCTTTGTGTCCTTCGTGGAAGGTCCAGCAGGCAGGCGCGAGGGCAAGAGCGAGGCGCTTGTGATGCGGTCCATTACAGCATGGCGCGCATGTGCGCGGATGCGACGGATTGATACGGATATGTGGCACGGAACGCGATCAACCTGCGTGCATCCGTCGCAATCCGTGCGCATCCGCGTGCTGTCAGGCGCTGCGGCGACTGACCGGATCATCCCTGCGCTTCGCCAGCAAGCGCAACGATGTCGCGCGTCGAAGGCGCCGCTTCGCGGCGGAAGCGCGCAGTATTGATCCGCGGCAGCAGCGCCAGCGAGGTGATCATTGCCGCCGCCTGCAGCAGAAAGACAATCACATATCCGGGCATGCGCGCATCGAACAGGTCCGTCAGGACATCGCGGGTTACGCCGCTCAGCACGGTTCCCAGCAGGCGCGCCAGAGAATTGGCAACCCCCCATGCGCCGACGAATGCGCCAATCTGCCCTGGCACAGTCATATCGAGCATGAGCGCCAGGTTCGCGGCGGTGGAAATGCCGCTGCCAAAGCCGAAGATGATCAGGCTCGGCGTGAAGATGGCGGGCATGCCCAGAAAGCCGCTCAGCGCAATTAATCCCAGACCAAGCGCCACCAGCGCACCGCCGATCGCAGCGGCGAACGGCTTCCCGCGTCGCCGCGCCAGAGGGCTTGTTGTCAGCAGCCCGACGAGCAACGCTGCGCCCCAGATCGAGGTATAGCGCGTTGTAACTTCAACCGGCGCGCCGAACACATCGGCGGCGAACGGTTCGAGCAGCACGTCCTGCCCCAGAATTGCGATCAGCAGCAACACCAGATAGACAAAGAACAGGCGCGCCTGTGGCGTTCCCGCCACGGTAGCGACCATCTGCCCGAAACTGCGCCGCTCAGCAGTCGTTGGTTCGGCATCGCGCGCCTCGAGACCCCAGAGCGCGGCGATGCCGATCAGCAGCGCAACGCCGCAAACTGCGTAGAACGCCATAAACAGCGCGGCTGGCGTATAGTTGCGCAGCATGCGCGAGAGGCTGATGCCTGCGATGATAACCCCAACAATCAGCATGAACCACATCACGCCGACGGTGCGTGCGCGGTGCTCTTCACCGGAAAGATCCGTCGCCAGCGACAGGTACGACACAGTCGCAAAGTTGAACCCCATGCCCCATGCGCCAAATGCCAGCAATCCAAGCGGCAACCCCAGCCAGAAGTTCTCCGCCATTGCAAATGCGGCGGTTGGCGAGAGCGCCGATCCGCCAGCGCACAGAAGCAGTCCCAGCACCGTGTAGGGTGTGCGTCGCAGCCCGAACAGCGGGTGACGATCAGAAAAAGACCCGATCCAGATCTGAACCGGCGAAAAAGCGTAGGGCAGCGCGATCAGCAGCGCCACAAGCGAGGCGGGCAGTCGCAGTTCGCTGATCATGATCCGGTTGAGGGTGCTTTCGATCGGAACTGCCGTCAGTGCAACAGCGACATTGATTAAACCAAGGCGAAAGATGGTTGTCCAGCGCATAGTACATCCTGCAAAGAGCAAAAAGCGTTAATTGCAACACAGCAATCAACCTGCTACAACGTTGATCCTGGCGATTGTATCTTCCGCATGCTATTATACCTGTGAACAACAGCACACAACAGGCGGTACAACTTCCGCGCCGCCTTCCGGTCACTGGATTGGAGTGATATGCGCTCACTCCCGACGCAGGTGCAGGTGAACGTATGGACCCCCGCAACTCTCAAGACAACGATGCGAATGAAATGCCGATCTATCTGTCCATCGTCGGTCTGGCGGCGTTGCTATGTTTTGCCTTTATGCTGACCGGCAGCTTCTGGATGACGATGGTTGTCCTGGTGCTTGGAAGTCTCCACCTGGCGCGGTATTTCCCTGCGGCTGATGAGATTGTTCAGAATGATATTGCATTGCGCTGGCTGCGCCGCATGACGCCGCTGATCATTTTTGGCATCTTTGTCTTCCAGGTGATGGTGCAGCGGTCGATGTGGTAGCCTCTCAACCAGACGCTGGCGCGGCGTCGGATGGTTGCCGGGCGCCTCCCGCCTCGCGTTCGAGCGCCAGTTGCATCTTGCGCACCCGGTCCGCCAGTTTTTCGGAACTGAGACTTTCGCGCAAACGGTCAGCGAGCAGCGGGAAGGCGAACGGCGTCGGGCGCGGCGCGTTCACCACGACGATTCGCCCTGCTGCAATGCGTGTCAGCGCCGCCGCCAGGCGGCTTTGCTCCAACTGACGCTCCAGCACCTCGCGCCGCGCCTGTTCCAGCAACCGGTTTTCCGGGTCGTACTGCGCAAAAACGTCATACATCAGGCTGCTCGACGCCTGGATCTGACGCGCGCTCTTCTCGCCAGGGTATCCTTCGTAGACCAGACCGGCGATCCGCGCGATTTCGCGGAACTGGCGCTTCGCCATTTCGGTGGCGTTCAGGCTGGCAAGGATGTCGTCCGCCAGTCGCTCGCCGCTGAAGAGCGGCGCATCGGCGCCAGCAATCGACCATTGCTGTGCGCCGTTCGCAGCGTCGGACGGCGCGCCGAGCGCTTCGGCGAGCGGCGCCGGTTCCGGCGCGAGCAACTCGAAGCCGTAGTCGTTCATCGCCATGGTAAAGGTGATCGGGCGCAGACGACTCAGGCGAAACGCCATCAGCGCCGCCATTCCCTCGTGAACCAGCCGCCCCTCAAAGGGGTAGATAAACAGGTGATGCCCTTCGCGCGTCTGCACCCGCTCGATCAGCAGCTCATCAGCGCCGGGCAGCAACGACCAGCGCGCCTGCAGTTCGAGCAGCGGACGCACTGCTTCCATCTCAGCACTGCGAAAGACGCCGCCACGCGCTTCTTCAATCCGGGAGCGAATGGCGCGGGAGAGTTCGGTGGAGAGCGGCATGCGCCCGCCCATCCAGCGCGGCGTCACGCCTTCGCGCCGCTCCGCTTTGCGCACAAAGACCGTCGTATCGCGCAACTGCACGAACTCAAGCGCCTTTCCAGCGAAGAAAAAGACATCGCCCGGTTTCAGTCGCGCGGCGAAGGATTCCTCGACTGTACCGAGCGTTCCGCCGCGCACATACTGCACCTTCAGCGCCGTCTCGCTCACAATCGTGCCGATGCTGACCCGGTGGCGACGTGCGACGGTCTCGTTCGCCACGCTGTAGCGTCCCTCGTGTTCCACCACCCGATGAAACTCCGGGTAGGCGCGCAGCGATGCGCCGCCGCGCACCACAAAATCGAGCGCCCACTGCCACTCGGCGTCGCTCAGGCGGCGGAAGGCGCGGGTGGAACGCACTTCGGCAAGCAGTTCGTCGGATGCAAACCCGCCTCCCAGCGCACAGGTGACCAGATGCTGCACCAGCACATCAAGCGGCGACTCCAGCGGATGACGCGCTTCGAGCCGTTCCTGCGCAATCGCGTCGCGCGCTGCTGCGATTTCGATCAACTCCAGGGCGCTCGCTGGCGCGCACGTCACTTTGCTGACCGCGCCGGGACAGTGACCGCTGCGCCCTGCCCGCTGCAACAGGCGCGCCACCCCCTTCGGACTGCCGATCTGAATGACCTGATCCACTGGTGAGAAATCGACCCCCAGATCGAGACTCGATGTGCACACCACGCATCGCAGGCGGCGTTCGCGCAGCGCCGCTTCGACCCACTCGCGCACCTCGCGATCCAGCGACCCGTGATGGAGCGCCAGCACGCCTGCCCAATCAGGACGCGCATCCAGCAGCGCCTGGTACCAGATCTCCGCCTGTGAGCGCGTGTTGGTGAACACCAGCGACGTTTCGCCCTGCTCGATCGTCGCCACAACCTGCGGCAACAGCTTCAACCCCAGATGTCCCGCCCACGGAAAACGCTCGATGGTGTCAGGAAACAATGTCTCGATGACAATCGGTTTGGGCAGCAGACCGCGCACAATGCTGCCGCGCGACGGTTGATCGCCGGTTCCAGGGATCAGGGCATCCAGCGCCACGTCCAGCTCCCCCATTGTCGCGGAAAGTCCCCAGACGCGCAGATCGGGGCGCAGCCCGCGCAGCCGTGCCAGCGCCAGTTCGACCTGTACGCCGCGCTTGGTCGAAAGGAGTTCGTGCCACTCATCGACGACGACCAGCCGCAGATCGGCGAACAAATCGCGCCATTCGGGCTGAGTGAGCAGGAGTGAAAGGCTTTCGGGGGTGGTGACCAGCGCTGTCGGCAGGCGGCGGCGCTGGCGAGCGCGCGCGGCGGCTGAGGTGTCGCCGGTGCGCGCCTCGACCTGCCAGGGTACGTTGAGGTCTGCGAGCGGCGCGCGCAGCGCCTCGACTGTATCGGCGGCGAGTGCACGCAGCGGCGTGATCCACAGGACGCGCAACGCAGGCGTCGTGCGCTCCAATGCTTCGTGCGCCAGCCATTCAGCCACCGGTCCCAGCCAGGCGGCATACGTCTTCCCGGCGCCGGTGGTGGCGTGGATCAGACCGCTCTCGCCTGCCAGGTACGCCTGCCACACCTTGCGCTGAAAGGGGAATGGCGACCATCCGCGACGCGCAAACCACTCCTCGATTGGTTGCAACGCAGAGTGCAGGGTCATAGACGACAGACCACCTGGATCTGATGCCTTTCAAGGATGCTTGCACAAAGGCGCAAAGGTGCAGGGACTCAGCGTATGAAGCCGCTGATCTGAGCATGGCTCGCCTTTCCTGTTGGAAAGGCATTGGCGCGAGAAATCTCTTCAAAGGGCGGACACAACGGCGCGAAGTTGCAAAGTCTTCTTGCATATGTGAAGCCTGGCGCCTTTGCGTCTTCGCGTCAACCCTTTTGAGAAATCAGGCGCCGACGGAACAACCAAAGCGCGCCTGGTGATCAACGAAAACCTGGACAATCACTCCTGCATCTGTGGAGCGGTTGGCGTTGGCTTCGACCGGCTCCACTGACGTTGATTTCGACCGGCGCAACCGGCGTTGGCTGCGCCGGTCGAAGCCAACGCCAATCACGATATGGTCCAATGGTTGATCTTCTTATTAGTCCGTCAGATCTTATCGTACCACAAGGGGCAGGGCGACGCCAAAGGGCTGACCGAGAGAGCCGATGAGCGGAATATCTGAAGCAGCGCCGAATGAGACTTCAAACTCGGCGTTGCCGCCATCGCGCGCGGTGTCGCAAAGGAAGCGCTGGATCGACGGGCGAAAGACGCACGGCTCATCGCGCCCATCACCATCGACATCCCCCATGAGCGGCGTATCCGAAGCGTCGCCGAACTGAACGGAGAACTCAGCGGCGCCGCCATCGCGCGCGGTGTCGCAGAAGAAGCGCTGCGCCGACGGGCGAAAGACGCACGGTTCATCGCGCCCGTCGCCATCGACATCCCCCATGAGCGGCGTATCCGAAGCAGCGCCGAACTGCACAACGAACTCGGCAGCGCCGCCATCGCGCGCGGTGTCGCAGAAGAAGCGCTGGTTCGACGGGCGAAAAACGCACGGCTCATCGCGCCCATCGCCATCGACATCCCCCATGAGCGGCGTATCCGAAGCGTCGCCGAACTGAACGGAGAACTCAGCGGCGCCGCCGTCGCGCGCCGTGTCGCAAAGGAAGCGCTGGTTCGACGGGCGAAAGGCGCAGGCGACATCACGACCAGTCCCGTTAACTTCCCCTAGCAGCGGAATGTCCGCAGCCGCGCCGAATGCAACGGTGAACTCCTCTGTGCCGCCATCGCGCGCTGTGTCGCAGAAGAAGCGTTGCGCCGACGGGCGAAAGACGCACGGAGCGTCGCCCTGCAACTGTGCGGCGATGGTCAGGAATTGAGGAGGAGTTATGGGTGCGGACGACGCCGCCGGGGTTGGCGAACAATGCACGATCAGGGTGAGCAGCATCATAGCGAGCATCATAAGGATACGGGCGCTCATAATCTTCCTTTCTGTTCGTATCTGTCACGACGACAGATGGCACTATGTTCAACATTCAACGTTCAACACGTAACCCCTCTTGCGCTACAGCCGTTGCATTGCAACGGCTCTACGTGCAACCTTCAACCTTCAACGTGCAACCTTCAACGTGCAACCTTCAACCTTCAACCCCCTCTTGCCTCTCGCCTCTCGCCTCTGGTATGATGAATACGCCATGCCCGCAAGTGACGACATCACAATCCGTTCCGCAGAGACGTCCGCCGAGCTGGATGCATTCTTCCAGCTTGCAGGTGAGACGTTCGCGCTCAATACGCTCCGCAGCGCAGCGCGCTGGCGGCAGCATGTCGAGTGTGC
Organism: Chloroflexota bacterium; assembly: GCA_030550675.1. GTDB lineage: Bacteria > Chloroflexota > Chloroflexia > Chloroflexales > Roseiflexaceae > Roseiflexus. Next base: position 26,839 of record JAUQOW010000028.1, read on the forward strand.
GCCCGATTATGTTCCTGGACAGGTGCGTTGCGCCTTTGTTGCGACAACAGTGATCGGCGGTTACATTCTGTATGAACGAATGCTGCGGGTCGGTTTCGTGACGATTCCAACCGGATGTTTCGCCAGCCTCGTCACCCATCCCGACTGGCGCGGTCGCGGGGTTGCTACCGCGCTGATGCACGACGCTCTGGCGCGTGCAATCGAGCGGCGATTGGGGTTGATCCTGCTCGATGGGATTGCCGGTTTCTATGGCCGCTTTGGGTATGTGGACGTTCTCGATACCTCGCGCCATGTCATCAGTCGGGCATACCTGGCGACGATGCCACAAAGCCCGTACACAGCGCAACCAGCCACACTGGACGATGCCCCGGCGCTGTTCGAACTGCACGAACGGCACTACTCTGGCTACAGCGGCAGTTTTGTGCGCACAATCGAGTGGCAGCGCCATGATCTGGCGCTGCGCCTGGAGGAGAACCCGCCGCGACTGGCGTGCGATGGCAACGGGCAGGTGCGCGGGTATCTGATCTTACCGTCGCGCGCGCCTGGCAACCATGCAGTCGAAGTCGCCGCCGACGACTGGCCCGCGGCGCTGGCGCTGCTTCAGCATCACGCAGACATTGCCAGGGAAGCGGCGGAGATCGACTGGCCCCTGCCGCCGGACTCGCCGACGTTCTACATGCTCGCCGATCATCTGAACCTGACGAGTCGCTCCTATCACCATCCCAATGAGGGGTGGATGGCGCGCCCCGCTCACCTGCCGACGCTGCTCGACCGCATCGGTCCACTGCTTGAGGAACGACGTCGGGCAACCGGTAGCGAGGCGTTTCGGCTGTGTGTCGCTGGCGTGGAACTATCACTGGCGGTGGGAGCGGCGGCCGATGCGCCAGACCTGCAAACAGTCATGCTGACGCCGCAGGCGCTCGTGCAACTGCTGTTCGGCTTTCGCCCGGCGCACTGGGTCGCTCATTATCCTGGCGTGCACATCCCGCCCGCGCTCCTATCGACACTCGACGCAATCTTCCCGACCGGTCACGCCTGGATCGCCGGGTCTGACGCCTTTTGACGGTTACACCGGAAGTTTTTTGAACGTCTCGGCTGCGGCGAAGCCGTGCTCTTTGCCTGCCTCCGCCATACGCTGGCGCACCCGCTCTTCCCAGCCCTGAACTTCATCCAATTGCGTGTGATGCTCGCGCAGCGCCGCGATCTTCCGCTCCACATAGTTCGAAACGTCTTCAACGTGATCCGGTTGTTCAGCGCCCCACAGGTAGAGCGCCTCGGGACGCCAGACGCCGATGCCGATCTGCCCCAACCCCGGCATGAACAGATGGTCGCGCGCGCTGACGACCGCTTCAATGACGGCAAACCCGACGGCGCGGTGGTCGGGGTGGAGCATATAATGCTTCCAGGGATCGTGGGTGTAGATGGCATGCGGTTTGAAATGGCGAATGTAGAGCGCGAATTCGGCGCGCAGTGCCGGAGAGGGTTCGAGTTCGCCGTCATTATTGCGCAGGAAGATGACGCGGCGCACTCCGAGGATTTCAGCGGCGGCGCGCTGCTCCTGCTCGCGAATTTCAGACAGGCGAAATGATGACATCGATGGATCGTGGCTGCCTTTGTTGCCGTTGGTCGCAATAATGAAGGTAATGTCCCATCCCTGATCGGCAAGTTTGGCAATCGTTCCGCCAGCGCCAAACTCATTGTCGTCGGGATGGGCGCCAATCACAAGTGCGCGTTTGGGTTCGTCAGTCATAGATGGGTCTCTATCGAAACAGGCGTCGAGTCGTTATAGTATTATACCAGGAGAACTGAAGACCTCACGAGCTTGTCAGGCGCCCGCTTGCTGACGGTGCGCTCGTAGCGACAATGACATCACTGGGCGACAACGGGTCAAGAGGCGGAGACCGTTGAGGTCTTGGAGGAACAGGACGTCCTGTGACCTGGCATCCACGATTGAAACCGGTGACGCGCGCGCTCGTCTCTCTCGGTCGCGGCATGGCGGCTGTGCTGACCAGCGCACTGCTGCTGCTGGGATTGACGGCGGCAATGGTCGTCGTGCAGAGCGGACGCGACGAGGCGCGACCCGCCAGCGCCGCGCTCGTGGCTGGCGAGGCGTTTGACAGCGCGCTCACGCCTGAACAACAAGCGCAGTGTGATCACGCAGTCACGCTCTACCGTCGCGGGATGGTCAGCCGCATTATCCTGAGCGGGAATCTCATGTTCGTACCGCTGGCTCGCCAGTATCTGATCGATCAGGGACTGCCGCCACAGACGTTGTTTGCTGACGAAAAGAGCAGATCACTGGTAGAGGGCATACGCTCCGCAGCAGATATAGCGCGCGCGCAGGGCGTCTCATCGATCGTCATCGTGGCTGAACCGCAGGCAATGCTCACCGCCCTCAAGGTTGCCCGCGATGAAGGATTGACTGCCTATGGGTCTCCAGCCGGCGACGTTTCAATCGTTGAGACCCCCTGTGCGGTGGCGGACGGGACCTGGCGCTACCTGAAATATGTCTTTGCGGGCACATAACCCCTAACCCTAATCCTCATCCAACAACCGTAACTGCTGCGCCTTCAACACCGCCTGCGTCCGATCCCGCACTTCGAGTTTCGCCAGGATATTCGAGATATGGGTCTTGACGGTGCCTTCGGTGATGACGAGCGCAGCGGCGATCTCTTTGTTCGACATGCCGCGCGCCAGGGCTTTCAGTACGTCCAATTCCCGCTCAGTGAGCGCATTTGGCGACCGCGGCAGCATGCGTTCTGGCGCAGGCGATGCGCTGACCGCCAGACGCGAGAACTCAGCCACGACTTTGCGCGCGATGCTTGGCTGGATAAGCGCCTCGCCGCGCGCAACCGTGCGCACCGCTTCCGCCATCTCTTCGCTGCTGATATCCTTCAGCAGATAACCGCGCGCGCCGGCTTTCAATCCCTCAAACACATACTCATCATCATCGAAGGTCGTCAGAATAATCACGCCAACCTCCGGGAAGCGGCGGTTCAACTCGCGGGTGGCAGTGACGCCGTCCATGCCTGGCATGCGCACATCCATCAGTACAACATCGGGATGCAGCTTCTCGACCGCCTCGATTGCAGCACGTCCGTCGCCGACGGCGCCGACGACCTCCAGGTCCGGCTCGAGTTCGAGCAGCATGGCGATGCCCTGACGGATCAGGGTCTGATCATCGACCAGCAACACCCGTATCATGGGGCACCTCGTGCGCCATTGCAACTGGCGCTGTAATATCCAGCAGAAAACCGCCGTCGGGATGCGGCGCGGCGTGCAGC
>JAUQOW010000204.1 GCA_030550675.1 Chloroflexota bacterium
TGGCGGTTGCAACGCCAACCACACGCACCCGTCCCGCCAGTTCAGGGTACGCCAGTGGCAACATCCGATAGCAGAGCGCGTGCATGCGCCCAATGCCGCCGTAGCCGACCAATCCAACGCCGATGTCTGCTGCCATAGGTTAACTTCTATCGAACGGCGGCGCTCCCGCGCGCGCCAGGCGCTCCAGTTCGTCCAGGGCGGCGTGCGCTGCGGCATAAACCGGTGGATCACGCTGCGCCAGCTCGCGCGCCTCGAACTCCTCAACGTCGAGCCGCAACAACTGATCACGCCGCGCCGATACGAACAGGTCGAGGTCAAGGTCCTCGGAGATAATCGTCTCTGCCCTGATGATCGCCGGGCGCGTCACATTGCAGTACCACCCCTTGAGCGCACCTTCCGCGTTGCGCAGTTCAAACACATTGTACCAGCGACTGGCGTAGAAGTGCTCGAAGAAGACATCCCCCGTCTCAAAGGTCACATACCCCAGGTCAAGGCGCGGGCGATCCCACACTGCGCGCACCAGCGCGTACTCCGGCGTCATCTGAATGACCTCCGCCTGGTAGGTGACCGTGTGGCGCTTTTCGGGCTTGAGCAGCCTGACGGTGACGATCTTCACAGATAACTCCGCCGCAGCAACCGTCGAATCCTGCGGCGCACATCAGCGCCAATGGAACGCGCAACGAGCGATGCGATGAACAGCCCGATCAGGCGCAGCACCGACATCCGCGGGCGCACCAGGTCGCGCAGGAACGCCGGGTCGCGCAGGCGAAGCGGCGACGAGTCGCGCACCTCGATCTTGAGGTCATCGCCGCGCCATTCACGTTCAACCCAGAAAAGATCGGGCATGCTGCGCTGGAAGAAGTAGTAAGCGGGGTTATAGGCGTAGAGGTAATCGAACAATTCACCGAACGGCTCGTCCGGTTCGCGCGGATGGAGCACAAGCGTCTCGCCGTCCAGGTTGACATACCAGCGGTGGAACGACCAGTGAAACAGGCGCTCGGCGATTTCAGAAGGGCTTTGAATATACCCGGCTGCACTCACCCGTCGGAGTTCGGCAGCGAACCGGATCGGGTCGTCCATATGCTCCAGGACGTGCGAGCAGATCGTGTACGCAAACGCGCCATCCTTGAAGGGAAGGTAATGTGCGTCCGCCACCACGAACGGACGATCAACAACCAGGTCGCCGCCGCGCTCACGGTTATCAGCGCCAGGATAGCGGTCGAGTAACACGTGAGCGCGCGGATGCGGATTATCGCCGCTGCCAATCTCGAGCACCAGCCCGGTTGCCGGGGGATTGCACTTCTGTCTCATCGTTCAGTATGGGTTAGGGGTTAGGGGTTAAGGGTTAAGCTTCACTGTATTCATTGATCTCTTCGTCTCTAACCCCTAACCCCTAATTCAAATCATCCCCGCTGAGGCTATCGCGCAGGATGTCGATGTATTCGAGCGCCATGCCCGTACCGATGGCGACGCAGTTCGCCGGTTGATCGGCGACATAGCAGGGCACGCCAGTCACATCGGTGAGCAGTTCGTTGATGCGGCGCAACATCGAACCGCCGCCAGTCATAATCATCCCCTTGTCGATGATGTCAGACGACAATTCCGGCGGCGTTTCGGCGAGGACGCGGCGCACCGCATCGATCACCGCTTCCAGCGGCTCCTGCAACGCCTCAGTGATCTCGTTCGAACTGACTTCAATCGTGCGCGGCAGACCGGCTACCTGGTCGCGTCCGCGCACCTGCATAGACAACGGACGTTCAAGCGGCAGCGCCGAGCCGATCTCAATCTTGATGCTTTCGGCGGTGCGTTCGCCAATCAGCACGTTATACTTGCGTTTGATATATGCAGCGATCGTTTCATCGAACTTGTTGCCGCCGACGCGCACCGAGTGGCTGACGACGATATCGTTCAGGGAAATAACCGCCACTTCAGTCGTCCCTCCGCCAATGTCGATGATCAGGTTTCCTGATGGCTGCGCCACCGGAATGTTGGCGCCAATCGCTGCCGCGAGCGGCTCGCGGATCAGATAGGCGCGGCGCGCTCCGGCAGCCTCCGCCGCCTGGCGCACCGCGCGCATCTCGACGGTCGTAATGCCCGCCGGGATACAGACCATGACATCGGGTTTGCTGAAACTGAATGGTCCCATCGCCTTGCGGATGAAATAGCGCAGCATCGCCTCAGTAATGTCATAATCGGCGATGACGCCGTCGCGCAGCGGGCGGATCACCTCGATGCTTTCCGGTTCGCGCCCCAGCATTGCCAGCGCGTCTGAGCCCACTGCCTTAATTCGATTATCCTTCGTCGAAATGGCGACGACCGAGGGTTCTGAGAGGACGATTCCGCGACCCTTGACATACACCAGCACTTTGGCGGTGCCCAGGTCGATGCCGATTTTCTTTGCCATACCTTCCTGCCCGACGGATTGCGCCTTTAGCATGAAATATCGCAGGGTCAAGAGCAGCGCTTATGATCCTGCATCCTGTTCCCTGCGATAGCACTGTACAGTATAGAGATGGACGTAAAGACGCACGTGTTGCGATCCATAAAGGAAAAAGACCTTTGCGTCTTCGCGTCTCTGCGTCAGATTTGCGGAGCAGCCCTCCCGAAGAGATGCACCAGTTCACTACTCGCGCTCACGTTTGATTTTCTTCAACTGCGCGACTTTCAACTGCACAAGTGCGCGGCGCAACTCCGCCTCGGCGAGCGCCAGGTCCTGCGCGCTCTTCCGTTCGGCGATGCGCTGTTCAGCCGCGCGGCGCGCCGCCTCAGCGCGCGCTTCGTCGATCTCCTCGGCGCGTTCGGCGGTATCCGCTAGAATGGTTACGCGGTGCGGCAGCACTTCCATAAACCCGCCAGAGATCGCAAAAGGAGTAGTGACCCCATCCTTAACGATATCGAGTTCGCCGACCTCGAGGATCGTCAGAAGCGGCGCGTGGCGCGGCAGGATGCCGACGCGACCGTCTTTCGTCGGCGCGTTGATCATATCCACATCATCGGAGAGCACGACGCGCTCCGCCGTCACGATTTCGAGGTGAATGGGCATATGCGCTACCTCCGTGACGCCTCATACGCCTGAATGACATCGTCGAGCCCGCCCTGGAGCAGGAAGAACTGCTCAGGAATGTGATCAACCTCGCCTGCCAGCAACCGCGCGAAACTCTTTACGGTCTCAGGAATGGGCACGTACTTGCCGGGGCGACCGGTGAACTGCTGCGCTACGGTGAAGGGTTGCGAGAAGAAGCGCTCGATCTTACGCGCGCGCGCCACCGTCAGTTTATCCTCGTCGGACAGTTCCTCGACCCCTAAAATGGCGATGATGTCCTGCAAGTCCTTGTAGCGCTGCAACACGCGCTGCACCTCGCGCGCCACGCGGTAGTGCTCCTCGCCGACGATGTTGGGATCGAGAATGCGACTGGTGGACGCCAGCGGATCGACGGCAGGATAGATGCCTTTGGCGGCGATGCTGCGTTCGAGCGTGATCGTTGCGTCAAGGTGCGAGAAGACCGTCGCCGGCGCCGGGTCGGTGTAGTCGTCGGCGGGCACGTAGACTGCCTGCATCGAGGTGATCGACCCTTTCTTGGTCGACGTAATGCGCTCCTGCAACTCCCCCATCTCGGTGCCGAGCGTCGGCTGGTACCCCACCTGCGACGGCATGCGTCCCAGCAGCGCCGAGACCTCCGAACCCGCCTGAACGAAGCGGAAGATATTGTCGATGAAGAGCAGCACGTCGCGCCCTTCGTCACGGAAGTACTCCGCCATCGTCATCGCGGTCAGCGCCACGCGCAGACGCGCCCCCGGCGGTTCGTTCATCTGACCGAAGACCATGACGGTTCGGTCGAAGACCCGGGTCTTTTCGTCGATCCGGGCTTCCTTCATCTCGTGGATGAGGTCGTTCCCCTCACGCGAGCGCTCACCGACCCCGGCGAAAACCGAGTACCCTGACTGCTCCTTGGCGACGTTGGCGATCAGTTCCTGAATAATGACCGTCTTGCCGACGCCGGCGCCGCCGAAGATGCCCGTCTTGCCGCCGCGAGTGAAGGGGGCGATCAGGTCAATGACCTTAATGCCCGTCTCGAAGACCTGCGCTGTCGTTGATTGGTCTTCGAGCGACGGCGGCGGACGATGGATCGGGCGATACTCGGTCGCCTGCACCGGACCCTCACCGTCAATCGGATCGCCGAGCACGTCAAACACGCGCCCAAGCGTTCCCGGTCCGACGGGAACAGCAATCGGTCGACCGGTATCAATCACCTTGACGCCGCGGCGCATGCCATCGGTGCTGCTCATTGCCACGGCTTTAACCACGCCGCCGCCGAGTTGCTGCTGCACCTCGGCGACCAGGCGCTTGCCGTTTTCCAGCGGAATCTCCAGCGCATTGTAGATCTCCGGCGTCTGGTTCTCCGGAAACTTTGCGTTGAGCACCACCCCAATAATATCAGTCACGACACCGGTTGCTCCGGCCATGAGAATCCTCCACTCAGGTGTATCGCGTCACATTTCCGCCAGGGCTGCCGCACCCGACGCAATTTCAGAGACTTCCTTCGTAATGTTTGCCTGGCGCGTCTTGTTGTATGAGAGGGTCAGATCGCGCTGCAATTCTTTGGCGTTGTCAGTCGCGTTGCGCATCGCCACCATGCGCGCGCTATGCTCGCTGGCAATCGCCTCCAGCACCGCCTGATAGAGTTGCACTTCGACGAAGCGCGGCAGCAATTCACGCAACACTTCTTCCTGACTCGGCTCGTAGGTGTAATCTACCATGCGTTCCGCCGGTTCGTGCGGCGGATCGATCGGCAACAACCGCTTGATCGTCGGGCGCTGCACCAGTGTATTGACAAACTGGCTGTACAGCACATACACCTCGTCGTAGCGCCCGCTCAGAAAGCCATTGATTACGTGCGTCGCAATGCCGAGAATATCGGTTAGACGCGGATAATCGCCCAGTTTGGTCACCTCGGCGACCAGATTCTGGCGCGTGCGCACCATAAAGTCGCGCCCTTTCTTACCGATCGCCAGAACCTCGACGGCATGCTTCTTTTCCTGTTCGTCGAGAATGAAGCGCGAGGCGCGTCGCAGCACATTCGCAACCAGGCTCCCTGCCAGACCGCGGTCGGGCGTCACGACGATCAGCGCAACTCCCTTCACGACGGGGCGCACTTCGAGCAGCGTGCCGCGCCGCATCCCGACCGCGCGCCCGGTCAATTCCCCCATCACATCGAGCAGACGGTCGGCATACGGACGGGTTGCGAGCACATTCCGCTGCGCGCGGCGCATCTTCGACGCCGACACCATCTCCATCGCGCGCGTAATCTGCGCCAGGTTCTTCACTGAACGAATACGACGCCTGATTTCACGGGTGCTGGGCATAACTTCCTCAGATCAGGAGACGTTGCAATGTCACCATGGAGACGTTGCAATGTCACCATGGAGACGTTGCAATGTCACCATGGAGACGTTGCAATGCAACGTCTCTACCGAATTAATCCTCTGTAAACGTGCTCATTTGCTTGAATTCTTTCAGCATGTTCTCAATCGCAGAGCGAATTTCAGGCGAAGGGAACTTGCGGTCGAGGCGATTCTCGAAGATCATCTTCCCAACTTCGGGATGCGCCGTGCGCATGTAGTTGAACAACTCAGTCTTGAACCGCCCGATTTGACTGATCGGCACATCGTCGAGGTAGCCATTGATGCCAGCGAACAGGATGACCACCTGCTCCTCGAGCGGCATAGGGCGGAACTGCGGCTGCTTGAGCACTTCCTGCAAGCGCTGACCGCGCTCGATCTGTGCGCGCGTCGTCGGGTCGAGGTCTGAGGCGAACTGCGCGAATGCCGCGAGATCGCGGAACTGCGCCATATCGATCTTCAGGCGATCCGACACCGAGCGCATGGCGCGAGTCTGCGCAGCGCCGCCGACGCGCGACACTGAGATGCCAACGTTCAACGCCGGGCGAATACCGGCGTTGAACAGGTCGGTCTCCAGATAAATCTGACCATCGGTAATCGAAATGACATTGGTCGGAATATACGCCGATACGTCATTCGCCTGCGTTTCGATGATTGGCAGAGCCGTCAGGCTTCCTCCTCCGTAGTCTTCGTTCAGGCGTGCGGCGCGCTCGAGCAGGCGCGAATGGAGATAAAACACATCGCCGGGATACGCCTCACGACCAGGCGGACGGCGCAGCAGCAGCGACACCTGGCGATAGGCGGTCGCATGCTTCGAGAGGTCGTCGTAGACAATCAGCGCATCGCGCACTTCCCGACCGTCGATGATGACGCCATTTTCCATCACCTCTTCGCCCATCGCGCAACCGGCATACGGCGCGATATACTGCAACGCCGCCGACTCCGACGCCGTCGCCGAGACGACGATGGTGTAATCCATGGCGCCGTACTTTTCGAGGGTGTTGATGATCTGCGCGACCTGGGCGCGTTTCTGCCCGATGGCCACGTAGATGCAGACCATCCCCTGCCCCTTCTGGTTGATGATCGTATCGATCGCCACCGCCGTTTTACCAGTCTGACGGTCGCCGATGATCAACTCACGCTGACCGCGCCCAATCGGGATCATTGAGTCGATGGCGATAATGCCCGTCTGCACCGGCGTATCCACCGACTTGCGCGTGATTACGCCAGGGGCGATGCGCTCAATCGGGCGATACTTCGTCGTCTGGATCGGACCTTTGCCATCGATTGGCTGACCGAGGGCGTTCACCACCCGCCCGATCAGCGCCTGACCGACCGGCACCGAAATGACGCGCCCGGTCGAGTTGACCTGATCGCCCTCTTCAATGCCAAGATAATCGCCGAGAATAATCGCCGAAACCGAGTCTTTTTCCAAATTGAGCGCAATGCCATACACCGGCTCGCTACGACCGGCTTTCGGCGGGAATTCGAGCAATTCCGACGCCATCGCCTGCTCGAGGCCGCTGATCCTTGCCACGCCGTCGCCAACCTGGATCACAGTGCCGACGTTGACCATCTTCGGCTGAAGATCAACGCCCTCGCGAATACTCTTCAACAGACGCTGATACAATTCCTCAGTCGTTGCAACTGCCATCGTCCATCCCCTTATCGTGGTGCGCCGCCTTCATTGCGGACGCTACCCGGTCATCATACTGCGCTGAATGGCGGCCATGCGCGTGCGCAGGCTGGTATCGAGAACCTGATCGCCGATCCGAATAATCAACCCGCCAATCAGCGATTCATCGACAGTGAAGCGCAGTTCCAGGTCGGGACCATACCGCGCCTTCAGTTGTTCAGTGATGCGTTCGCGCTGTTGCGGGCTCAACTCAACGGCGCTGGTCACCTCGCCGGTGAGCGGTCGTGCGCCGCCGCGGCGCGTCATCTGCTCAAAAGCCGCCGCCACCGTCGGCAGGCGGTCGAGATTGCCATCCCTGCCAAGCGCCAGGATCAGATTGCGCACCTCGCGCGGCGCGTCTTCCGGCAGCGCCGCCAGCACCCGTTCCGGCGTCATCTCGCCATTGACGCTGGCAGCCGCGCGCAACGCCTGCAACGCCGCGCCGGTCAGCGAGTCGAACAATGCCCGCGCGATGACCTGAGCCTCAGATGCACTCACAACTCCACCTCCGCGTCGGGCGAATCGCCCGATCCTGCGGCTTTAATTATACTTGCCGAGTTCCGCCAGCGACTCTTCGATCAGGCGGTCATGGTTCGCCTTCAACTCCTCGCCGAGCACCCGTTCAGCCGTGAGGACGACCAGTTCCGCCATACGATCCTTAAGTTCGCTAAGCATCCGCTGTCGCTCCTGTTCCGCCTGTGCGAGCGCATCGCTCTTAATCTTTTCGGCGTCGCGGTGCGCCTGCGCAATGATCTCCGCCGCCTGCGCGCGCGCCCGCTCCTGCGCCTGCGCCAGAATACCAGCCGCTTCCTGGCGCGCCTTTGCCAGCTCGGCGTCGTAGTCGCGCTTTGCATTCGCCAGTTGCTCGCGGACCTTCTCAGCATCCTGCAACCCTTCCTGAATCCGGTTCGTCCGCTGGTTGAGCATATTCAGAATCGGGCGGTACAGGAAAGTGGTCAGCAGCCAGACGACGAAGATGACGTTGATCAGTTGCGCAATCAACAATCCCCAGTTGATGCCCAGTTTTTCCACAGCCGTTCTCCCCACATAACGCGGAAGGATTTACACAATGCGGAATGCGATCAGCAGCGAGATCACCAGTGCAAAGATGAACAGCGCTTCAACCAGCGCAAAGCCGAGGAACATATAGGTGCGCAGGGTTCCTTCGGCTTCGGGGTTGCGGCCCATCGCCTGCAGCGCGCCGCTGAAGATAACGCCGATGCCAACGCCAGGTCCAACGGCGCCGATGCCAACTGCGAGCGCCGCAGCGATAAGTCGCAGACCGTCATCCGTCATGATCCTGTCTCCTCCTCAAGAGTACAATGATGTGCTTGCGTCTCAGACATATCGACATCCGCGCGTGCGCTTCAGGAAGCGCCGCTGCACACTGATTTCTAGTGCGCCGCCGTTTCGCCATGCCCGTGGCTCTCGTGCCCGTGCCCGCCGTGCGCTTCCGTCGCCAGCGACATAAAGACGAGCGACAGCACCGAGAAGATCAGCGCCTGCATAAAAGCGACGAAGAGTTCAAAGGCGTAGAACGGCGCCGGCAGCAGATACGGGAACAGGAACGCCATGACGACGAGAATCACCTCGCCAGCGAAGATGTTGCCGAAAAGTCGGAAGGCAAAGGCGATAATGCGCACGAATTCGGAGATGAGTTCAAGGATGCCGACAATCGCCGCCATGAAACCTTCGCGGAAGTTGAAAAACTTTGTAAGGTAGCCGAGCCCAAGCGCCTGAAAGCCGAAATACTGGATCAGGCCCACCGAGATAAGCGCCCACGCCAGGGTGACG
>JAUQOW010000029.1 GCA_030550675.1 Chloroflexota bacterium
GCGCCCGCATCCATCCGTTCCACATCCTGGTCGCGTCACGCACCTACGCCGCTGGAGGGAGTGCGAAGACGAAGCAGACCTGGCAGCCGATCCCGGCTATTCAGCAGGCGCTCGACGAGGCGTTCGCCACGTCTTTCTCGCTGGTTGATCCGGCCAATGTGCGGATGCTGCTGGCAGTGGACGTCTCAGGGTCGATGGCGTATCCGCCGCTTGCGTCGCTCGGCGGCATCACGCCGCGCGAAATCGGCGGCGTGATGGCGATGGTGACGGTGCGCACCGAGCCGCGCTGGCACGCCCTGTGGTTCCATACAGCGTGCGGACATCTGGGCATCAATCCGAAGATGAACCTGGAACAGATCCAGCGGACTATTGCTGACCTGCCCGCTGGCGGCACGGATATTTCCCAGCCGCTTCTCTGGGCGATAGATAATCGCGTTCCGGCGGACGCTATCGTGATTATCACCGATAATGAGACGTGGGCGAACCGCGAGCCAGTGCATGTTGTACTGGAGCGCTACCGCGATGCCGTCGGCGTCAATGCGGCGCTGATTATCGCGGCAACCACCGCCGAGCGCTACAGCGTCGCCGACCCTAACGATCCCCGGTCGCTCAACATCGCGGGGTTCGACGCCCATGCCCCGCTCATCATCCGCGACTTCGCCGCAGGCGGCTTCCCGCAGCAGCAGGCGGAAACCGCAGAGGATGAAGCGGTCTGGAGCGCCTGAGCGTACTGACCGCTTCCAGAAATAATGTCTGCATATTTATCCGCAGTCGGTTACTGAAGTGTGGAAGGGCGAAGCGTTTCGCTTCCCGCGAAATCATTGAGACCCGCATGCGTCATCGCTTACATCGACATTCAGGCTGTTCACTGTCAGACCCTGTGCCCGGATGTGGTAATATTATGCAAAAACCACAAGGCAGGATAATGGACAGCAGAGATTACCATATCAAAGCTCTGACCAACATCTGGACTGGTGATCTCAATGGCAATCCTGATCGCACCATCACTACTGGCTTGCTTGGTTCGGTCCGCTGGTGGTGCGAGGTGCTGGTGCGCGGGTTGGGCGGCTGTGCCTGCGACCCGACCAGAGACGGGAATCGCTGTCCAGATACAGAAGGCAAGCACTGCGTTGTCTGCGAGCTCTTCGGGTGCACCGGCTGGGTGCGCAAGTTTCGATTTGAGATTTTGGATGCTGATGGAAAAGTCAAACAAGCACAGATCACACAAAACGAAACTTTTATCTTCCGTTTCACCCCGCTGCGCCCAATCCGCAACGAAGAATGGGCGTTGATCGACCTGACCCTGCGGTTGATCGCCGAATACGGCGCCATTGGCGGCAAAACGGTGTACAAGCCAAGTGATGAGCAGAGCCGTCAAGACAATCCTCATCATAAAGATTACGGATTGATTCAGATAATAAAGCGACCAGAAATTTCTCCCGTGCCTAAACAAATCCTGTGCGGCTACGTCACTGACTCGCGCTGGCGCAAACCTGATCACGATGGTTTCGCGTGGGCGTCGCTTACCAACTTCTGGTGTGTGAAGGGTCGATATCTGGCGCGGCAGGACAGTCAAAAGAGCACGTTTAATCGCGTGATTGGAAGACCGGAACCGAAGAGGCGGCCTCAGAGTAAGGACTCTCAGTCTCAGAGTAAGGACTCATGGTTAGCCGGGCGAAGAGCGAGCCGGCGTCAACTCGCTGAGAGTAAAAAGGTTTTCAGTTTCAAAGACCCGCCGCGCACGTTTGGATTTGTAGAGGAAGCTAATAATTTGCAAAACTTCCTTCAAAGCTTGCAACAGAATCTACAAAGCGATTGGCAAGACTTTCGCGACGAAGAGTTCAAGCACGGCAGCAAAATACTTGCTTCAATTCTTGATCGAGACTAACGTATGACAGAAGAGCACATTTTCGATTGGTTCGCCAGCGTCTCTGGTCATCTAAGAAATATTTCCGATCAATATGACCAGCAGATGAGAGGTTTAGAACAGCAACGGCGTAGCCTTCAAGGACAGCAACGCAAACAAATTGATGATATCAAAAGAATAAGGGAGCAACTCTGTCAAAATCTGTCGGGTGGAAATGAGAACTCGCTCAATGAACTGACCGACAGTGTAAGTGTTTGGTTGGCTCAAGACCGGAAGCGAAAGGAAGATGCTCGCCAGTGCTACATCGATCAGGCTGCGCGAGGCAAATTACACCTTCCCCCTGCTCTCAGCCTCGATCCGTGGCCTCCGACTCTGCTCGATGAGCGCTGGCTGGCGCTGGACATCGCCTTCACCCTGCAATCGCCATGGTATTCCAGAGATGATCGAATCTTTCACGTACTCGATAATCCGCTGCGCAAAGATCGTGTCTTCGGCGTGCCTTTTATGGCGGCAGCAAGCTGGAAGGGGATGCTGCGCTGGTCTTGCCGGATGCACGCCGGGCTGAGCGATCATCTGGCAAAGGGCAAATCATTTGAGCAGTGGCGCGATCCTGACTGGATTATTCACCTGTTCGGCAATCCAAAGGGCGAACAAGACGATTTTCTGCAGGGGGCGCTGGTCTTCTATCCGACTTGGTTCGACAAAATCGGTTTTGAGGTCATCAACCCGCACGATCGAGAGCGGCGCGCTGGCACACAGCCGATTGTGTACGAAGTGGTTCCGGCAGAAACACAGGCGCGCCTGCGACTGCTCTATGCTCCCTCTCCCGACATGAAAAATCCGATTGAGCCATGGATGTCATCGCTGATCGAGTCTATTGAGTCGCTGTTGACCCGCTACGGCATTTCGGCAAAACGCACCGCTGGTTGGGGAACGGCGCAGATCACGCAGTGGACGGTTCACAAGTACGGACAGTCTCAACCTGTCACGGCTCAATCGATATCCGATCTTAAACAACAACTCCGGCTGCAGTGATGGAACGTCTATGAGCAACGGGACCCTGATGCTCCAGACCCTCCGTGATCATCGACCGCTGCTGCTGGCATGCGAAGCTATTGGCTGGCTGCACATGACCGGCAAGGCGCACCCTCATTTCTTGCGGGCACAGGCTGGCACAGGGGTAGCGTTCGCCGATCTCCACTGGCTCACTACCGTCAGCCCACCTTTTCCATGGGACGCGAAACTGGCGTGGCTGAAGAATCCAGGTGCTGTCTGGCACAGCGCGCTATCCTCGCACTTACCTAACACGCTGACCGATTTCATTACAAAGCATAGAAGTAGTGACACTGGGCTCTTGGGTTTGCTCCAAGCTGCGCACGGCATGGCCTCCGGCATCGAGAAAAATGTTCCGGGCGATACGTCAAGGTATCTTAACCAGGATGCCACCCATCTCTGGCTCAGCTCGCCGTTTGGTCATCCGCAGCGCAATTTGCTGGCTGACCCGCCGCCCCTGTTGCACCCCGGCGGTTGGGATCAACTTATCCGACAGATCGAGGCGCTACTGGATGAGTTGCATCGCCTGGGTTCATCGAACATCGCCGATCTCGCGCCATGGTGGCAGTGGCGTGAAGGAGCCATCGGACCCCAGGGCTGGCTGCGCGCCGCGTTTCGCTCGACCCTTGCCGAAACGCGCCTGCCGAATAACGATGTCGCGCTGTGGGACCAGTCGTACATTGCGGCGGCGCTGTTCAAGGCGGCAGTGGCTGGCGCTGTGCTCTGCGGAAATAGCTTTACATGGGATAACCAACTCAAATCGCAAACCAGATGGCGAGTTCTGACTATTGGCTTCGGCGCTGGACACTACGAGGCGCGCGCGGTGCGTATCGGCGACTGGGTCGGTGCGCAACGCGACATTGAGCGTTTCTTTGCTGACGTGCGTCGATTGATCGAGGTTGATCTGGCAGTGGGTGCGCTGGTCTACCGCGATGACGAGACGCTGGCGTTTACGTTTCCGGGCGAGCGGGCGAGAGGCGGGGGAAGTCTGGGCCAGAGCGATGCTGACAGTGTCCGTCAGGCAATCGAAGCTGAGATTGATTACCTGGCAGGGGGGTATATGTTCGAAACACCCCCGCTATGCCGACTTTCAGGCTCGACCCGCTCCTTTGTTCCGATGATAAAGGAACTGCACGAAGCGCGAGGCGCCCTGGCAGTGCCTCTCCATCGTCACTGGACGATTTGTTCGCCACAGAGCACAGGCGCCGCTGGCGCCCGCCATGTCTGCCCGGTCTGTCAGGTGCGGCTCAACGAGCCGCCGCACAATGCCTCTACCGACAATGTTCGCAAGAGTTACCCCTGTGCGGTCTGCCGTGAGCGGCGGCGGGGACGGCTCGACGCCTGGTTGCAGGGTGAGAGCGATACGATCTGGATCTCTGAAGTCGCCGACGATCATGATCGCGTGGCGCTGCTGACCCTCAGCCTTGATATAGAACCCTGGCTGAACGGAGAGCGAATCGACTCGCTCCGTGCGCAGAGTATTGCTGCGTGGCGCGTGTTCAACCCTGTGCTCAAGAGTGTCAGTAATCCTCTCGATCCTGCTCAACCTTTCGACTCACTTCTTCGTTACGTGCAGAGTCAACTTCCATCATACAACCCTAATGATGCGGTCTTGTCGAGCCTTCAGGACGGATATAAACATTCGGGCGGTTGGAAGCCTTTTTTCGAAAGCATTGTCGAAGATCGCGCCGATGCACCTGATTGGAATTCGCTCAACAATGCACAACGAGCGGCGTGGCTGACCCATCAGTTGTTCCGCAAACTCCCCTCGCCTGGGCGCGTCTATCGTTTCTGGCAGGCCGCCGAGTCGTACTTCACCGATCTGCTTGACCGTTTCCGCGAATTGGCCGCTGCGCACCCCAACCGCTGGCGGGTCGGGCGTCTGGCGCTGATTCCTGATAGCGCATCGGTTGCTGGCTGGGAAGACCGCGAAACCTACGCCGGACGCTGGCGCGATGCGCCGTTTGAGGTTATCTATTTTGATCGTCTAAAGCAATTTGTAACCAACGGCAACCTGGCGCGCTGCCTTCGTCCTGAAGAAACCGAGGACGCTTTGAAGGGCGTTTCGATAGAGGTGAAGGGCGATGATGGTCAGAAGCACACGTTGACAATTGGCGACATTAAGAAGCCGGAAGGGATTGGCATCTACAATCCGGTGATTCTGCTCGACCTCAACCCGCAGCGCTTTCGGGCGCTTGTGCCGCTCAATTGTGCTACAGCTTGTATCGAAACTGCTATCGTTCAGTGGCGCGAACAGTTTGGCCGGGTCTGGGATCGTTTACCGCTGCGCATTGGCGTGGTTGCCTTTCCGCGGATGCTGCCGTTTCAGGCTGTCATCGAAGCTGCGCGCAACCTTGAGAATGCGCTGGCACGTGAGCCGTGCGAAACGTGGAGCGTCATCGAGCGCCGTGTATGTGGCGGGATCGCTGCGCTCACGCTGAAACGCGACGATGGCCAGATCGAGACGGTAATGATGCCGATGACTATGCCCGATGGGCGCGATGACGTCTTTTACCCATATGTGCGCGTGCAGGATCGCAACCTGCGCTATCCGCACGACTTCCGGCATCCGAATGGACAGGTCTATCGTCACGTGGCCAATCTCTGCCTCGGTGACAGGATTACCGTTGACGCCAGTCGGGTTGCTGCTGTCTTTCTCGATACTACTGCGCGTCGATTCGAACCGGTAGATGTACACTATCTAACAGATTTTGAGCACATGCAGTCAGTTTGGGATCTATTAGCGCGCTGCAGTCCCAGCCTTTCTGCGTTGCACGACGTATGGTCCGAATTGGATCGACGCGGACAGTTCTGGCGCACCGGGGAAGGTGAGTGGTTGCCAGACGGGGCTGCTGAATGGCAGCATCTGGCGCGTGCAGTGCTCGCTGATCGGCTGGGAGTCAGCGGCGCCGTGCTGGAGACGCTGGTGGACGCAGCGGCGCGTGGCACGTTTAGATGGGCAATCGACTGGCATCTGGTCTGGCTGAAGGAACGTTTAGAGGGTGAACGATGACAAGCTATCAGGCATTTACGGTGACAGGCATGGCAATTGATCCCATCCACGTCGGGACCGGCGGCGCCCGCTTGGGGCGTGTCGATCTCACAATCGCGCGCGATCCGGTCACACGCGTGCCGAAGGTTCCGGGGTCGAGTCTGGCTGGCGTCTATCGCACCTATGCAGCAATGGCGCTTGGAAAGTATCCAGACTGCGCTGGCCAGGGACAACCCGGTGCATCCGGTCAGAGTGGGCACTGTGGAAAGCCTGACTGCCCAGTTTGCACGGTCTTCGGCTTCGCTCGCGGACAGGGTGGCGGTTTCGCCGGGTTGGCCGCCTTCAGCGATGCACATGTTCTACTCTTTCCGATAGCAACGCGTGAGGGGTCGTTGTGGGTCACGTGTCCCGGTGCATTAAACCTGATCGGATGCGAGGTGACCGAGCCGCTAGAGAACAAGTTGTACCGTGAGAGTAACAGTGATAAACCTGCATCGCTCAACCTGGGCTGGCTGTTGTTGCCAGTAGAACAGTTCAGCAAATGGGGCAACATCAAGGATCAACTTGATAATCTCAATCTTCCAGAATATATCTGGCCCAAATCTCAACAGCCTCAGCAATCGCAGCAGAGCCGCAAGAACCGCGTTGGCCTGCTTTCTGACAAACTCTTCAGCCACGTGGTGAATAGCAATCTCGAAGTGCGCACGTCAGTCTCGATTAACCCGGAGACGGGCGCAGCAGAAGAAAAGGCGCTGTTTTCATATGAAGCGCTTCCACGCGCAACAGTGCTGGTCTGGAACGTCATCTGTAAAAATCCCAATCATTTTCAGGTGGGCGGAAATCCGATCAGCGCATCAATCAACTCGACCACGATAAGTCAGCCTGACCATGTCTTTGATGTTGCCAAGACCGCTCATCCTTATCTTGAACATCTCGGCATTGGCGGGATGGGAACCCGTGGCATGGGGCGGTTGCGAGTGCTGCATCCGCCATCCTGATATATCAACAGGCGGCGCCTCGAAAACGACGTCATAGAGGAGCAAAGTCATGGAAAATATCGACCTTGAGTGCGCAAAACTCGGTCGTGAACTGACTACAGTTAAGGCTGTCGAGGAACAGACGTTCAACCACGCATTGAATGTATTGGAAGAACAGGGAGTCTACGCCTGCTTTCTCTATCTTAAAGCACGTGAGAAAGTGGATAAGTCATTTATCGATCAATGTCACAATTTCCTGAAAAAGATGCTGAATCTTAGCAATCAGGGCGACATTCTCGATACCATTCAAGGCATTTCACAGGACCTTGATCAACTCCTTTTTGCGCGCGATCTTCTACGACAGGCGTTTATATACGGTCGTTACCACGCGAAGTTGAAGGAAAACGATAAAGGTCGGCAATGAACTGGCAGATATTTCGCTGGATCTGGCAACTCGAGTCGCCTCTCTACATCGGTGCAACCCCCGCTGGCAGCGTCAACCGTTGCCGACTCTATATTCCAGCGCGTGCGATGTGGGGGGCATTCACTGCTGAAATCGCACGCAGGCGTTCGATGAGCTTTCCTGACTACGGGTCAGTAGG
The DNA here is from genome assembly GCA_030550675.1 of Chloroflexota bacterium. Lineage (GTDB taxonomy): Bacteria > Chloroflexota > Chloroflexia > Chloroflexales > Roseiflexaceae > Roseiflexus. The sequence goes on from JAUQOW010000029.1 coordinate 7,492, forward strand.
GAGCGATATTCAAAGCAACATTCGCTTCTCATACTTTTACCCCGCAGAACGCACCCGTGATGAGTGGAAAACGTGGTTGCCGCTCTACAAGGAGGGTTCAGGCCTTGTCTGGCAATGCGAAGGTGATAACCAGACGGTTGATGATCGCAATTTTCGCATACGCCTTCTTTCCACTCACCCGTCTACTTCGGTTGACCCGATTTCCGACACAGCGTTGGAAGGCTCCCTTCACGAGACGGAGCACATCAATCCGTACTGGCGTCATTCGCGATTGCCCGTCGCACTGGTAGGGTATATCTTTGTCAGAAAAGACGCAATCTTTGAGGAATTGCAGAAGCATACGACAATTGCTATCGGCGGCGATACACGTTATGGATTCGGAGTACTGCGCCGGTTGGCATACCATAAGGACACATTAGCGTTTGGATGTAAGGTTGTACTCAATCAAATCAATCCAGTCGTAGTCTCGAAGCGTGTACTCGCTCACGCTCTCGTCAATAAAGATGAACTTTCAGGTAACTGCGAAATCCTGGTCCAATGGGATAGTGGTCGCTTAAGCCCTGTCAACAATGCGTCTCTCTTCTGGCAACCGGGCGCATATTCCGATCAGGATCGCAACTGGCAGATCAATGAAAGCGGGTATTGGTCGCCGATGTAAAAGCGACGCCACTGATATTCTTGCTCGATTCCCTTTTCTCATCAGAGCAGTCGCAACCTGGACATTGGAACTGTGCACGGGGAGGCAGTCAGCTGAAGCGAGCCTGCCGAAGCCCTCTCTCATTACGAGGCTGTCAACGGAAGTGCCGAACCATATTTGTGCGACACCTGTTTGATCGTTCTCGTGGATTGACGTGAAAGGTCAGACGAACTCCTGGCGCGGTGGGCTGAAACCCTTGCTCAGGTCAGTCAGGCCCCTGCGAGGCTGCTATGGGCTCAGGATCCGTCGGTTGCATAGGGACGTGACTTCGCCTCCAATTGCGCTTTTCCCTCTGGAGCCTGGAGCAATGCCTGGCGTGCGTGCAAGCCACTCCGGGGCTTCCATGTCCCTGACAAGGGCTTATGCGGATAAAATAGTTCGGTGGTGCCGGGACTCTACGGGTTGAAGCCCTGTCTGCGATCGTGCAAGCCCCTTCGGGGCTTCAATGTACTCAGCGAGGGCTTTAGCCCGCAGCCCAAAAGAACGCGCGACCGGACAGCACAGGTTGCCGGATTTATAATCTTCACTGGCTCACATCTCAGAGAACGCGCAACCTGGCGGCACAGGTCTGCTATCGTTTCAAGGCATTTGACGCGAAGGCGCAAAGGCGCAAAGTCTTGTGATCAGTGTCAATACTCCATCCGCACTCTGCATCTTCGCGCCTTTGCGTCTGCCTTACATATGGTTTTTGAGCAAATAATCGGGCATCGCCCGATATAGCCCGCGCAGGCGGGCTTCGCTTTCCATAGCCCGCGACTTCAGTCGCCGGGCGGATAGGCGGATAGCTAAACACCATCCCAGGACAGAATCCTATGAGCGAACCATTGACCTTCCCCGACATCACCGACCGGCTCGACATCCATCCAACCGCGTACATTTCGCCGTATGCGTATGTGCGCGGCACCGTCAGCATCGGCGCCGACTCATCTGTCTGGCCCATGGTCGTCATCCGCGGCGACAACGGGTTCATTCGGATTGGAGCGCGCTGCAACATTCAGGACGGCAGCGTGCTCCATGCCGACCCGGACGCCTGGTTGACGATTGGCGACGGCGTGACCATTGGGCATGCGGCGGTCGTGCACGGCTGCACCGTCGAAGATGATGTGCTGATTGGCATTGGCGCGGTTGTGCTGAACCACGCGAAAATCGGCGCTGGCAGCCTGATTGCGGCGCGCGCGCTGGTGACTGAGGGCATGGTCGTCCCGCCAGGGTCGCTGGTGATGGGCATTCCCGGCGTCATTCGTCCGCTCGGCGAGGGGCGGCTCGAACGGATCCGCCGCACGGCGCAACGCTATGTGGCGCTGAAAGAGCGTTACCGCTCCTCCGGCGGCTGACCGGTCGACGCAGCATCGGCAGACGCCGCGATAACTCTGTCAGCCTGTCGGGAACCCTGGTCGAGCGCATCCTGCACCGGGACAACCTCCCCAACACTGCTTGCTGAAGGAACCGGCGGCGCACCGCCCGCAAGGGATTGCGCGCCTTCGTTGCTTGCGGACCCCTGCGGCGCGTCCCGAAGGGAAGACGGCGCAGCAACTGGCGAAGGCGCTAACGGCGCAGATGTGTTCTCCTCCCCAGTAGCGCGCATCTGAAGCGCAGCGTGGGAAGCGGGCGCAGGTCGTTCGGCTGACGCCGGTTGCGGAGCGGCGACCGGAGTGCCTGGCGAAGGGAGCGACGGTGATGGCGCTGTGTCCGGCAAAGGCGCCGGGGCAGGGGGATCAGGTTGCGCATCTGATGAGGATGGCGCCGGGGCAGGCACGCTGGACGATGACGCCTCCAGATCGCGCGCCACCAGACGCCCGGCGAGCGGATAGGCGAATCGGTTGCCGCGGTAGACCTGGTATGCTCCATAAAGGGCGTACAGCGTTGCGGCGACTCCGTACCCGATCGGCAGAATCAGACCGAACAGCGCAATCCAGAAGGTGTCCGGCAGCGTGCCGTCGCGGTAAAGGTCTGGTCGCAGCGCGGCTGGCAACAGCGAGAGCAGCAGGCAACCGGACCACAGAAGCATGAGCAGCACGACACCCAGCAGCGTGCCTGCCTGGTAAACGAGCGCCTGCACGATGTGCGCGCGCACAAAACGCGACCTCCGGCGCTGCGTCGCCCAGAGAATGACCGTCAACACCAGACCGGTCAGCCCCGCTGCGTTCGCTACCATGCTGGCGTGCGCCATTGCTGCTGTCAGGCGCTCATCTTCGTCAGGTTGAGCCATGTCGGTCACACTCACGCACACGCATCGTACCGGCGATTATAGCACACGCTGACCATGCTACAATAATATGTACAGTGCGTTGACGACAGGAACCAGGAGCCAATGAACTTCACAACTATCGACGAGCTACAGCAGGCGCTCGCCGCGCACGATTACATTGCCGACCGACCGCTGGCGACTGCGATTTTTCTGGCGCTCAAGCTGCAGAAGCCACTATTGCTGGAAGGAGAAGCGGGAGTCGGCAAGACTGAAATCGCCAAAACGCTGGCGCGGATGCAGGACCGCCACTTGATCCGTCTCCAGTGCTACGAAGGTCTCGACGTTAATACAACCATTTACGAATGGAATTACACCCGGCAGATGCTGCAGATCCGCCTGATCGAGGCGCTTGGCGCTTCGGACGCCCACGCGGCGCTCAACGAAATCTTCAGCCCTGAGTTTCTGATCAAACGCCCATTGTTGCAGGCTATCGAGGAAAGCTGGGATCGCCCGCCGGTGCTGCTGATCGACGAAATCGATCGCGCCGACGAGGAGTTTGAGGCATTCCTGCTTGAACTCCTCTCCGACTGGCAGATCAGCATCCCGGAGATCGGCACTATCCGCGCCAGTCAGCCGCCGACGGTCATTATCACCAGCAACCGCACCCGCGAAATTCACGATGCGCTGAAGCGACGCTGCCTGTTCTACTGGATTGATTATCCGTCGCTCGACAAGGAACTGCGGATCGTCAACGCCAAAGTGCCCGGCGCATCTGAGCGCCTGTCGCGTCAGGTGGTGGCGTTTGTGCACGAGTTGCGTAAACTCGATCTCTTCAAGCTCCCCGGCGTCGCCGAAACGCTCGATTGGGCTACGGCGCTAACGGCGCTCGATGCGCGCGAACTCACCGTTGAGCTGGTTGAGGACACCCTCGGCGCCATTCTGAAATACCAGGACGATATCGCACAGGTGCGCGGGCAGGGTGTGCGCTCGATACTGGAAAAAGTCGGCGCATAGAGGATTGCTCATGGGAAGATCAATCTGAAGCTGGACATACCCGCTTACACCTGTAGAGCGGTTGGCGCTGGTTTCGACAGGCTCAACTTGCGCTGGCTTCGACAGGCTCAGCCAGCGCCGATCACGAGATGGTCTAATATCTGGTTGATCTTCCTAATCAGAAGGTTGACGCGAGAACGCAAAGCCTTGCGATCAAACCTTTGGACATCTTTGCGCCTTTGCGCCTTTGCGTCAGCCGTTTCGAGATAAACTGCAGAAAGTTGGCAGACGTACATCTTCTATGGATGAACTGATTCCCCAGGGCAACCTGATGACGCACGTGGTGGCGTTTGTCCACCTGCTGCGCAGCACCGGCATGAAGGTCAGCGTCGAGCAGACGATCGATCTGGTGCGGGCGCTGGAACACGTACCGATCGTGGCGCGCAGCGATTTCCGCGCCGCCGCCCGGTGTACACTGGTCTGTCGGCGTGAGGACCTGCCCGTGTTCGATGCCGCCTTCGACTTCTACTGGCGCACGCAGTCCGGGTTCGATCCGCTGATGCTGGCAATTCCAGTAGTCAAAACGCCGCCAAAGCCGCTGCGCCTGCCGCGACGACCGCGCAGCCAGGGCGATGGACGCAACGAGCCGGATCGCCACGAAGAACAGCAGGAAGAGAAAGTCGGTTTCACCCTCACCTTTACTGCCTCTGAAACGCTCCGCACCAAAGATTTCGGCAATTTCAGCTACGAGGAAGTGCAGGCGTGCAAAGAACTGCTGCGCACCCTCGAATGGCGCATCGAGCCGCGCCGCACCCGCCGCCGTCGTCCGGCAAAACGTCCCGGCGTGATCGACATGCGTCGCCTTCTCCGCCGGAACCTGCGCCACGGCGGCGACCCCATCGAACTGACCTTCCGCGAGCCGCGTTATCGGCAGCGCCCGCTGGTGGTGCTGTGCGACATCAGCGGCTCGATGGATCGCTATAGCCGCATTCTGCTCCAGTTCGTCCACACCATCTCGAACGGTCTGCGCGATGTCGAGGCGTTCGTCTTCGGTACGCGCCTGACGCGCATTACCCGCCTGTTGCGCGAACGGGACATCGACGAAGCCATCGCCGCTGTCAGCAAACAGGTGGTTGACTGGTCGGGCGGGACGCGCATCGGCGAGGCGGTGCGCCACTTCAACTACTACTGGTCGCGCCGGGTGCTGGGGCGCGGACCGGTAGTGCTGCTGATCAGCGACGGCTGGGACCGCGGCGACCCGCAGTTGCTTGGGCGCGAAATGGCGCGTCTGCAACGCTCGTGCCACCGCCTGATCTGGCTGAACCCCCTGCTCGGCAACCCGCGCTATCAACCGCTCACCCAGGGGATGCAGGCGGCGCTCCCATTCATCGACGACTTCCTGCCGGTGCATAACCTGGTGAGCCTGGAGCAACTCGGCGCAAAACTGGCGACGCTCGGCGCACGCCGCCCGGAGCGCCGCCAGAACGCCGGGGGCAGGGTGGCGTTAAACGTTGAACGTTGAACGTGGTCCAGTAGCAGGCAGGAGAGCGCCGCAGGCGCGCCCGTGCGTCGGTGATGCGCCTGCGCCACGGGTGCGCCGGTCACCTGCGGACAGGTCCCAGTAGGGGCGCGCCGCTGGCGCGCCTGTTGCCCGTGGGTGGTTGCCAGTAGGGGCGCGCCGCTGGCGCGCCTGTTGCCCGTGGGTGGTTGTCAGTAGGGGCGCGCCGATGGTGCGCCAGCGGGCAGCGCCGCGCGCCCGTGCGTCGGTGACGCCCCCGCGCCGCGCGCCAGCGGGAAGACGGGCAGGCAAGCAGGGCGAGAGGCGAGAAGCAACAAAGGTTGCAGGCGGGAAGGGGCGAAGTTGCGGGTTGCAGGCGAAAGTATGACTGGCGACCCTAACCCATAACTCCCGATCCCTAACCCGGTTCTCTCATGCGAAAATTGGTATATAATACGTAAACCATCAGGCAGATTCTCCACAAGAAAGGACGTGAGCCATGAAACGTGCGCTCGGATGGCTGATCGCCATTCCGCTGCTGCTGGCTGCATGCGGCGGCCAGCAGGCAGCCCAGACGGGACAACCGGTGGAAGTGACTCGCATCGTCGAAGTGACCCGCGTCGTTGAAGTGACCCCGGCTGGCGGATCTGCGCCTGCCCAGCCAGCAGCGACTCCCGCGCCAGCGCCTGCCGCGCCCGCCGGATTCGGCGAGACGCTGAAGGCGATTCAAGCGCGCGGCAGACTGATCTGCGGCGTCAACAGTCAGGTGCCCGGCTTCGGCTTCGTCGACTCGGCAGGCGCGTTCAGCGGTTTTGACATTGACTACTGCAAGGCGCTGGCGGCCGCGATCTTCAACGATGTCAGCAAGATCGAGTATCGCCCGCTGACCGCCGAGCAGCGCTTTGCCGCCTTGCAGAGCGGTGAAATCGATGTGCTCATCCGCAACACCACCTGGACGCTTACCCGCGACACCGACAACGGCGGCAATTTCGTCGCCACCACGTTCTACGACGGTCAGGGCATCATGGTGCCGAAAGCGTCGAATATCACGAAGCTCGAAGATCTGAGCGGCGCGACGATCTGCGTGCAGAAAGGCACGACGACTGAGCTGAACCTGGCGGACCAGATGGCGGCGCGCAATCTGCCCTACACTCCCGCTGTGTTCGAAGACGCCAACAGCACCTTCGCCGCTTACGCCGAAGAGCGTTGCGACGCGGTAACCACCGACAAGTCCGGTCTGGTGTCGCGCCGCTCGGTGCTGCCCAACCCCGATGATCACGTCATTCTCGACATAACGCTGTCGAAGGAGCCGCTTGGTCCAATGGTGCGCCAGGGCGACGATCAGTGGTTCGATATTGTGCAGTGGACAGTGTTCGTCACCTTTGCCGCCGAAGAGTTTGGCATTACGTCTCAGAACGTGGATCAGCTCAAAGAGACCGACACCCGTCCCGAAGTGCGCCGTCTGCTCGGCGCTGACCCGAATGTGGACCTCGGCGCGAAACTTGGTCTGAGCAAGGATTGGGCTGCCAATATCATCAGGGCGGTCGGCAATTATGCTGAGATCTATGATCGCAACCTTGGTCCGAATACGAAGACTGCCATCCCGCGCGGTCCTAACAGTCTCTATACCCAGGGCGGGCTGCTCTACGCGCCGCCGTTCCGGTAAGTCGGTCGGGAGTGAAACCTCGCGGACCTTTCCGGTCCGCGGGGTTTCGTGAATGTGGATTAGGTGCCAGCCATGGAAGCGCCTCCCCGTTCACCGTCGCCATTACGACTGAGCCGCGCATTCTGGCGTGACGAACGGTTTATCCAGATCGCCGTTCAGATCCTCTTTCTGGCGCTGGTCATCTGGCTCGGTTCTGTGGCGCTGCGCAATATGTTCACGTCGCTCCGGCAGCAGGGGCTGGCGCTGGGGTTCGATTTTCTCAATAGCGGCGCCGGGTTTGATATCAGCGATGCGCTGATCGCCTACAGCAGCAGCGACACCTTCGCGCGCGCATTGCAGGTCGGGTTGCTCAATACGATCCTCGTCAGCCTCCTGGGAATCGTACTCGCCACCATCCTCGGCATTGTGGTCGGCGTTGCGCGCCTTTCGAGCAACTGGCTGGTCAATCGTATGGCGTGGGTGTTCGTGGAGATCATGCGCAATGTGCCGCTGCTGGTGCTGCTCGTTTTCATCTACACCGCCTTCTTCCTGAAACTGCCGCGCGCACGACAGGCGGTGAGCGTCGGACCGGTCTATCTGAGCAATCGCGGCGTGGCAGTCCCCTGGGGCGAGCCGACTGATACCTGGTCGCTTTATGTTTCTATTCTGGCTGGCGCCCTGGTAACAGGGGTGCTGGTCGGGTTCGCCATGCGCTGGTGGCAGGAGCGCAGCGGTCGTCCGCGTCCGCTGGTCTGGCCCCCATTGCTGACCATTGCTGTCATTGCGGCAGTCGGGTGGATCGCGTTGCCGCAACCGCCGTTGACCCTTTCGTACCCTGAAATCGCCGGTTTCAACTTTCAGGGCGGGCGGGTGCTGTCGCCGGAATTCATGGCGCTGCTGATCGGTCTCGTCATTTACACGGCGGGATTCATTGGCGAAGTGGTGCGCGCTGGCATTCAGGCAGTGCCCAAAGGTCAGGTCGAAGCGGCGCGCGCGCTGGGTCTCAATCCGGCGCGCACGCTGCGGTTGGTCGTCTTTCCGCAGGCGCTACGCCTGATTATTCCGCCGATCACCAACCAGTACCTGAACCTGACCAAAAACTCGACGCTGGCGGTCGCCATCGGGTATCCTGATCTGTTCGCCGTATCCGGCACGATCATCAATCAGACCGGGCGAGCCGTTGAGATGATCGCCGTTGTCATGGCGGTGTACCTGATGTTGAGCCTGCTCACGTCGCTGATTATGAACTGGTACAACCGCCGCGTTCGTCTGGTGGAGCGTTGACGATGAGCGCCGAGACGCCGACCGTTTCCAAGAGTGCAGAGGCGCTGCCGCCGCCGACTGAACGGTATAGCGTCGTTCGCTGGCTGCACAAGAACCTGTTCAGCACCTGGTATAACACGCTGCTCACGATAGTGATGCTGATTCTGGCGGCGCTGATCGCACGCGGCGTGCTGGAATGGGCGCTCACCCAGGCGCGCTGGGAAGTGATCACTGCCAACCTGCGCCTGTTTATGGTCGGTCAGTATCCGATCAGCGCCCTCTGGCGCATCTGGGCATGCGTGGCGCTGCTGGCGTTCCTGATCGGCGTGTCGTGGGGCATCTGGGGCAGGATGCAGCGCGGCGGGGCTGCGGCGTTCGGCGCGCTTCCCTTCGTACTGGCGATGATCACATCCGACGAACCATCACGGCTCGCGCTGGTGATCACCGGCATCGCTGGCGTCGTCGGATATGCGCTGAGCTGGCGCTGGGGCGCGGCGTTGCAGCGGGTCAGCATCATCGGCTGGATCCTGTATTTTCCGATCCTCTTTGTGCTGGTCAGCGGGTTTGGCGCCAGTGATAGCGTGCTGCCGCCTGTGCCGACCAGCCTGTGGGGCGGGTTGCTGCTGACGCTGTTGCTCACGGTCGTCGGGATCGTGTTCTCCTTCCCGCTCGGCGTCTTGCTGGCATTGGGACGGCAGTCGAACCTGCCGGTGATCAGCTGGCTTTGCGTCATCTATATTGAACTGATCCGCGGCGTGCCGTTCATCAGTGTGCTGTTCATGGCGCAACTGATGCTGCCGCTATTTCTGCCAGGCGTCACCATCGACCGCGTGGTGCGCGCGATGGCGGGGGTGGTCATATTCAGCGCCGCCTACCTCGCTGAAAATGTGCGCGGCGGTTTGCAGTCGATCCCGCGCGGTCAGTACGAAGCCGCGCGCGCGCTCGGCTTGAATTCCTGGAAAATGATGCTGCTCATCATTCTGCCGCAGGCGCTCAGAGCAGTGATCCCCATCCTGGTCGGGCAGTTCATTGCACTGTTCAAGGACACGTCGCTGGTGGTGATTGTCGGTCTGCTCGATCTGATGGGCATTGCCAAAACGGTTCTGGCGCAGCCCGACTTTCTGGGGTTGCAGGCGGAAGTTTATACCTTCGTCGCCTTCGTCTACGGCGTTTTCTGCTATCTGATGTCGGCATTCAGTCAGCGATTGGAAGCCAAACTGCACGCAGGACGTTAATTCAGATATGAGCGCCAACGCCCAGTCAACCGCCGATCCGATTATCATCTGCCGTGATGTGCATAAGTGGTATGGCAATTACCACGCGCTGCGCGGCATCAATATGGAAGTGCGCCGGGGCGAAGTCGTGGTTGTCTTCGGTCCGTCCGGCTCCGGCAAATCGACATTCATCCGCACCATCAACCGGCTGGAGGAGCATCAGCGCGGTCAGATCATTGTGGATGGCATTGAATTGACCCACGACGTGCGCAATATCGAGCGCATTCGCATGGAAACTGGCATGGTCTTTCAGCAGTTCAACCTCTTCCCCCATCTTACCGTTCTCGACAATATCACGCTTGCCCCGATCTGGGTGCGCGGCTGGACAAAGGCGCAGGCGGAAGAGATCGCCATGCAACTGCTGAAGCGGGTCGGCATTCCCGAGCAGGCGCGTAAGTATCCGGGGCAGTTGAGCGGCGGTCAGCAGCAGCGCGTCGCAATTGCGCGCGCGCTGGCGATGCAGCCGAAGATTATGCTCTTCGACGAACCAACATCAGCGCTCGACCCGGAGATGATCAAAGAAGTGCTCGATGTCATGGTTGAACTGGCGGAGAGCGGCATGACCATGATCGTCGTCACGCACGAAATGGGGTTCGCCCGCGCCGTCGCCGATACCATGTACTTCTTCGATCAGGGGCAGATTGTGGAGAGCGGAACGCCGGATCAGATTTTCGGCGATCCGCGCGAAGCGCGCACGAAACTGTTTCTTTCGCAGGTGCTGTCGCACTGACCAGAAACGCGGCGGGCGCTGGCGCAGCCGCTACGCTGGCTTCGACAGGCTCAACCAGCGCCGATCTAACGAGACGACGCCAGCACGCTGCGCGCCGACGACTCCTCAAGCGCCGGAACAGCGGCGGGCGGCAACGATGTGCAGAGGTGCAACCGCCGATCATGCAGTTCGGCGCAGGTGTGATGTGCCGCAGGGCTGAAATTGCCGTCAATCGCCAGGAGAATGCCGACAGCCGGGCTGCGCAGCAGCACCAGTTCCCACAGGTCCTGAACATCAGCAGAACCGACCAGCGGACGCGCCTGCGCCAGCACCAGAACCGCGCGTCCATCGCCATCGCTCAGCGTGAGCAGCCAGCGGTTGCTGCGCAACTGCTCAACGCTGGTCACACGATAACCAGCCTCGCGTGCCATCCGCTCGAAGTCGGGAGTTTTAGAGCGCTTGACCACAGGCGGCCTCCTCTCGATGACGCGGCGGCAGGGCCAGCATCTGACCCTGAACGAGCGGCGCATACGCGGCAACAATGATCGTGCTGATGCGTATGGGAAAGGCTTCCACTCCAGTATACCATGAGTTTGCCAGGTCAACAAACGGTAAAATGAGCGCGGGTCCAGGCATAATTTGTCAGGAAACGACGCTCCAGTTGCCAACGATTAAATCGCCCCTGACGGACCTGCAGCTGACCGTCCGCCTGCGCGGACGGGAACGGCGGCGTCCACTCGTGGTGAGCGTGCCGAACCGCGCGGGTGGAAGCCCGGCGGAACGCCCGCCCGGCGCGACTTCAGTCGCCAGCCAGGGCGCGGCAGGAATGCGCTTTCTTGCCGCCTGACAATTCATCCCTGCACCCAATGAACGCGCCAGGTCCGCCGGGCGCTTGACCGTTCGCCAGACTCAGGTATACAATGCACGGCGCAATATGATGCGCATCCAGAGCGCATGGGAAGGATATGAAAATGCTGACGCGCAACCGCTTTGCACTGTATACGTGGGGGGTGCTGGCGTACAACCTGCTGGTCATTCTGTGGGGCGCCTTCGTCCGTGCGACCGGATCGGGCGCGGGATGCGGCAGTCACTGGCCCCTCTGCAACGGTGAAGTCATCCCGCGTGAACCGGCGGTGGAGACGATGATCGAATTCACCCACCGCCTGACAAGCGGCGTGGCGTTGCTTATGGTGGTCGGCATGCTGGTGTGGGCGTATCGCGCATACCCCCGCGGTCATATCGTGCGGCGCGGCGCGGTGCTGTCGATGGTGTTCATCATCACTGAGGCGCTGCTGGGCGCGGGCCTGGTGTTGTTTGAACTGGTAGCGCACAACGCGTCGTTGACACGCGCCATCTCAATGGCGGCGCACCTGCTGAACACCTTCATCCTGCTTGCCTGCATCACTCTGACAGGATGGTGGGCATCGGGCGGCGAACCGATCCGTCTACGCGGTCATGGCGCCGTCGCTTCCTGGCTGATCACCGGCATGGTCGGCTTGATCCTGGTGGGAATGACGGGCGCTGTCATCGCGCTTGGCGACACTCTCTTCTTTGCCCATACCCGCGCAGGCGGCAGCGAGGAAGACCTCGCGCCGCTTGTTGCGGCAATCGTTTCGATCCGGATGATGCACCCTGCGCTGGCGATTGGCGTTGGCGCGTTCGTGGTGGTTGCTGCATGGTACACCAGCACGGCGCGACCGGGCGCCACGACGCGCTGGCTGGCGATTGCGCTGACGACGTTGTATGCCGTGCAACTCGTTGCCGGGTACATCAACGTCGCGCTTCAGGCGCCGGTCTGGATGCAACTGGTGCACCTGTTCCTGGCTGATGCCGTCTGGATTGCGCTGATCCTGCTGGCGGCATCGGCGCTGCGCGTGAGCGCGATCTCCGTCGAGCCGCGCGCAGCAGCGTCAATGGCGAGTGCGAAAAGTTAGACGGTTTTCTTATTAGGATCAAAGAAGACCTGAACAATCGAGCCTGCACCCTTGGAGCGGTTGGCGTTGGCTGAGCCTGTCGAAGCCAACGCCAGTCACGAGATTATCTAATATCCGGTTGAACTATGCCGCAGGGGGCGAGAAACGCCTCACTATGACAGTCCTACCGTCTTTCCCTCCGCGTCAATGTCGATCCGTTCCGCAGCGGGATGGGCAGGCAGCCCCGGCATGGTGCGAATATCCCCCGCCAGCGGGGAAATGAAGCCAGCCCCAGCCGCAAGACGCACCTCGTGGATTGGGAAGACATACCCTGCAGGCGCACCGCGCAGTTTCGGATCATGGCTGATTGACAACTGCGTCTTTGCCATACAGATCGGCAGGTTGCCGTACCCCTGCTGCTCGAACCGCGCCAGTTGTCGCAAGGCTTCGGGCGTGTATTCAACACCCGCCGCGCCATATACCCTCGTCGCCAGCGTTTCGATCTTCTCGCGCAGGCTCATCTCCAGCGGGTAGAGCGGGGCGAACTTCCCGGGCGCTTCACATGCCTTTATCACCGCTTTTGCCAGATCATATCCGCCAGCGCCGCCTTCGGCGAACACAAAGCTTTCAACCACATCGAACGCCCCTGCATTGCGCGCCGCCTGCCGCACAACCTCAATTTCCGACGGAAAATCTGTGGGGAAGCGGTTGATCGCTACAACCACCGGTCGCCCGAAAAGACGCGCGATCCGCACCTGAGCCGCCAGGTTCGCAGCGCCAGCCGCCACATCCTCCGGGTTCTCCTCAGCAAGGCGCGGGTCGAGCGGTTTACCAGCAGTGATGGAGTAGCATCCGCTGTGCGCCTTAAGCGCCCGCACCGTTGCAACCAGCACGACCGCATCGGGCGCCAGCCCTGCAACCCGACATTTGATGTCGCAAAACTTCTCGAAGCCCATGTCAGCGCCGAATCCGCTTTCGGTGACCACATACTCGGCGCAGTGCAACCCGATCAGGTCCGCCAGCACGGATGAGGCGCCGTGGGCGATGTTGGCGAATGGTCCGCAGTGGACCAGCGCTGGCGTTCCTTCGAGCGTCTGCAACAGGTTAGGCTTGATGGCTTCCTTCAGCAAGACGGTCATGGCGCCTGCGGCGCGCAGATCATCGGCGGTCACTGGCGCGCCATCGCGCGTGTATGCCACAACAATGCGCCCCAGTCGCCGACGTAGATCGGGCAGGCTGGTGGTGAGCGCAAGGATCGCCATTACCTCCGATGCCACCGTGATGTCGAATTGCGCCTGGCGCACCGGACCATCTTCTTTCTTACCCAACCCCACAACGACATTGCGCAACGCACGGTCGCTGATGTCCGCCACGCGGGACCAGGTGATCGCATATGGGTCAATGCCGAGCTGATTGCCGTGATGCAGATGATTGTCAATCATGGCGGCGAGCAGATTGTGCGCCGCGCCAATGGCGTGAATGTCGCCGGTCAGGTGCAGGTTGAACTGCTCCATCGGCAGCACCTGACTGTAGCCGCCGCCAGCCGCGCCCCCTTTGACGCCGAACGTCGGTCCCATCGACGGCTGGCGAATAGTGACGACCGAACGTTTCCCCAGGCGCGCCAGCGCCTGCCCCAGACCAATGGCGGTAGTGGTTTTGCCTTCACCCAGAGGTGTTGGCGTGATTGCGGTCACGACGATGAGGCGTCCGCGCGGCTGGTCGGTCAGTCGTTGCAGAACAGCCAGGTCAATCTTGGCGATGTGGCGGCCATACGGTTCAATGTCATCGTCGGTCAACCCCAGGTCAGCGGCGACGGCGCGGATCGGGCGGAGGCGCGCCGCCTGAGCGATGGCAAGATCGGAAAGCATAGCTGCTCCTTCGAAGCATCATCCTGCGGATGCGTCATCGCAACCGCATCCACAGTATAGCAAACATATGCGATGGCGGGAGTGCGAATGTTGGAACGGAGGCTGAAAACTCCGCTACTGAGGCGAGGGCGTAACGATGCGGATCGGGACGCCGCGGGTTCGCGCCGGGTCGAGATCGCCGGATGCGCCGCCGCGCAACTCCAGCGCACAGGGACCTTCGCGGCGATAGCAGTCTTTCAGGGCGATCAGCGCAATTGCCGACGACCCCAGGGGAAAGGAGACGCCTTCAGCGCCGGTTACGCCCTCGATGCCCAGCAGGGCGCGGTAACGCGCGGCGCTCTCCGTCAAATTGCGGGTTGCGACCAGCACCCGCGCAATGCCGGTCACGCCATTCATGTGTTGACGCGCCGCGCCGGTCGGAACCCGCAGGTCGCGCGGGGTCACGTCGCCGCAGAGGAACGGCAGGTCCGGCGTGGCAGGGCGAGCCGTCTTCCAGGCGATGCGCACACCATCGGGACGTTCCCTGCCGCCGGGGAAGGGACCAGCGATCTCCAGCCCGCGGGCGCGTGCAGCGGCAACGTCATCATCAATCGCGTCAGGGAGCAGCGCGAAGTCGATCAACCCCTCGCCCCCGGCAGTGTGGCGCCACCACAGATGGTCCGGCGCCGCGCGGCGAAAGGCGATCAACTCCAGATAACTCCCATCGGCGAATGCCACGAGTGCATTGTGCGTCGCGCCGTCGGCGTGGACGCCGCCGGGCGTCACCGTGAACCCCAGCGCCGCGTAGTCGCCCATCGCAGCGGTAAGGTCGTGAACCAGGATAACGACATGATCGATGCAGGTGATCATCGAGAAGCCTTCGTGCTAGCCAAATATATCGCTGACATCAAGCACAATAGCAGGAACGGTCAATGATGTTACAACCTCGCCAGGGAATTTTTTGTGCATATGCGCATACTGACCGCGCACCGGGTGCGTGTACTGCTCAACAACCTGCTGTCCGACATCCACTATCCAGGTTTCGCCGATCTGCGCCGCCGCGTAACGGGGAAGTTTCTCCGTCCGGTCATACCCGGCGGACGTGTCGGAAACCTCAATGATGAGCCGCACATCGTTCGCCTGCGGATGGGCGCGGGCATAGTTGTCGTCGCGCGGTCGCAGCACAGCAATATCGGGCTGCGGCTCAGTGTATTCATTCAGTTGAACAGGATTCTGCGGGCTGATGATCGCCTGATCGCCGACCAGCACCGTCAGGCGCTTTACCAGGCGTCGCACAACGGCAGCGTGGAGCGGACCAATCGGACTCATGGCGCGAACCTCGCCATCGATCAACTCCACCCGGTCGTCTTCGGTCAGAATGCCGCTCTCGCGCATGCGCGCAAAATCGTGGACGCTGAAGGCATGGCGAACAATCTCGACACTCATGGCATATCACCGGAAGATATCAATCACTGCGATACGCCAGCCGGGCACGACATCGGCGCCGTCCAGCACGTCCTGCTCTCCCAGCAACATGATCGCGGTGCGCGACCGGTAGACGGCAACTGTGCGCTGACGAGGGTTGACTATGACGACCATGCGCGTCCCTGCATCCAGCCAATCGATAATCTTCTCCTCGACATCGGCGTACAGGTCGTTGGGTGATACGACTTCGATAGCCAGATCAGGCGCGCCAGGCCAGTACCCTTCGGTATCGCCGACTGCCGCGACACGTTCGCGTCGCACGAACGCCACATCAGCAGCCCGCACCGTATCGGGATTGGTTGCCAGCAGAAACCCGGTTTCGGCAGCATACACGACTCCGATGCCATGACTGCGTACATACACGTCAAGTGGTGTGGCAATATTCATAACCAGCCGCCCATGCCAGTGATCTGCAGGTGACATACGGCGCAGTTCTCCCCGCACGAGTTCATAGCGGCAGCCGTCGTCCGGCAGCGCCAAAAGATCAGCAGCAGTTGTAACGCGCGATATGATGGTCATAGGCTCTGTGCGACCTGTGCCTTTTCAATCGTGCTTCCAGGATACAACGGTCCTCAACATTCAACGCTATTCACCGGATTCGGAACCGGCTGACCGGTCAGCGCGGCGACCAGGTTCATCGCCGCTACCACTGCCATGCGGGTGCGGGTGGCGACCGTGGCGCTGCCGATGTGCGGCGTCAGCACGACATTGGGCAGCGCCAGCAGCGGATGATCGGCGCCGATCGGTTCGCGCTCGAACACATCGAGACCGGCAGCCCACGGGCGACCGCGTTTCAACGCTTCGACCAGGTCCGCTTCACGCACGACCGGACCGCGTGAGGCGTTGACGAAAACCGAAGTCGGCTTCATCAGAGCGAACTCGCGCGCCCCGAACATTCCGCGCGTCTCTGGCGTCAGCGGAACCATCACTACCACCACATCCGCTTCAGTGAGCAGATCGTCAAGTTTAGGCGCATAGCGGATGGTTGCGCCGGGGATTGCGCTAATCCGCTCTTCAAGCGTCGGCGACGGACGGCGATTGTGGTACAGGATTGGCATGCCAAACCCGACTGCGCGCCGCGCCACTGCCGATCCGATCCGCCCCGCGCCCACGATTCCGAGCGTTGCGCCATGCACGTCCTGACCCACCATGAACATTGGCGACCAGGTAGTCCATCTCCCGGCAGCAATCAGTTGATGCCCCTCGACGACCCGCCGCGATGCCGCCAGAATAAGCGCCCAGACCAGATCGGCAGTCGTTTCGGTCAACACATCGGGCGTGTTGGTCAACAGCACCCCGCGCGCCGTGAGCGCCGGCAGATCGACGTTATCGTAGCCGACCGCCATATTGGCGACGACCTTCAGGCGTGGTGCAGCGTCGAGCAATTCAGCATCCACGCGGTCGGTCAACAGGGTGAGAATGCCATCCACGTCGGCGACGGCGCGCAGGAGCGTCTCGCGGGGCACAGGCGTCGCTTCGTCGTCCCAGAAGGCGGTCTCGCAGGCGGCAGTCACAATGTCAATTGCTGCCTGCGGCAGACGACGCGTGATGTAAGCGCAGGGTTTCATTATCATGCAGCGGTGTCAGCGAAACGACTTCCAGACGCAACATGCGGACAGGCGCGGTGCAGTTGGGCAGTTCACGCTTCTCCCAGACGCGCTTCCAGTACGCAGGATGTTGCCAGTTCGGTTGCATCTCGCGCCGCCAGTTGATAGCCGCCGGGAAACCGTGGGCGGGATCGTACTCGATTGAGCCGATGCGCACACGATGGCAGACGCAGTCCTGTTTCGAGGGGAAACACTCAGGTCCGGCTTCGAGTCGTGCGCTCAACTCAAACAGCCGATCTACCGTCAGCGACGAGAGCCATGAGGAGTTGCACGTGTCACGCAGGATATATTGCCGGTTTCCGCGCACTTCGATCTCCTGCGCGCACGTGCGCCCGGCAAAGAACGCTCGCACCACAATGTGATACGAGGTGATCGACTGCGCCTTCCAGACCTGCTGCGCCGCCTCACGACGTTCGATATAGGTCGCCGGTATCGCTCCGCTCGCCATCAGTCCGAGACTCAACGCAACAAAGACAGTAACCCAGACAATACGCCAGCGGCGCGTGCGCAGCAGGAACTCTCGCATGTTTGGTTTCTCCCTGTCTGGATGGCGGGATGTATTTCGAGGGTATACTGAAAGTGTACAATAGTTGATGAGTTGTTGTCAATCTGAAAGAGGAGACGAAGATGTCCGATCCGCTGGCTGCCTTCCGTGAAGCCTATCAGGAATGGGAACGCACCATTCTGCGCCCGACGCTCGAACGCGCCCCCGAGCGTGACGCCGATTTCACGACCGTCTCTGGCGCGCCGATCAACCGTCTCTACACCCCGCTCGATCTGGAAGGAACCGACCCGCTGCGTGACATTGGTTTGCCGGGCGCCTATCCGTTCACCCGTGGCATCCACCCGACCGGCTACCGCGGCAAACTCTGGACAATGCGCATGTTTGCCGGCTTCGGCAGCGCCGAGGAAACCAACGCGCGCTTCCGCTACCTGCTTGAGCAGGGTCAGACCGGTCTTTCCATCGCGTTCGACATGCCAACGCTGTATGGACGCGATACCGATGATCCGCTGGTGCCCGGCGAGTTCGGCAAGTGCGGCGTGGCGGTCTCTTCGCTTGCCGATATGGAGATTCTGCTCGATGGGCTGCCGCTCGACGAGATCAGCACGTCGATGACGATCAATTCCCCTGCGGCGATTATCTGGGCGATGTATCTGGTTGTGGCGGAGAAGCGCGGCATTCCCTGGGACAAACTGCGCGGCACGCTCCAGAACGACATCCTGAAGGAATACATCGCTCAGAACGAATATATTTTCCCGCCAGAGCCGTCGATGCGCCTGGTGGTGGACACGATCGAGTTTTCCACGCGGTACGTGCCGCAGTGGAACCCGATCTCGATCAGCGGTTATCACATTCGTGAAGCGGGGGCGACTGCGGTGCAGGAACTGGCGTTCACCCTCGCCGATGGACTGGCATACGTGCAGGCGACTATCGAGCGCGGTCTGCATGTGGACGAATTTGCGCCGCGCCTCAGTTTCTTCTTCAACGCGCATAACGACCTGTTTGAGGAAGTGGCGAAATATCGCGCGGCGCGGCGCATCTGGGCGCGCACGCTGCGCGAGCGGTTTGGCGCCCAGAATCCGCGGTCGCTCTGGCTGCGCTTCCATGCGCAGACGGCTGGCTGTTCGCTTACGGCGCAACAACCGGAGAACAACATCGTGCGCACCGCCATTCAGGCGCTTGCCGCCATCCTTGGCGGATGCCAGTCGCTCCACACCAACTCGATGGACGAGGCGCTGGCGCTGCCTTCTGAAAAAGCCGTCACCATCGCGCTGCGCACCCAGCAGATCATCGCCGAGGAGAGCGGCGTCGCCAATACCGTCGATCCGCTCGGCGGCTCGTATTTCGTCGAGGCGCTGACCAACCGGATGGAAGAGGAGTGTCTTGCCTACTTCCGCCGGATCGAGGAGCTTGGCGGCGTTATTCCCGCCATCCGTCGCGGTTTCTTCCAGTCGGAAATCGCCGATGCCGCCTACCGCTACCAGCGTGAGATCGACTCGGGTCGGCGCGGTATTATTGGGGTCAACCGGTATGCTGTGAAAACGCCGCTCGAGATTCCGATCCTTGAAATGGACCCGCACGGCGAGGCGCGGCACCTGGAGCGCCTGAACCGCGTGCGCGCAACCCGCGATAACGCGCTGGTGCGGCAACGTCTGGCGGCGCTGCGTGAGGCGGCGATGGGGCAGGAGAACCTGATGCCGCCGATCCTCGACTGCGTTCGCGCGTATGCCACCATCGGCGAAATGTGCGATGTGCTGCGCGATGTGTTTGGCGTCTACCGCGAGATGGTCGTGGTGTGACTCTTTCAGGTGGTGCGTTGTTACCTGACGGTGTGGTATACTACCCGCCGTTAGGTAACACTATGCATGCTCATCGCCACGCTCACGTCGTTGTTGACGACACGTTGCTCCGGGCTGACGGAAGCGCTGCCATACCAGTCGGCTCGCCCGCCTGGTATGCCTGGCTGAATGACGAACAGACTGTCTCCTTCGCGTACCGTAGCGCGTGTGGCGGATTCACGGCGCGCCGCGAACGTCAGCGCAATGGCTGGTACTGGTATGCCTACCGACGCATCGGCGGAAAACTGTACAAGCGCTACCTGGGGCGCGCCAGCGATCTCTCCGCCGAACGATTGCACCGCGTCGATATGGCGTTTGTGAACGTCGAGTCGCTGCCGGGCGCCCTGCGCTTTTCCAGTGAACAGGCGCTGGCGACCGCCAGTCGGTTGCATCCGCCGCCGCCGCGCCCTTCGCTGGTTGCTCGCCCTCGCCTGCTGGAGCGCCTCAACGAAGCGCTTCACACATCGCTGACTCTGCTCTCCGCCCCTGCCGGCTTCGGCAAAACCACTCTGTTGACTGCGTGGGCAACCCGCGTACAGGCGTCTGCAAGCGCTGCCATCGCTTGGCTCTCGCTCGATGCGGCTGATGATGATCCAGTGCGCTTCTGGAGCGCCATCACCCTGGCGTTGACCGCCGTTCGTCCTGAGATGGGCGCGCATATTCGCTCGTTGCTTGAGTCGCCGCAGCCGCCGCTGCATGAGCTTCTGGTGAACGCACTGCTTTCCGACCTGAATAATGCTGACGGGCGGATTGTCTTCGCGCTCGATGACTATCATCTGGTGACGTCGCCAGAAGTGCATGAATCGCTGACAACGTTCATCGAACATTTGCCGCCGCATGTCCATCTGGTTATCGCCACGCGCGCCGATCCGCCGCTGCCGCTGGCGCGCTGGCGGGTGCGCGGGCGCCTTACCGAACTGCGCACCGCTGATCTGCGCTTCACAACTGAAGAGGCTGCCGCCTTTCTCCGTTCGACCATGGGGCTGGATCTGCCGCTTGAGGTGATTCGAACCCTGGAAGAACGCACGGAGGGATGGGCTGCGGCGCTACAACTGGCGGCGTTGTCGATCCGCGATCGTGCAGATGTCGCAGAGTTCATCCGACGCTTCACCGGAAGTCACCGGGCGATCGTTGATTATCTGGCGGAAGAAGTGATTGGTCGGCAACCGGATCACGTGCAAACGTTCCTGCTGCATACATCGATCCTTGAGCGCATGTCGGCGGAGTTGTGCCACGCGCTGTTGACGCCGGATGCGTCGGGCGAGAACGCCTCTCGATCCCAGGCGATGCTCGACTATCTGGAACGGGCGAACCTGTTCGTGACGCCGCTGGATGATGAACGACGCTGGTATCGTTACCATCACCTCTTTGCTGAAATGCTGCGCGACCGATTGCAGCGCACCCGCCCCGAACTGGTCGCCGAACTACATCGGCGCGCCGCGCAATGGCACCGCGATGCAGGATTTGCAGGCGCCGCCATTAATCATTTCCTTCAGGCGGGTGACGCCGAGCGCGCTGCTGACGTTATTGAAACAGTTGCCGGTATGACTCTCTGGGAACAGGGCGATGCGCAGGCGGTCCTGCGCTGGATCGCCGCACTGCCGGAGGAAATTGTCCTGGCGCGTCCGCGTCTGGCGCTCGATCAGGTCTGGGCATTGCTGGCGAGCATTCAATTCGATGCTGCCGAAGCGCGCGCCGCCGAAATCGAACATCGCCTGTCTCGCGCAGACGCGCCGATACGTGCTCTGGTCGCTGGTGAACTGGCTGCGGTGCGTTCCGTCGCGGCACGTGTGCGCGGGAATGTGCAGCAAGCGCTGGAGTGCGCCACATGCGCGCTTGAGCGCCTGGCGCATATTGATCACAGTCTTGCCCGCGCTATCGCTGTGATGAATGTGGTCGAAGCGCACTTGATGCAGGGAAGTCTTTCGAGTGCGGAACAGATGTGTCATGAGTTGCGTGTCGCATCACTGAGCCGCAATCCGATCATCGCCCTGATTGGATTGTTGTCGCGCGCTGGCGTATACCGCAGTCAGGGACGACTCGCCGAGGCGCGCGCGCTGCTCGATGATGCGCTGCGCCTGCTTGATCGTCGCGGCGTTGCCGAACGTCCGGCAATCGCGCTGATTCACCTGGCGCTGGCAGATATCGCCTATGAGGAGAACCGACTGGAGGAAGCGGAATACTACGCTCGCCTGGCGCTCAAACGCGCAGAACGCTGGTGGAACAACGATATCCGCATCAACAGCACCGGACTGCTCGCAGCGATTCGGCGGGCGCAGGGCGATGAAGCCGCCGCAGCGGAACTTGCCGAGCAGGTTGAGCAACTCAGCCTCGAATACCGCGTTGGGTGGATTGCCAATCATGTGATGGCAGGGCGCGCCGAGCGTCTATTGCGCGCCGGCAATCGACAGGCCGCTGAACGATGGGCAGCGGAGTGCGGATTGTCGCTCGCCGATGATCCGCACCCTGCACGGTTCTTCGAATATCTGGTGCTGGCGCGTGTCGCACTGGCGCGCGGCGAAGGGCGTATGGCGCTGCCGTTGCTCCGGCGCTTGCTCGAACAGAGCGAACAGGGACGACATATCACCCGCATGATCGACGCCTTGAAACTCCTGGCGCTTGCCCGCCATCAGGCTGGCGACGCATCTGGCGCATATCAGGCGTTGATCCGGGCGCTGCGGCTTGCGAAACCGGGCGGGCTGACGCGCACTTTTGTCGACGAAGGCGAAGCGATGAAACGGCTGCTCGCCGAGTGCGGCGCGTCGATTGCGCCGCAGGCGCGGCAGGGCGACGCAGACGCTTGCCGTTTGCTGGGGTATATCGATCATCTGACAGAAGTTTTTCGCAAAGCGGCGGGATCCGCCGCTTCTTCAACTGCACCGCTCGCTGAACCGCTCACTGCGCGCGAACTTCAAGTGCTGCGCCTGCTCGCCGCCGGG
>JAUQOW010000205.1 GCA_030550675.1 Chloroflexota bacterium
GCCGGTGATGCTGAGGTTGACTGCGCCAATGGCATACACGCCGTCAAGTCCGTTCCAGACGATTGAATTGTTCGTCAGCGTCGTCGTCAGCACATTCGTGCCGGTAATCGCCACGCCATACTGAAGGTTGAACCCGATGCGGTTCGGCGCATCCGGCCGCCCGATGACCGTGTTGCGCACATGGTCGCCGATCACGATGCCGGAGCGGTTGGCAAAGCCGGGACCGGCCAGTGACCCGCTGACGTTCGTACCGATAAAGTTGCCGATGATGGTATTGTCCTGCGTCGTCAGGAACGGATTGCGCCCGCGCACCACAATGCCGTCGCCGCTGTTGCCAGAGATGACGTTGCGCTCATTGAGCGTCGCACCGCCGATCGTGATATTGCGCGCCCCGCGCTCGATAACAATCCCGCCGCCGGTGTTGTTCGAGCCGCTGACCTGATTACCGAGATCATTCAAGCCGATGTAGTTATTGACAATCCGAATATTTGTCAGGTCCTCGCCGCGCAGCACAATGCCCGGACCGGTATTGCCAGCGATAAAGTTGCGCAACCGGTTGGTCGTCAGGTCCGGCGACGGCAGACCAATGCTGACATTGCTGACCGAAAACTCCTCAGAATGCACCTCAATGCCGCCAGCCGCGTTTGGAATGCTGACGACCAATTGAGAAGCCGCATTTGAACCAAGACCAATATAATTGCCCGCAATCTGCGTATTCGTTCCGCCGTTGATCACGATGCCGAAATTGTTGTTGCCTGCGATGACATTCCCATATGCCGGGTCTGGCTCAGTCGGCGTTGCGCCAATAATCGTACTATCCGCGTATCGGACAATAATCCCGGCGCCGAGATTGCGCAACTGAAACGTCTCGGCGGTGAGCTGGCGTCCCACGCCAATGAAGTTGCCCTGGATTTTTGTGCGCGGACCCTGAACAACAATGCCATCCAGATTGTTACCGCTGATAAAATTGGCTTTCGACGGATCGGTGCGCAACCCGCCGATCACCGTATCGGTCGCGCTCTGCTCGACCCAGATGCCGGCAAAGCCATTCCCGCTCAGCGTCAGCGTTGGCGAGACCGGATCGATCCCGACATAATTGCCCTCGATCCGATGGTTGCTGCCGCTGACCACATCAATACCGACCCCCTGGCCAAAACTTGGCGTGGCGCTGCTCGATTTGAAATTAACCACTGCGATTTCGCGCACCACATTATTCTGTCCCACCAGACGGATGCCGCTGCGGTCGATCAACTCCGAACCATCGATAATAATCTCGGGACCGAGCAGATTAGCCTGAGCAGGCCAGTGCAATTCCTGCGACTTTCCATCAATCGTAATATTGCCTGCAAGCGCAGGCAGCGGACCGTAGAAATTGAGCACCCGGATGCGTATCGCCCGGTAAAGGCCATTTGTTTCGAACGCAGGACCGGAGGGTGGAATATTGAACTGAATCGTCCCGCCGCCTGCCGCATTCGCTGCCTTGATCGCCTGGCGCAACGAACATGTGGGACTCGGATTGGCGGGATCGCCGCTTGTAGAGACCGGACACGTTGTGCCATCAACATCCTCAGCCGTCGTCACCACGAACACCCCCGACGCCTGCGCCACGCGGACGGATGCGGCGGGACCAACCAGCAACGGCGCTCCGACGATCATCAACGTGATGAACAGGGGGAGGGCGGAAGGGAAACGTGACATTGATTGCTCCTGGCGAGGCAACAGATAGCCATGTCCTGGGTCTGGCTTGTCAAGGTTAATATATCATGATGCGCAAGAGGGGCAACGTAGGACGTTGGTACTAAAATTCGACACCCCGGAAATCTAACACACCTCTAATACAGCACATATAGCGAATTAGCAAGAAACGGGTAAACTAACAGCAGTGGCAGACGCAGCGGGCGCGGCAGTCCGCTGTTACCCATATACAGTTCACAACCATCATTGCACGGGAAGAAGGTGAGACGACTATGCCAAAGATTGTGGGCATCGACCTGGGGACGACCAACTCGGTCATCGCGGTGATGGAAGGCGGCGATCCGGTCGTCATTCCGAACGCCGAAGGCAACCGCACCACGCCGTCGGTGGTGGCGTTCACCAAGAACGGCGAGCGCCTGGTTGGTCTGACGGCGAAGCGCCAGGCGACGATTAATCCGGAAAATACATTTTATTCGATCAAGCGCTTTATCGGGCGCAGCTACGACGAGACCGCCGTTGAGCGCGAGATGGTGCCCTTCAAGGTGGTGAAGGGTCCGCGCAACGACGTGCGCGTCTACGCGCCAGCGACCGGCAAGGAGTACGCGCCGCAGGAGATTTCGGCGATGGTGTTGCAGAAACTCAAGACCGACGCCGAAGCCTACCTGGGTGAGCCGGTGACCAAGGCGGTCATTACGGTTCCGGCATATTTCAACGACAGCCAGCGCCAGGCGACCAAGGACGCTGGCAGGATCGCGGGGCTTGAGGTGCTGCGCATCATCAACGAGCCGACCGCAGCCGCGCTGGCGTATGGTCTCGATAA
Organism: Chloroflexota bacterium; assembly: GCA_030550675.1. GTDB lineage: Bacteria > Chloroflexota > Chloroflexia > Chloroflexales > Roseiflexaceae > Roseiflexus. The sequence continues at coordinate 2,516 of JAUQOW010000205.1, forward strand.
GAAGAAGGATGAGACGATCCTGGTGTTCGACCTGGGCGGCGGCACGTTCGACGTGTCGGTGCTCGAGGTCGGCGATGGCGTGGTCGAGGTCAAAGCCACCAGCGGCGACACGCACCTCGGCGGCGACGACTACGACCAGCGGATCGTCAACTGGCTGATCGAGGAGTTCCGCAAGGATCAGGGCATCGACCTGAGCAAGGATCGCCAGGCGTTGCAGCGCCTGAAGGAGGCGGCGGAGAAGGCGAAGATCGAGCTCTCCAGTATGATGGAGACCGAGATCAATCTGCCGTTCATCACGGCGGACGCCAGCGGTCCGAAGCACTTGCAGATGCGGCTCAGCCGCGCGAAGTTCGAGCAGTTGACCGCTGACCTGACTGAGCGCCTGAAGGGTCCGTTCTATCAGGCGTTGAAGGACGCCGGTTTGAAGCCGAGCGACCTCGATGAGGTCGTGCTGGTCGGCGGCGCGACCCGCATGCCGGTCGTGCTCGATCTGGTGCGCAAGCTGACGGGCAAAGAGCCGAACCGCAGCGTCAACCCGGACGAAGTGGTGGCGGTCGGCGCGGCGATCCAGGCGGGCGTGCTCGGCGGCGAAGTGAAGGACGTGGTGCTGCTCGACGTGACGCCGCTCTCGCTCGGCGTTGAGACGCTCGGCGGCGTGATGACCAAGCTGATCGAGCGCAACACGACGATTCCGACGCGCAAGAGCGAGATCTTCTCGACGGCAGCCGACAATCAGACGGCGGTGGACATCCACGTCCTGCAGGGCGAGCGCGAAATGGCTGCTGACAATATCACGCTGGGCCGCTTCCGGCTCGAAGGCATCCCGCCCGCTCCGCGCGGCGTGCCGCAGATCGAGGTGACTTTCGACATCGACGCCAACGGCATCCTGCACGTGTCGGCGCGCGATAAGGCGACCGGCAAGGAGCAGCGGATCACGATCACCGCGACGACGAACCTGACGAAGGAAGAGATCGAGCGGATGATCCGCGACGCCGAACTGCACGCAGCCGAGGACAAGCGGCGGCGCGAACTGGTCGAACTCAAGAACCAGTCCGACAGCCTGGCATACCAGAGCGAGAAGTCGCTGAACGAACTCGGCGACAAGGTTGATCCGGCGCTCAGGAGCCGCGTCGAAGGTCTGATCAAGGACCTGCGCGAGGCGATCAGCCAGGAGAACGAGAGCCGCATGCGGTCGCTCTCGGCGGAGTTGCAGCAGGCGATGTACCAGGTGTCGCAGAGCGCCTACGCCAGCAGTGGCGACGGCGCTAGCGCGCGCAAAGGCAAGGACGAAGGGGTGGTCGAGGGCGAGTATACGGTGGAGTGATCGCCCTCACCTCCCGCCCCCTCTCCCGCAGCGCGGGAGAGGGGATTTTTGTTGTCTGCTCCTGAAGAGGAGAAAAAGGGGAAGACGTCCAATCCGCGAGCATCCGTCTCAACCCGTGCAGATCCGTGCGCTCTCACGAGCCATGCTCATGAGAGCAATCAACTTCAGGTATCATAATCTTGTGATCGGCGCTGGCTTCGACAGGCTCAGCCAGCGCCAACCGCGCCACAGGCGCAAGCATAATTGCGCCTGTGGTCGCCCGATAACCATGAACGTGCTCGACATCGTGATCGCCATCATCCTGACGCTGGCGGGCATCGCCGGGTACTACTGGGGCGTCGTGCGGCAACTGCTGGCGCTCACCGGGCTGGCTGCCGGGGTTGCCGTCGCCGGTCGCTACGGGGCGCTGGCGGCTGATGCGCTGATGTCGTTCGTGGACGACCGTGCTGCTGCGGAGATCGGCGGGGCGCTCATCCTGCTGGCGCTCGTGAGCGGAAGCGCCAGCCTGCTCGCGTCGCTGCTGCAGTTGTACGTCGGGTTGATGATCGCCGGGAAAACCGACCATGGGGCGGGGGCGCTGCTGGGGGTCGTCCACGCGGCGCTCCTGATCACCGCGCTGGCGTTGATCGTCCATGCCCATCCCATCGAACCGTGGGTCTCGGCGCTGCGCGGGTCGGCGCTGGCGACATTTCTGGTGCAGACGGCGGGAAAGGCGCTGGCGCCGTTGTTGGGGGTGGGGGTATGAGAACTAAGAACCGAGAACTGAGAACTGAGAACCGAGAACCGAGAACTGAGAACCGAGAACTGAGAACCAAGAACCGAGAACTGAGAACTGAGAACTGATGGCTCGCCGCCATTGTGAACGCAACAACAAAATCTCCTCTATCGCTTCTATTTGCTCAGAGCTCAATCTCGCGCACCAGAGCGCGCTCTGTGATGACCAGATCGTCCTCTACTGGTTCAAGATAGAGTTCGATAGCCTCCCGGATATTGCGCAATGCTTTTTCTATCGTGTCTCCCTCGCTGATGCAACCGGGCAATGATGGAACATACACCGTGTATCCACCCGCATCACTGGCTTCCAGCACAACTTTGACACGCATCGTGCACTCTCCTCTTCCTGCGCTATGCGGATAGACTACTGACATTGTACATCCCATTCTTCCCGCAAAGAGCTCAACGAGGTTCGACTGCATCTAACCGAGAGCAATCACATTGCACGCATCCCATGATTCTGGTAGAATCAGGAAAAGCGCCGTCACTCTGACGGGCAGTGCGTATCAGTTCTGAAAACGGCAAAGGAGGCTGCTCTGATCCAGGAACAGGCCGTCGAGGCGACAGAAATTGCGCGGCGGGCAGTGGCGCTCGCTGAAGACAAACAGGCCAGCAACATCGTCTTGCTGGACTTGCGTCGGCTGAACAGCGTCGCGGATTACTTCGTCATCTGCACTGGCGGCAGTGAACGCCAACTCAAGGCGATCACTGAAGCGATTGACGAGGGGCTTGCCCGCGAGTACGACATTCAGCCGCGCATCGAAGGGACAGCCGACACAGGCTGGGTGCTCCTCGATTACGGGGACGTCGTTGTCCACATCTTTTCTGTCGAACTGCGCGACCGGTATCGGCTTGAGCGGCTATGGAGCAAAGCGACCCCGGTTGTCGTTCTGCAATAGGATACTACGTATGAATGCCAGCAAACGCACCCACTACATGATCTTCGGCCTTGGCGCAGCCGTCGGCAGCGCGGTGGGACTCGTTCTGGGATCGATCCTGACCTACTGGCTGGGGGAAGGAACTGTGCGCCTGATTCAGCGCGCCTTCCGGCGCCTGAGCGGCGGCGATCGACCGAATTTCGAGATGCTGTTGCAATAAGAAGGGGAAAGCCCATGTACAGACGTTGCAATGCAACGTCTGTACGTATTGCAATGCAACGTCTGTACGTATTGCAATGCAACGTCTGTACACTGGGGACGCTCAGGACCGCCGTGTTGCGTCCTGCATGCTCTCCTTCACCAACTGCGCAATATCAGTCGGCAGCCGTGCCACGCGCACGCCGACGGCTTCAAGCGCGGCGATCTTCTCCTGTGCTGTGCCTTCGCCGCCGGTGATGATCGCGCCGGCATGTCCCATGCGCTTGCCCGGCGGCGCCGTCTGCCCGGCGATGAAACTGACGACCGGCTTGGTCACATGCTCCTGAATATACTTCGCCGCATCGATCTCCGCTGCGCCGCCGATCTCGCCGATCAGCACAATCGCTTCCGTTTCGGGATCCGCCTGGAACATCTCCAGCACATCCACAAATGACGTTCCGATGATCGGATCGCCGCCGATGCCGACAATCGTTGTCTGCCCCAATCCGATCCGCGTCAGCGCATCAACCGCTTCATAGGTGAGCGTACCGCTCTTCGATACCACGCCGACCGGTCCTGGCGCGGCGATGTTGCCTGGAATGATTCCCACCTTCGCCTGACCGGGGGTGAGCAACCCTGGACAGTTGGGACCGATCAGGCGCGCGCCGCACTCTCGAATGAACGCATACGTCGCCACCATGTCGTTCGCCGGAATGCCCTCGGTGATGCACACGATCAAGGGGATGCCCGCCGCCGCCGCCTCGCGCATCGCGTCCGGCGCAAACGCCGCTGGCACATAAATGACCGAAACATTGGCGCCTGTCTGTTTCACGGCTTCCGCCACGGTGTTGAAGACCGGCACCTTGCCGTCGATTGCGGTCTGCCCGCCACGACCGGGTGTGACGCCTGCCACCACATTCGTGCCATACGCAATCATCTGGCGCGTATGGAACTCCCCCTCGCGCCCGGTGATGCCCTGCACGAGCAAACGGGTGTTCTTATCGACCAGAATGCTCACAGGTCCCCCTCCTTAACCCTCAATGGCTCTCGCGCTGTACGCGCGATGGTAGCACATTCTTGCCCGGATGACAAATCCTTACCGTTCGCCAAAGATCGCCCGCCCGACCCGCACGATGGTCGCTCCTTCCTCAATGGCGACTTCAAAATCGTCGGTCATGCCCATCGACAGGTCGCGCCAGGCGGCTGCGGGAAAGCGCTGCGCCAGGTCGTCGCGCAGGCGCCGCACCGCGCGGAAAACCGGACGCGCCTGTTCCGGGTCGGGTCTCCATGGGGCGATGGTCATCAACCCGCGCACATCGAGGTGCGGCAGCGCCAGGATCTGCTCGACATCGGCGCAAAAACGCTCGTAGATGTCGGGATGCGTTTCCCATCCGCGCAGGGCAAAGCCGGACTTCGTCGCTTCGCCGGAAACATTCACCTGCAACAGGATCGGCAGACGACCCTGCGCCTCACGACGCACCTCAGCAGCGTACCGATCCAGAATCTGCGCCAGACGCAGACTGTCAACCGAATGCACCATATCAAAGAGCATTGCGGCTTTCTTTGCCTTGTTCGTCTGAAGATGCCCGATCAGATGCCAGGTCAGGCGATGGCGTTCCGCCGCAAGCGCCGCCATTTTGGCTTCCGCCTCCTGCACCCGGTTTTCGCCAATATCGGATAATCCCGCGTCCAGCGCCGCGCGGATCACCTCGACGGGGTGCGCTTTCGTCACCCCTACCAGGCGAATTGTCGCGGGATCACGATTGACGCGGCGCGCTGCAGCGGCGATCCGTTCGCGCACGGCGGTCAGTCGTTCGGTGAGCGTCTCCATGAATTATTATGGTATACTTTCAGCTAATAAGGATGCAACGTTCTTGACGCCATGATACATCAGGAGCGCAGGTGAGCGGCGCGAACGCCAGACCGATTGGTGTGTTGTTTGTCTGTACGGGGAATATCTGCCGTTCCCCTATGGCTGAGGGCATCTTCCGTCATTATGTCGAGCAGGCGGGGTTAAGTGAGCGCATCAGGACCGACTCAGCCGGAACCAGTGCGTGGAATATTGGCGAACCGCCGCATCCAGGGGTCACAGCGCTTTTTGCTGAACGCGGCATCCGTTACTCCCATCGTGCGCGCGTCGTTCATCCCGACGATGTTACGCGCTTCGACTATATTGTTGCCGCCGAACGCGCCCATCTGGACATCCTGCGCCGCATAGCTGGCGGTACGCCCGTGCATCTCAGCCTGCTCCTTGACTACGCGCCTGACCTCGGACTCCGCGATATTCCCGACCCCTACTACAACGGGCGCTTCCGCGAAGTCCACGACATGATCGACCGCGCCTGCCGCGGGCTGCTGGATCACATTATCAGGGTTGAACGTCTTATGTGACGAGTAGTCAATCTTCTGCGCAACTGGCATGCTTGTGTCGCAGGCGTGCCATTAGTGCGTTGCCCGCATTATCAGGAGGAACGTATGAGCGTGTACGATGAAACCATCACGAAAATTCGCCAACTGCCTGAGCCGCTAGTGCAAGAGGTGCGTGATTTTGTTGACTTTCTTCTCACACGTCACGACCAGGTGCGCTGGCAGCTCTGGAATCAGTTCTCGGAGGGCATAGACCTGTCTGAGGCGGATGTCTCCGACTATCTGGCTAACCTGGAAGACTATGAGCGCCGTCTTGAGCGCGGAGAGATCGCATGGTAACCATTACACGAGGTGATGTTGCATTGTGCGATCTCAATCCCGTTATAGGGACAGAACAGGCTGGCGTGCGTCCGGTTGTCATCCTCCAGATTGATCGAGCAAACGCAGTTAGTCCTCATACGATCATCGCTCCATTCACGACGAAAATCCGCCGCTCTCTATTACCTTCACATGCATTTGTGCCCAGCCGGGGTCGGGGGATTGAGCCAGGACTCAGTCGTGCTGTGCGAGCAGATTCGAGTCATTGACAAACGCCGCACCATCCGGGTTCTCGGACGCCTGGAAGATACGTATATGCAGGAGATAGCGAAAGCGCTTTCCGCTATTCTTGGTTTGTGAGACGTTACATGCCTGCCTGCGCCAGCGCCTCGCGCACCAGGTC
>JAUQOW010000206.1 GCA_030550675.1 Chloroflexota bacterium
AAGAGCATGCGCGACGGATCCAGATCCTGCGGGACATTGCAGCGCGCAAAGAGCGACCGCTGGCATTGCTCCAGGACCTGCAGGGACCAAAGATTCGCACCGGACCTCTGATTGACCGCAAGCCGGTGATGCTGCGCGCTGGCGATCGTTTCACGATAACGACACGACAGGCGCCGGGTACTGCAAGCCTGGTCAGCACCACCTATGCCGCGCTGCCGCGTGATGTGCGTCCCGGTGATCGGATTTTGATCTCCGATGGATTGATCGAAGCGCAGGTAATGCGCGTCTCAGGTGATGAGGTCGAAACCGAAATCCTCATCGGCGGCGAATTACGGGAAAACCAGGGCATCAACCTGCCAGGAGTCGAGGTGAGCGCGCCGGCGCTGACCGACAAGGACCGTGACGATCTGTTGTTTGGTCTGGCGCAGGGTGTAGACCATGTGGCGCTCTCTTTCGTGCGTCGAGCGTCAGACCTGGTTGAGATCAAGGCGCTGATCGCCGCTGCGGGTGCGTCCACGCCGGTCATTGCGAAGATCGAGAAGCCGGAGGCGCTGCGTGAATTTGAAGCCATTCTGGAAGCAGCGGACGGGATTATGGTCGCGCGCGGCGATCTGGGCGTCGAGATGCCGCCGGAGCAGGTGCCGATCGTGCAGAAGCAGTTGATCGAAGCGGCGAACATGGCGGGCAAACCGGTCATTACCGCCACGCAGATGCTCGACTCGATGATTCGTAACCCGCGCCCGACGCGCGCCGAGGCAAGCGACGTGGCCAACGCGATCATCGACGGTACGGATGCCGTGATGCTCAGTGGCGAAACGGCGACCGGCGCCTACCCGGTCGAGGCGGTGCGCATGATGGCGCGCATTGCGGAAGTCGCCGAAGCGAGCGGACGTCGCGGCGATCACAGCCACGAGATCATCTGGCGCTTCCACGAGCAACCGACAGTCGCAGCGGCGATCAGTTCAGCGGTGCATGCGATCGTTCAAACATTGCCGGTGACCGCGATTGTGGCATTCACGATGAGCGGCAGCACTGCTCGCCTGATGGCGCGGCAGCGACCAAAAACGCCGATTTTTGCCTTCACCCCCTCGGAAGCGGTTTACCGGCGGTTGAGCCTGGTGTGGGGCGTGACGCCAGTGCTCAGTCCTTATGTAGATCGACTGGATGACCTGGAAGCGGCGGTGCGCGGCGTGCTGATCGGTCGAGGACATGCGCGCCCTGGCGATCAAATCGTGGTGACCGGCGGGCATCCAATTGCCGCGCGCGGCGCGACAAATTTCATAAAGGTGACGCGATTGTGAATTTCTCACCGGGTTTTTATCCTGCAAGGAGCACATGAGTGGTATAGTGTCGTGGGTCTGGTCGTTGATGACGGGGATGCTTCTGTGCTGGAAACAGGATTGCCCGGATTATTGATTGTTCTGGCGCTGGTGATTGTTCTGTGCGGTCCAGCGCCGTTGATCCACGGATGGAGATGGCTTCGACGCAGAGCGCAGGACGTGATGCGTTCCGCGCGCTCGAAGTCGTTGCAGGAAGAATGAGCCGTCATGCACCAGGTTCGTGCATTGCGATGGTGCGCCGTCAGCCTGCTTATGGCAGCGGCATTGTTGACCGTATTCGCCATGCCGTCGCTTGCGCTGGCAGTTGAACCGACGCCGACGCCTGTGGTTGCATCTGCGCGTGACGAGGACATGGCAGGACCGCTGATCGGGTTGTCGCTGGCGGTGGCATCGAGTGCGCTGGCGGTTGGGATTGCCCTGGGGCTGCGACGGCGCATCGATGAAATCGGCGAAGCGGGCGATGCGCGCGGACAGGAATAACGCGCAAAGACGATTTCCGTCGTTTGCCGGTATTGGCGCGATCCTGGCGGCGTTCACACTGGCGATAGCGGGGACCCTTCCCATGCAGACGGCATCCCTGGCGACGGCGCAGGCGCTCTCGACGCCGGCGCCCGCCACAGTGCCGCCTGATATGATGGGCATCGTCATCCGCGATCCCTGGTTCGATTTCGACACCAACCCCGCATTTCCCGGTCAACCGAACAAGACCTTTCAAGACCGCATGGGAACGGCGCTGGCGCAGATGGGGGCGCGCTGGGCGCGCCTCGACTTTCGGATCGCGGCGCCGCTCGACGCGCAGTTGCCGTTGGATTTCATCGAGCGCGAAATCGCCAAGAATGACTACTTCATCAATGAAGTGGCGCCCCGGCATGGCTTCAAGGTGCTGGGGTTGCTCAGTTTCGACCTGATCCAGGGCACGGATGCGCATGTGCTCAACACCGGTCCATTTACCGAAACGTCGATCTATGGCGGCGGCGTTAATCGCTACATGGACGAATGGCTGACGCGCGCGCTGATGATTGCCGACCGGTATGGCGAGCGGGTGGCAGCGTATCAGGTGCTGAATGAACAGAACCGTCTGCCGCAGTATCTGACCGGAGGACCGGCGGGTGACGGCATCGATCCGGTCATCGTGGCGCGGATGGTGACGAAACTGTACCGCTTCTGTCGCGGCATTCCCCCATTGCCGCGCCCTGAGCCGTACCGCTGCGCCCACGCCGAGATCATTACCGGCGGGCTGCATCCGCGCGGCACAACCGATGGACAGAGCGACCAGACAATCCTGACCGATGTCGACTATCTGAAGGCGATGTATGCGAGCGAGCCGTTCCAGGGTTTCAGAAACGCCCATGGTCGCTGGCCCGTCGATGGCGTCGGGTATCACCCCTACCCGGAGGAGATCCGGCTTTCGCCGAACGATGTACTGGTCGACCGCGGGTTGAACCGGATGCGCATGGCGCTTGCTGAGGCAGGCGATCCGAATGTGCCCTTCTGGATCACCGAGATCGGGTACAACGTCGGGTTTGATGCGGATGGACCGCGCGGACCGATCCCGCCGCAGACCGAGGCAGGGCAGGCGGAGTTTCTGCGCGATGTCTACGTGACGCTGGCGGCGCGCGGCGATGTCGCGCGCGTTTTCTGGTTCAAATATGAAGATTTTCCGCCAGCGGACGGACCGAATGCGCAGCGCTGGGGGCTGGTGCGCATCCCGTTTCGCGCGCCGCAGCCGGGGGAGAACTGCCCCGGCGGGGCGTGCTATGCCGTCGATGGCGAACCAGAGCGCTGGCGCCCTGCCTACCTGGTCTACCGCGAACTTGCCGGGTTGCCGGTGTACCGGCGGCATTTCCCGATCATAGCGCGGTGAAAGGCTGTCGGGGCTTTCAGAGCACCCCTCATCCCCCCTGCCCCCTTCTCCCGCGCTGCGAGAGAAGGGGGAGAGAGGGCATCGGGCTGCCTGTTTTCCCTCATCCCCCCAATCCCCTTCTCTCACAAGGGGAGAAGGGGGAGTCTCTCAAGGGTGGAGTTTTTGGGGTGCGAGGGGTGTTTTCCGCGTCCTGACGCCTTTTCCCCTCATCCCCCCTGCCCCCTTCTCCCACGAGGGGAGAAGGGGGCGTAAGGGCGTCTTGATGGCTCAAATGGACGACTCGACGTGAAGGCGTGCAAAAAACAGGTCTTTGTCACCAGTTCACGGTACTACGAACTATTGGTGGCGAAATATTCATTATGCACATTTCCAAAGTGTTTTTATGCTACCATAATAGATAGTGATCTCAATAAAATCTTGCTGCGCTGATGCCGTCGACGATTTTGCGGGATTGTTCTTGCTTAACAGTACCGATAGTGCATCCAGCGCAGCGAGTGGTTGTGTCGGAGACATGTTGCGGACCTACAGCGGCTGATGCCCGAACACCGAGATGGAATGGGCGAATGTGTACGGGAAAGGGGGATGGTTGTGCGTGTCCGGTCTCTGTTTCGACAGGCGTGGGGGGATGTGCGAGGAAGGATGCTGCAACGCATGTTGCTCTTTGTGTGCGTTTGCGGACTGTTCAGCAGTGTAACGGTTGCATCATCGCAGTCGCCAGCGCTGGCGACTGCGCCGAACCTGATACAGGACGGCGGTTTTGAGCAGGAGGGCGAGGGTTGGTTTGCGTGCGGCAATGTGCTTCTGGTTGATGCTGAGTCTATCGGTGCTGAATTTGTGAGATCAGGTCGCTACGCGGTTGTGATGGGCAGGGATGCTGATGGCAGCGGATGCCCGCAACTGCCCGATCTGACGATCCCGAGGCAAATATTGACTCAGCAGATCAGCATCCCGGCAAATGCCGCCGCTGTGACCGTTTCCTTCTGGTTTCGCGCCGCGGCTGGCACGTCGGTCGATGTGTTCCTCGCGCAAGGCTTGTATCAGTTCGATCCGAACCTGAACGGCGTCCGGCTGGGATCGTTCGCAACCGATCAGCCGCCGGGATGGCAGTTGTATCGCACCGTGCTCGAAGGCGAGCGTCTCGACCGGGTGCGCGGGCGAACGCTGCGGTTCAGCATTGTCATTCAGGAACGAACCGGTGTTGGACCGGATACGGTCCTGTTGATCGATGATGTGCGGGTGGTTGCCGCTGATGAGCGCACGGCTGCGTCGCCGCTGCCCCCGGCGTTGCGCGGCGACGGCAGCCGTCCGCTGGCGGTCGTCCGCAGGGAAGGGCAGAACCGCTGGCTGTACCGCATGGATACGGACGGCAGCAATGTGCAACTGATCTATCGCGGGCTGCTCGGCAATGTACGCTCTCCTGCCTGGTCGCCCAACGGTCAACGCATTGCTGTGGTTGACAACAACACCTGGCCCTGGCCCACGCCTGATCCTGATCCGCAGAACAACCTGAGCGCGTCTGCGGTTACCGTGCTGAACGCTGATGGCGGCGGCGCACGACAGATCTATCAGACGCAAAGCCAGAAAGGGTCGCGTTGTCCGTTTGTTCCGACTCCTGGAGAACCCAGGGAAATTCCTTCTCTGCTGAACCAGGTTTCCAGAGTCCAGTGGATGCCGGATAACAATCGAGTTGTGCTGAGCCAGACGGGGTTCGGCGTCTTTTGCGATGGACGTTTTGCGCAGGGCGGGCGATCCGATCTGCTGAGCGTGACTCCCCCCTCAATTGTTCCTGCAACTCTGGCGGAGTACGCAATGCGACCAAGCGTCAGTCGGGACGGACGAGTGCTGTTCGACGGCTTTGATCTTTCGTCGTCGCGCGACAATCGCGCCGACGGGGTGTGGGAAGCCAGCCCCGGCGCCCAGCCGCCCGAACGGCGGTTGCTCACCAACAACGCCGACCGCGAACCCGCATGGGCGCCGGACGGCGCCCGCTTTGCCGTGGTGCGGGTAACGACCAGCCCTTCGTCGGATGCACGGGATCGCACGTTTGCGATTATGCTCTATGATCTTCAGCGGCTCAACAATCCGCGCATGCTGCTGTTCGCCGATCACGGGCGCCTCATCAGCAGCCTGAGCTGGTCGCCGGATGGCGCATACCTGGTCTATACGCTCGAGCGGTTCGATGGCAGGATCGACATCTGGTGGCTGGATGTGGCGACTGGCGCGACGGGACCAGTGACCAGGGATGGCGTTGCACTCGAGGCGGCATGGCGTCCCGGTCCTGGAGCGATGAATAACCGCATCTTTTTGCCGCTGGTTGTGCGGTGATCGCGTATTCGTCACCCGTGAAACATGGTCTTGCCGCTCCGGTCCTTCGGGTCGGGCGGCAGACCCAGATACCGCTGGCGCAGGTCGTCCCACAGCGCCAGGCGCGACCAGTCAGGCTGTTTGAGGAAGCGCATGTCGTCAGAGAGGAAAGGGTTGGGCAGGAAAATGTAGATCTGGTTTTCGTCCTTGCCGTTGAAAAGGCGAAACCCCCAGCCGCCGACAGTGCCGTCGGGGTTGAGGCGGCGATAGAACTCGGCGCGCGCCGTGCGGCGATGACGGGCTAACTCTGGATCGACGGGGCGATTCTTGCTGCCCTTGTGTTCGCCAATGCAAATGTGGAAATGCCACGCGCCAAAATCGACGGTCAGGTAGCCGTCGAGCATGCTCATTTTCTTTGGCGGTTCCGTCGCCCTGATCTCGAAGACCGACCCCTGAATGAGCGGTCCGAAATGGATTTTATCCCAGTGATCGCGGAAGAGTTCGGTCATTAAGGCGACCAGAGTCTCCTCTTTCGGTTCAAGCGGGAAGATTTCGAGCGTTCCATTGCCGGGTTCTTCGACAATTCGCGGTTCGAGCGAGTTGGTCATCAGAGTCCTCCTGTCAATCAACATCTGTGATAGAACACGGATTCGCACGGATTGCGACGGATTCTGACGGATTCATACCTTCAGTTGCATTGGCAGATCGTAACGGGCATTACATCTCTCTAGAGGCGAGAGCTAGCAGCGCCGGTTGCAATTCCTCGAATAATCCAGCGTTGCCCAACCACATAGATGATCAGCAACGGCGCCAATGCGATCACGGTCCCCGCCATGAGCAAGTTCCACTGGACGCTGAACTGGCTCTGGAACATGCTCAGCCCCAGCGGAAGGGTGCGCATCTCCATCGAGCGAGTCACAATCAGGGGCCAGAGAAAACTGTTCCATTGCCCGAGAAAACTGAAGATCGCAAAGGTCGCCAATGCGGGTTTGCTCAGCGGCATGACAACGCACCACCAGATCCAGAGCGCTGAGGCGCCGTCGATCTGCGCCGCTTCGTCGAACTCCATCGGCAATGTGCGAAAGTGCTGGCGCAGCAGGAAGGTTCCGAACGCTGAGAACGCTCCCGGAATAATGAGCGCCTGATAGGTATCGTACCAGCCCAAGGCTCGAATGATGAGGAAACTGGGAATCAGCGTGACCTGACCGGGAATCATCAGCGTTGCCAGGTAGATAATAAAGAGTTGATCGCGCCCCCAGAAGCGCATGCGCGCAAAGGCGAACGCAGCCAGCGATGCCGTGAGCAGTTCGAGCAGCGTGGCGCAGGTCGCAACAAACAAACTGTTCGCATAGAAACGTCCGAAAGGCATGATCGTGACTGCCCGCAGATAATTGTCCCATATCGGCGGGTTGGGAATCCAGACAATCGGGTATGTGAACGCCTGTCCTGGCGTTTTGAGCGACGTGCTGAGCGTCCAGGCGAATGGCAAAAGCATCAGGACGCTGCCCAGCGCCAGAAGCATCCAGACGACCAGATGCGCGGGCGGGGCAAGACCTTTTGATCGTGAGAGTCGAGCACTCCTCATGAACGTTCGCCCGTCTCGTAGTACACCCAGCGCTTTTGCAGGCGCCACTGGATGAGGGTGAAGCAGAAAATCGCTGCGAACAGCGCCCATGCAACCGCTGATGCGCGCCCCATGCGAAAGAACTCGAAAGCGCTCTGGTAGATATACTGAACAACAGTCATGGTGGCATATCCGGGTCCGCCGCGGGTGAGAATGAACGACTCGCCGAAGAGTTGAAACGCGCCAATGCAGAGAATGATAAAGACAAAGAACGTTGTCGGGCTGAGCATGGGGAGCGTGATGCTCCAGAACCGTTGCCAGGCGCTGGCGCCGTCGATGGCGGCGGCTTCGTGGAGGTCGCGCGGGATGGATTGCAGCCCCGCCAGAAAAATGATCGTGCTGAAGCCGACATTCTTCCAGAGTGTCAGGATCACGACTGCCGCCTTCGCCCATCCGGGGTGGTTCAGCCAGTCCGGCGGCGTGAGCGGCGCGTTCCAACGCTCGACAAGGCCCCATATGACGGCGCTCACCACGCCGTAGTTACGGTCGAACATCCACTGAAAAATAAGCGCCGCCGCTACGATTGTGGTGACCACCGGCATATAGTAGATAACGCGAAATGCTCCCATGCCGCGCATCGGCAGATTGAGCGCTACGGCGAGCACGAGACTGAATATCATCTGGAGCGGGACGATGCTGACCAGGAAGATCACCGTATTCCAGGAGACTTCCTGGAAAATGCGGTCGCGCGTAAACAGTGCGGTATAGTTATCGAACCCGACAAACCGCGCCACACCGATCATGTTCCATTCAAAGAGACTGATCACCAGCGAAAAGACGACGGGGAAGGCAGTAAAGACGATTAAACCCAGCAGGCTGGGCAGGATGAACAGGTATCCTGCCCACTGCTGATCCGGGCGCCAGCGGAAGAGCGACCGCTGGCGCGCCGTCATCGACGATAGACGAGTTGGTTCTGATAGCGGCTTTGTCATCGGAACACGCTATGAGCGCGGGTAGCCGTTCTGTTTCAGGAACTCGTTGACCCGCTGGCACACTTCAGGAATGGTCTGCTCAACCGTCGCCTGCCCGCTCCAGATCAGTTGCAGGTTCGGCTCGATGATCAGGTCGTTCAGTTCGCTGAACTCAGGGAAGTCGCCGAATGTAAACAATTGCACGTCACGCGCTTCGATAACGAACGCCTGACGGTTGCGTGGTTCGGCATCGGCCTGAAGGAAACTCGGCGATTGCGCCACCGAGCGGAGCGCCGGAAAGATTTCGCCGCGCTTCGTGTAGATGTCGATGCCGCCATTGGGGCTTTGCAGCCATTGGAGAAACCGCCACGCCTCTTCTTTGTGGGCGCTGGCGCTGCTCATCACCCACCGCGCGCCGCCAGCGTTATTCACGCGGCGCCCGCCTTTTGGGATCGGGATTGGCGCGACATCGAAGTTCATCCCGGCTGCGCTGAAGGTCGGCGCGCGCGATGCGTTTTGCACAATCATGGCGACCTGCTTCTGCTGGAAGGCGCCAGCATCGCCGCCGACTTGCTGGAGCGTTGCCGGGCGCATGGCAGCGTTCGCACTCAGCAGTTCAGCGTAGAAGTTGAGCGCGCGCAGCGATTCGGGCGTGTTGAGAGCGCACCGCGATGGGTTGCGCGGATCATCGAGGTAGGCGCCGCCGCTCTGCGCCAGCAGCATGC
>JAUQOW010000207.1:0-5000 GCA_030550675.1 Chloroflexota bacterium
CATCTTCATCAATGGCTATGTGACGGACTAAAGCGTATATCGCGCGCGCCAGCGTCGAAACAGGCGTCGCCGCATTCGCTGACGGTAGTAAGGGTCGGTCTCCTGCAAGCGACGACGATTCGCCAGGCTGCTGCCGTCGATCAATCCCGTCAGAAACTGCTTGATATCCCCAAGCGACGCGGCTTTATCCGCCAGCGCCAGCACCCACGCCTCACGCGACGTTGGCGCAGGACCAAGCGGATACATATGACTTTCGATCGCTGCGCACACGGCTGAGTCTTCGCCTTGTTCGGCAGCCCAACGCGCCGCCACACGTCCGTGCGTCGTCAATGTGCCTGCGCGCGAGTTGATGTCGTGAAGCAGCGCAGCGCGTACACAGGTGCGTGTATCGGCGCGCAGCAACCGGCTGAGATGGTACGACATGCGCACCGAACGGGTCAGATGATCGTGTTTGGGAATACTGTGATGCATGTGATGGCGAGTTTCGACAACTTCCGGCAGGGTCAGGAGATCGCGGATGTAGTCGAAGGCGGCGTGATATTCCATGCAGACCTCTTCCTGAAACAACGATGCGTCAATGGCGTCCTGAGAATGCCCGTGTTGGTTATACCACATCAGCGATGTGAAGGGCACTCCCCATCAGTCCTGATTCTATTCTTCCGAACGGGGCAACGCACGATCAAGCACATAATCCGCAGCGGCATACGGATCGAGCCTGCGCTCAACAATCTGCGCAATCAACGCCTCCCAATCAGAAGGCGACACACGCGCGCGCACCCGTTCAAGCGCCGTCTCTTGCAGGATCAACCGCAATTCACGCCGGGCGCGCTCCTGCTCGCGCCCGGTGAAGCGCCCGCTTTCGCGCAGGTAGGCCAGGTGCCGTTCCGCTGCCGTCGCAATGGCGTCAATGCCTTCGCCGCGCGTCGCAACCGCAGTCAGCACCGGCGGAGTCCATCCATCAGCCGGTAGATCAGCCAGGCTCAACATCGCGCGCAACTGGCGAACGGTCTGTTCGGCGCCGTCGCGATCAGCTTTGTTGACCACCAGCAGATCGGCGATTTCGAGAATACCGGCTTTGATCGCCTGAATATCATCGCCAGCGCCAGGAGTCTCGATCACCATCGTGGTATGAGCAGCGGCGGCAATCTCGACTTCGCCCTGACCGGCGCCGACCGTCTCGACCAGCACCACATTAAAACCGGCGGCATCGAGCACCGCCACAGCATCACCGGTTGCGCGGGCAATGCCGCCCAGTCGCCCCCGGCTTGCCATACTGCGAATGAACACGCCAGGATCGCCGCTGAGCGCCTGCATGCGGATACGATCGCCCAGGATGGCGCCGCGTGTGAATGGTGATGTCGGATCGACCGCAATAATGCCAACCGTGCGCCCGGCGCGTCGCCAGTGCGCCGCAAGGGCCGCGACCAGCGTTGATTTACCAGCGCCTGGAGCGCCGGTGACGCCGATGATATGGGCGCGACCGGTATGCGCAAACAGAGCGCCAAGGAGCGAACGCGCCTGCGGACCGCCGGTTTCGACAAGGGTCAGCGCCTGCGCCAGCGCGCGCCGATTGCCGTTCAGCAACGCCTGTGCCAGATCCACGCGGTCAGGTCCTCGTTTTGCAGCGTTCCTGAATGAACTGCACGATCTCGTGGGTCGAAGCGCCCGGTCCGTAGACTTCAGCGATGCCGTGCTGCTCTTTCAATATCCGGGCATCCTCGTCGGAAATGATCCCGCCCGCCACCACCAGCACATCGTCCATGCCGTGGTCGCGCAGCAGTTCCATGATGCGCGGCAGCAGGGTCATATGCGCGCCGGAGAGGATCGAAAGACCGATCACATCGACATCTTCCTGGAGCGCCGCCTCGGCGATCATCTGCGGCGTCTGCTGAATGCCGGTGTAGATCACCTCCATGCCCGCATCACGCAACGCGCGGGCGATGACTTTGGCGCCCCGGTCATGCCCGTCGAGACCAGGCTTTGCGATCAGCACGCGGATTGGACGATCCATTGGAACCTCATGTACAGCTATTTACGCTGGCGTTGTCCGGGACCCCAGCGTCCGAAGAGCCCCGGTCGTTCATGGACCATATCTATCATTTCATTGAACTCTTGCTCGCCGGGACGCATATTGGGGCGTTCCGCCAGCCACTGTTCGCGCGCCTCCTGAGCGTGGCGAAACCATGCCAATAACGCCTCGCCATCGCCAGCAGCAACCTGATCGCGCAATTCCGCCAGGCGTTGCGCCATGTCATCGAGCCAGCGCGCCAGCGCCTGGCGGTTGGTGAGGCAGATGTCGCGGTGCATTTCGGCGCTGCCCGATGCCAGCCGCGTCACATCGCGAAAACCGGTGGCTGCCAACGGCGCCATTTCGCGCCAGCCGGGGCTTCGGCTCACAACGTCCATGAGCGCCGTCGAGAGCATGAACGGCAGATGCGAAACGCCCGCTACATACGCATCGTGCTCGACCGGGTCGATATAGTAGAGTTTTGCGCCAATCTGATCGACCATCGCTTCGACGAGACGCACCGCAGTTTCGCGGGTCTGTTCGCGCGGCGAGAGACAGTAAATGGCGTTGCGGAAGAGATCGGGCGATGCGGCGGCAGGACCGGTTTTCTCGCTTCCCGCCATCGGATGCCCGCCAACGAAATCGACTGTTGCAGGCAGCAGTTCGCGCGCCCAGGCGAGCACCTGCGTCTTGGTGCTTGCCA
This sequence comes from Chloroflexota bacterium, assembly GCA_030550675.1. Classification (GTDB taxonomy): domain Bacteria; phylum Chloroflexota; class Chloroflexia; order Chloroflexales; family Roseiflexaceae; genus Roseiflexus. Next base: position 2,712 of record JAUQOW010000207.1, read on the forward strand.
CGTCGGTGACCGTCGCACCGGCGGGCAGCAACGGCGCAAGATCGGTAAACACGGCACGGATCGCCTGCACCGGAACCGCGACAATAACCAGATGCGCCTCGCGCACCGCATCCGCCAGCGTGCGCGCCTCACGATCAATCGCCAGGCGACCGCGCGCCTCCGAAAGGGCGCGCGTGTCGGTATCGAAACCAGTCACACTCATGGCGCCCAATGGCGACTCGCGCTCATTGGCGGAACGCAGCGCCATACCGAGAGACGCGCCGATCAGACCAACACCGATGATAGCAATCTGAATCATGGCTCAGGCTCGACAAACGAAAGAAACAACAGTTCAACAACCGCAATGATCAATGCAACCAGTGCAACCGCAACCGGCGTGAGCGTCCGTAGTCCTGCCAGAACGATCAGCGATGTTGCAAGCCAACCAATCTCATACGCCTGGCGTCGTGCACGGCGACGATCATAGCGCCGCGCGCGCTGCCGGAAGAGACGCTGCCCCGCCGCATAGAGCAGCGGCATTGCAAGCGATGAAAAGAACCAGAAGGCAGCCAGCGCCATCACGGCATACACCGGCGCCTCCGTCGGCGACAGCAACCATCCGGTTGGCGGCGGAACAAACGCCAGCGTGTACAGAAGCAATGTCGTTCCAGATACGCCTTCGAGAGTCAGACCTGCCAGACGGAACTTGCGTTCTACTGGTGCAAACGTCAGCGTAGCGGCGGCAATAACTGTTATATAATATACCATGCGTTCCGGTGCATGGTATGGTTGCTGCCGATCAACGAACCCCCATATCAACATCGCCAGCGCTCCAGCCCAGCAGAGACCGGCAAGCGCTGCGAGCAACAGTATCATCCGTCGCGGGAGAGGCGACGTCAGAGAACCGGTTTCACCTTCCTCCAATGAAACAGAACGGCGCATCACAGATCAGCTGGCTCTTCACCGCGAGCAGTGTAGTATACTCCGAGATATGGCAGCCGCGGATTGCCGGGAAAGGCGCCAAGCGCAACGCTCAACGTCTGCTCGCTTCGCTCACGAAGAATCGTCAAACGTATCGTATCACCCGCGCGGTAGCGCAGGAGTTCATTGCGTAGATCACGCGCATCCTGAACGTACACTCCTTCGATTGCCACGATCACATCACCGCGCGCCACCCCTGCGCGCGCCGCCGGGCCGCTGCGATCAAGGCGCGTCACCAGAACGCCGAGTTCCGGCAAAACTGGTTGCACGGCTGCTGTTGCGCTCAGTTCGAGACGCGCTTCACGCCGACCAATGTCGCGACCGGCAATCCAACCGCCCATGCCAGCAAACACTCCGCACCAAACGCACAAAAGCGCCATAACAGCTATTAATCCTGCTATCCACCACGGTCTGGATACACCCTCGGTCATACGACTTCCAACGACTATCGTTCAGCCGGGGTCAGGGGTTGACAGACCCCTTCCTTCCACCCGCTGCGGTCATCCACAAAGGACGCAAAGACACACGAAGGACGAGTCGCACAATCCACTTTTCCGCCTGCAACTTTCAACATGCAAAGCGCTACATATGCAGGGGCGCGCTCCCAGTGCCCCTGCATGCCACCTTCCCGCGTTCAACGTTCAACATGCAACATGCAATGTTTTCGCCTTCCCGCCTGCAACCTTCAGCCTGCAATGGCCGTGTCTCCTGCCTCTTGCCTCGCGCCTCGCGCCTCAGTTCTACACCCGCCTGCCCGAAGACGGTCGTCTCCAGCGCACCAATCCTCTGAGGCGCGGCAGGCGCCATCGCCGCACAATCGCACGCGGGCGCGGCAGGCGCACCGACGGCAGGCGCAGGCGACGGCGGCGGCGAACCGGCGGCGCCAGATGCAACTGCTCCAACAGAAGAGCTGCAATCTGTGCTGCGCCATCGCGTGGAACCGCATCCACCAGCCGTGCTGCGACCGCCGCATAGGTGGATGGTTCCATCAACTCCGCCAGCACCGGCACGATTCGATCCATCGTTGGGCAGAACAACCCCAGTTCATGGTTCAGCACGAAATCGATATTACCGCGCTCCTGCATCCCGACCGCCTGCGTCACAATAACCGGGCGACGCATGACCAGCGCCTCCATCAACGTACCGGGACCCGCCTTTGAGATCACGATGTCGCTGGCGGCCATCAACTCTTCCATATTCGTCACGAAGCCAAAGATATGCACATGCGGACCAAAGCCGCTTTGTACAAGGCGCTCGCGCAACGCCGTGTTGCGCCCCGTGACGACCAGCAACTGCAACTGCGGATACGCCGTGTGAATATTGCGCACC
>JAUQOW010000208.1 GCA_030550675.1 Chloroflexota bacterium
ATCAGCGAGACGGCGGTGATTATGCCGCTGGTCGGCGCCATCGATAGCGCACGCGCACAGCAGATTATCGAGGCGCTGCTCGAAGGTGTGGCAGAGCACCGTGCCGAAATGGCGATTGTGGACATCACCGGGGTGCAGGTAGTCGATACGCAGGTCGCTAATGCGCTGGTACGCGCGGCGCAGGCGGTGCGCCTGCTGGGAGCGGAGGTGGTGCTGACCGGCATCAAGCCCCAGGTGGCGCAGACGCTGGTGCAGCTCGGCGTGAGCCTGGAAGGCATCCGCACCACCGGCACGTTGCAGACCGGCGTGCGCCTGGCGCTGGACAATGATGCAGACCGACGTTGGAACGGGAGACGGTAAATCTCACTGCCTATGTGATCCACGAAGGACACGAAGTCACACGAAGGATGAAACAATCTCTCCTCCGCTCACCTTCGTGCTCCTTCGTGCGCTTCTTGGACCCCCCACTGCGCAGGCCTGATCCACCAGGGCCACGAAGCCACACGAAGGACGTATCAATCATTCCTCCCGCTCACCTGCGTGCTCCTTCGTGCGCTTCGCGGATGCCCCGCTTTCCCTCTGGCAATCCGTGAAAGCCACGAAACGGCGCTAAGAACAGATATACTTCGGTCATCTTCGTGTCTATTCGTGCTCTTCGTGGATCATCCGCTTCGATGATCAGCGCATCGCGCGAAGCGGTACGAAAGCTGTTCTCTATCTTCTATCCCCTGAGAGACTCCGGCATTTCCCCGAATCTGACAGAGCACAGGTATTTTCCGCGCCTCAGCATGCTCTTGTTAAGCAAACATTAAACGATGTGAACGGTAGAACGAGGATCCGCTATGATGACCAAAACCCTCTCTCCGCATTCGACCCGGCGGCTGGAGGCAAAGCCGGGCGTTGCAGCAACTGGTCTCCTCCGCAATGTCATCATTGGCGCAATCGCCTTTGCGCTCTCTGCAGGAATCTGGACCGGCCTCACTGATCTGCCGGGCGCGACGCGCGTGGTGTTCATCACGTTCACCCTGGCGATTCTGGGCTGGACGGCAACGCGAATCAATGATACGTACATCGGTCTGGTGGCTGCGCTGGTCTGTCTGTTTGCCACGCAGGAGACCCCCGAACAATTCTTTGACTCCCTCGGTGATTCGACGATCTGGCTGCTGCTGGCGTCATTTATTGTCGCTGCGGCGGTCAACACGTCGGGGCTGGCAGTGCGACTGGCGCACACGCTCGCCGGACGGGCGCGCACCATCAATGCGCTCTTTTATGCACTCACTGCCGGTCTGGTGTTGACATCTTTCGCCATTCCGGCGACATCGGGGCGTGCGGCGCTTATGCTACCGGTCTTCAGCGCCATTAGCGGCGCTCTTGGGAACCCGCGCATCACCCGCGCGCTGGCGCTGCTCTTTCCCGCCATCATCCTGCTATCCGCCGCTGCAACGCTGACCGGCGCCGGCGCGCATCTGGTGACGGCTGAGGTGGTTCACGCAATGACCGGCGAACGCATCTCATATGGTCGCTGGTTGCTGCTTGGATTGCCATTTGCGCTTGTGAGCAGTTTCCTGTCCTGCTGGGTCATTACGCACCTCTTCCTTTCGCGCAGCGAGCGCCGGATGCCCATTACGCTGGCAGGGCTCGCCAATCACAAGGCGCCGCTGACGCCCGCAGAACGTCGTGTTGGGGTGATCGTCCTGGCAATGGTTGCGCTCTGGTTAACTGAGCCGCTGCATGGCGTGCATAGCTCGCTGGTGGCGGTTGCGGGCGCCCTGATTGTTACAATGCCGTTCATCGGCGTGATCAATTTCAAAGACGCGCTGAAACAGGTGGAATGGAACCTGCTGCTCTTCATGGCGGCGACAACCCAACTTGGTTCATCGTTGCAATCGTCTGGCGGCGCTGAATGGATGATCAGCCGCTTGTTCGACGGGCTTGCACAGCGCGGTGCGCTCGATCTGATAACTGTCGTTGTGGTTATTTCCAGTATTTCGCTGCTTGCCCACCTGTTGATCACGTCGCGCACGGCGCGCTCGTCGGTGCTGATTCCGCTGGTGATCGTGCTGGGGTTTGCGCTTGGGTTGAATCCGGTCGCGCTGGCGTTCCTGTCAACTATCGCCGCCGGTTTCTGTCTGACGATGCCCGTCAGCGCCAAACCGCTGGCGCTGTTCAGTCAGATCGACCCCAAACCCTTCCAGCCGCGCCACCTCGGCATCCTGAGCCTGGTTCTGCTGCCATTGCACATCGTACTGCTGCTGGCGTTCGCGTTCTACGTCTGGCCCCTCGCAGGGCTGCCGCTGATCACCGAAACGTCGCGCGTGGCGATCCCAGAGTGGTACAGCGCATCTCTGGCATGGCTCGACCAGATCAGATCATTCCCTGTCGTCTGGTTCGATGAGGTTGCGCGTGGCAGCGCCCTCCTGCGCGACTGGCTGGCGGAACAGTTGCACCGTCTGGCCGCCTGGATCGATGCCTCCGATGCGCCAGGCGCTCCTTCTGATCCGCGTTAATCACGCTCACTTTGAAGCAGGTATTCTGTATCGAAAGGAGAACGCACATGTCGTACCTGCGCGTTGTCATTGCCCCTTCTGGCTTCAAGGAAAGCCTGAGCGCCGAAGAAGTCGCCGATGCCATCGCCCTGGGCGTCCGCGCTGCCTGTCCGAATGCCGATATCCGAACGTTGCCGCTTGTTGATGGCGGTGAAGGGTTCACCAAAACGCTCACCCAATGCACTGGCGGCGTACTGCATTCGTGCACTGTCACTGGTCCAGTCGGACAACCGGTTGAGGCGTCTGTCGGGATTCTGGGCGGCAAGGGAGCGCGCACCGCCGTGATCGAGATGGCTGCCGCCGCCGGATTGCGCCTGGTTCCGCGCAGTGAGCGCAATCCGCTGGTAACCACCACATACGGCGTGGGCGAATTGATCCGGTATGCGCTTGATCTGCAGGCGGAGCGCATCCTGATTGGATGCGGCGACTCTGGGACGAACGACGGCGGCATGGGCATGGCGGAGGCGTTGGGAGCGCGCTTTCTGCGCGCCGACGGGTCCCCCGTCTCTCGCGGCGGTCAGGGGTTAATCGAGATTGCCCGCATCGATCTGAGCGGACTCGATCCGCGCCTGAAGACCGTGCCAATCGACGTGGCGTGCAATATGCACAATCTGCTCTGCGGCGAGCGCGGCGTGGCGCGTGTGTTCGGACCGCAAAAGGGCGCGACGCCGGAGCAGGTGCGCTTGCTCGAACAGGGGCTGGCGCATTTTGCCAGTATTATCATGCGCGACATCGGACTGGACGTTCGTTTCATTCCGGGAGGCGGCGCATCAGGCGGTCTGGGCGCCGGATTACATGCGTTCCTTGGCGCCAGGCTGCATAATCGCTATGCCATTGTGATGCAGTATCTCGATCTGGATCGCCATCTGGCATCCGCCGACCTGGTTATCACGGCTGAGGGAGCGATTGATGAACAGACGCCATACGGCAAAATCCCGGCGGAAGTAGCGCGTCGCGCGCAGCGCCACGGCGTCCCGGTCATTGCCCTGGCGGGAACGGTTGGCGCTGGTGCAGAAGCCAGCTATACCTGCGGCATCGCCGCCCTCCAGAGCATTGTACGCGGTCCCTGCTCGCTTGATGAGGCCATCCGCGATGCGCGCGCACTCACGGCAGCATGTGCCGAGACGGTCATGCGCGTGATACTGGTGGGTCAGCGGATGGCACAGAAACGACACATGATGCGGGATCGGCGGAGAATGCAGGCGGCGGTCGTCGCCTGAGCCAGCGGATAATCCACCTGCTGATCCACGAAAGAGACGCAGACACGCAAAGGAAGGGAATGGCAAAGCCCCCTCTTCGTGCCCTTCGTGATTTTCGTGGATCAGCGGTCAGCTTATTCCACGAAGGACACGAAGGCGCACGAAGGAAAAAGCAAAATCTCTTTCCCTCTTCGCGTCGCTTCGTGCGCCTGGTGGATCAGCCCCGCTCAACTGGCCACGCCTTGCCTCCACACTTTTCAGCGCACGGCTCATATGTTTCTCCAACAGTTCACTAACATGAGAGAGACTGAACTATGATATGCTACCTGTTAGAAAATCCGGGCAAGAGGTAAGAAGCGGGGCAAGCGACGAGTGACGAGTGATAAGTGGCGAGTCATACGGAAAGTCCTGCGCTTCTGCGCTTTAGAGAGCGGCAAAAGGGCAGAAATTGGTTCTCAGTTCCCGGTTCTTAGTTCTCGGTTCTCAGTTCTTGGTTCTCAGGAGGTCGATAGATGACTTTCAACACTAACCGATTCACACAAAAATCTGAAGAAGCATTACTGGCGGCGCAAAGCATGGCGGAGCGCAACGGCAACAGTCAGGTTGAGCCGGAGCACCTGTTGCTGGCGCTGCTCGAACAGACCGACGGCGTCGTACCGCAGGTGATGTCAAAGCTCAACGTGGCTATCGGCGTGCTGGTGCAGCAACTGCGCGCCGAGATCAACAAGTTCCCGCGGGTCAGCGGCGCAGGGGTGCAACTCCAGTACTCGCCGCGCATGCGCAACGTCGTTGTGCATGCCGCTGATGAAATGCCGCAGTTCGGCGACGAATACATCAGCACCGAGCATCTGCTGCTGTCGATTCTGCAGCACGCTGGCGGCGGCGCGGAGCGGGTATTGCGGCAGGCGGGCATTACGCGCGAAAAACTGCTCCAGGCGCTGCGCGAAGTGCGCGGCAGCCAGCGCGTGACCAGCCCGACGCCGGAAGGCACCTATGCGGCGCTTGAACAGTACGGGCGCGACCTGACCGAACTGGCGCGGCGCGGCAAACTCGACCCGGTGATCGGGCGCGACGAGGAGATCCGCCGCGTGATCCAGATCCTCAGCCGTCGCACCAAAAACAACCCGGTGCTGATCGGCGAGCCGGGCGTCGGCAAAACTGCAATCGTCGAAGGTCTGGCGCAGCGCATCGTGCGCGGCGATGTGCCTGAAGCGTTGAAAGACAAGCGGATCATCGCGCTCGACATGGGCGCCCTGATCGCTGGCGCCAAGTATCGCGGCGAGTTTGAGGAACGTCTCAAAGCGGTATTGAAAGAGATTCAGGAGCGCGACGACATTATCCTGTTTGTTGACGAGCTGCACACGGTCGTTGGCGCCGGCGCCGCCGAGGGCGCGATGGATGCCAGCAACATGCTCAAGCCGATGCTGGCGCGCGGCGAACTGCACATGGTCGGCGCCACCACGCTCGACGAGTATCGCAAATATATCGAAAAAGACGCAGCGCTCGAACGGCGCTTCCAGCCGGTCATGGTCGATCCGCCGTCGGTTGAGGACACAATCTCGATCCTGCGCGGTCTGAAGGAGCGCTACGAGACGCATCACGGCGTGCGCATCACCGACGCCGCGATCGTCGCTGCGGCAACGCTGTCGGATCGCTACATCTCCGACCGCTTCCTGCCCGACAAAGCGATCGACCTGATCGACGAAGCGGCGGCGCGGCTGCGCATGGAGATCACCAGCGATCCGCAGGAATTGGACGACCTGAAGCGGCGCATCATGCAACTCGAGATCGAGCGTGAGGCGCTGAAGAAGGAAAAAGACAAAGCCAGCAAAGAGCGCCTGGAAAAACTGGAACAGGAGTTGGCCAACCTGCAAGAGCAGCGGCGTGCAGTCGAAGCGCAACTCCAGCGCGAGCGCGAGCAACTGGCGCGGGTGCAGCAACTGAAAGAACAGATCGACCAGACTCGCGTCGAAATCGAGCGCGCGCAGCGGGTGTACGACTACAACAAGGCAGCGGAATTGCAGTACGGTCGGCTCAACACCCTGGAGCGCCAGTTGGCGGAGCTTGAGGAGCAGATCCGCGCGTCGGGCAACAGGATGTTGCGCCAGGAGGTGACTGAGCAGGACATTGCCGAGATCGTCTCGAAGTGGACGGGCGTGCCGGTTTCCAAGCTGCTCGAAGGCGAAATCGAGAAACTGGTGCACATGGAAGAGCGTCTGCACCAGCGCGTCGTCGGGCAGGACGAAGCGGTATCGGCGGTGGCGAATGCGGTGCGGCGCGCGCGCGCCGGGCTGCAAGACCCCAACCGACCGCTCGGCTCATTCCTGTTCCTGGGTCCCACCGGCGTCGGCAAGACCGAACTGGCGCGCGCGCTGGCGGAGTTCCTCTTCGACGACGAGCAGGCGATGGTGCGCATCGACATGTCAGAGTACATGGAGAAGCACACCGTCGCACGGCTGATCGGCGCGCCGCCGGGGTACGTCGGCTACGAAGAGGGCGGTCAGTTGACCGAAGCGGTGCGCCGCAAGCCCTACTCGGTCGTGCTGTTCGACGAGGTGGAGAAAGCGCACCACGACGTGTTCAACATCCTGCTCCAGATCCTGGACGACGGGCGGCTCACCGACGGTCACGGGCGCGTGGTGAACTTCAAGAACACCGTGATCATCATGACCAGCAACATCGCCAGCCCGACGATCCAGGAACTGGCGCAGCGCGGCGCGTCGCAGGACATTATTCGCGCCAGCGTGATGGAGGAACTGCGCATGCACTTCCGACCGGAGTTTCTCAACCGGATCGATGAGATCATCGTCTTCAAGCCGCTGTCGCGCGAGCAGATCGGGCAGATCGTCGAGATCCAGCTTAACCGGCTGCGGAAGCTGCTGGCGGATCGCAAGATCTCGATTGAACTCAGTCCGGCGGCGCGTGAGAAACTGGTCGCCGAAGGGTACGATCCGGTGTTCGGCGCGCGTCCATTGAAGCGGGTCATCCAGCAGCGCATCCAGAACCCGCTGGCGCTAAGCCTGTTGCAGGGCGAGTTCCGCGACGGCGACACCATCCTGATCGACGTCGCGCCCGATGGATCGTTCTCCTTCGAGCGGGTCGTCGTCGGCGAGGTGGTATCGCCGTAACCGCGGCATGATTATAGTAGCCCACGGATTCACACGGATGCAACGGATGTTCACGGATAGCAAGAAAGAAATTCGTGAGCATCCGTCCCGATCCGCGCTGATCCGTGTGCGCTCTCAGGCATGCATAGCCCACGGATGCACACGGGTGCAACGGATGTTCACGGATAAAAAAACAAATCCGTGAACATCCGTCCCAATCCGCGCTCATCCGTGTGCGCTCCCGGGCATGCATAGCCCACGGATGCACACGGGTGCAACGGATGTTCACGGATAAAAAAACAAATCCGTGAACATCCGTCCCTATCCGCGTCAATCCGTGTGCCCTCACAGGCATGAATAGCCCACGGATTGGGTGCAACGGATGTTCACGGATAGAAAGAAATAAACCCGTGAGCATCCGTCTCGATCCACGTCAATCCGTGTGCGCTCATACTCCGTGAAGTCACGGCGCAATCCCCCACACTGCCATCTGATCCTCGGCGCGTCTGCGCCATTCCGAGGCGGGCGCAAGGTCAGAGGCGCGGATCAGGGCATTACGCGCCGCCGCGCGATCCCCCAGCGCCGCCAGCGCTCGCCCATAATGATAGGCGGCCTCGGCGCTTGCCGGATCGAGCGACAAAGCCTGTGCCGCCGCATCGCGCGACCCTGCCGCATCGCCGCATGCCAGGCGCGCCTGCGCCAGCGCCATCCACGCCTGAGCGTTCCCCGGCATCCGGGCGGTTGCTTCGGCGGCTGCGGATAGACCCTGTTCGCAGATCTGAAATGAGGTTCTCACGTGGTACTGCGCCTGCGCCAGGGCATACGTCCCGCGCATCGCTGCAGGCGCCATCCGGCGCGCTTCGTCATATGCCGCCGCCGCCGCCGGATAATCGCGCTGCGCGGCGTGCCATTCCCCCAGCGCCAACACCACATCCGGGTCGTTTGGCGCAATCCGGCGCGCTTCCTGGAGTTCGGCAAGCGCCGCCTGCGTGTCGCGCGCGACAAGGTGCGCCAGCGCCAGCAACGTCCGTGGTCGCGGATCGTCGGACGCCGCCAGCGTCAGATCACGCAGACGCGCGATTGCAACCGCGACATCGCCCTTCAGCAAGTGCGCATATGATCGATATACTTCCGCCGCCTGCGTTAGCGACCCGCGTTCGCGCGCAAGAGCGAACTGCTCCTCCGCCAGCGGCGTCCACCCGGCATCGAGGTAGACCTGTCCCAGCAGTTGCGGGCGGATTGCCTCGTCGGACGCCAGGATTGCCGCGATCTGGGCGGCATCGGGGCGCGGCAGCGGGCGCAGCGGCGCCGTCAGCGGCTGTTCAAGCGGACGCAGTCCTTGCGCCTGTGCGACCGCCAGGCGCAGTTCCTGCCACGCGCCAGCCGGATCGCGTCCGGCGCGCAACGCAGCGATTCGGGTATGCGCCACTCTGCGCCACGTGTCGGGCAGACCAGCCGCAATTGCGGCTCGGTACCCGGCTTCCGCCCCAGCATAATCATCGTAATGCAGTCGTTCTTCCGCCTCCAGCGCCAGGCGCAGACCGTACAGCGCGGAAGATGGAGGAATCTGCGCCCACATGCGCGTCGCTTCGTCGGCATATCCCAGGTGCGCCGCCACGCGCCCCTGGTAAAGCCGCGCCAGCGCCGAGTCGGCGTCGTTCAAGCCCAACCGCAGCGCCCAACCGAACTCGCGGCTCGCTTCGGACGCTTCGCCGCGCACCGTCAACGCCATGCCGAGCCGCAGCCGCGCAGGAGCAAGGCCAGGCGCGCGCGTCGCCAGTTTGTGATAAGCGTGAAACGCCTCATAATACC
>JAUQOW010000209.1 GCA_030550675.1 Chloroflexota bacterium
CGAAGCCAGCGCCGGAGCCGATCGAGTCAATCGTGATGCTCCCGGCGTACCCCTCGTCCTTGAAGCGCTCCGCCATCCGCTGCGTCAGCGGGAAGACCGTCGACGAACCGGCTGTCACGATGTTGCCGGTCACTGCCGCTGGATCGACTTCAGGAAGACCATCGTAGTCAATTTCCGCCGCCGGGGCTTCCGTCGGCGCCGCAGTCGGGGCTTCCGTCGGCGCTGTCGTCGGAGCGCCTGGCGCTGGGGTGGCTTGCGCCGGAGCAGTCGTCGGCGCCGGAGTCGGCTGAGTCGCCTGCCCGCCGCACGCGGCGATGATTGGCGCGACTAGCGCCAGCATCAGCGCCATTGCGAAGAGACGTGTCCTCACGACCTGCATGTGTTTTTGCCTCCTTCAACAATCTGCAAAAGCGCGCCGGAAACGCAGGCTCTCTAGCGTGTGACAGTATGATGCCATAGATGAGCCTTTGCGCTTCCCGACTATAGCACGCTGTGAAGTATACCCTGGTGAGCTTAAGAACAGAGGGTCATTCTATTAAGTTCCTGTTAAGTGTTGTGGTTATGCTCACGTATCGCTCACAAACTGACACTTTCACCGGCCCGCGAGCATAGTATGCTGAGGTATAATCCTGGTAAAAGCCGGTGACGCCGCGTTGCGACACTGGCGTGGATGCACCGTTGCATGGCGCTGATCGTCTATGAACACCACACGCACATCTTCAACTTCAGCACGCAGTCTCTCCTTCACCCTCGCCCTGGCGTTGATCGGGCTAAGCTTTGTCGCATTACTGGTCAGCAATACGCTGCAGATGGCATCGAACTGGCAGGTGCATCAGCGCGCTCTGGCGAACCAGCAGCAATCACTGGCGCATAGCGCAGCCATCGAAGTGCGAACATTTCTTGATGAACGCTGGAATATGCTGACGACAGCCATCAAGATGTCGCAACTGGCGACAGCGCCGACCGAACAACGCGCAGAGGCGCTCAAGCGATTGCTGGTCCTTGATCCTTTGTTGGAACAGTTGATGATCCTTGACGATGATCGGTTCGTGGTTGCAACCGCGAGTCAGCATCGTCAGAAGACGGTCAATTTCCTCGACGCGGCGCTTATCGACGATATTGCGCGGCAAACGACGCTTCGCAGCCGCTATATCAGTTCGTTGCGCGTCGATGCCGCCACCGGTGAACCTGGCATCGTGCTGGCGTTGCCGCTGGTCGACTCGTTTGAAAACTACCACGGCTCACTCATTGCGACTGTCAACGCCCGCTTGCTCTGGGAAACGATCAGGCGGCAGACGCCTGATCCCGCAAGCCTGGCATATATCGTCGACCGCCGGGGGAATCTGCTGGCATGCTCCGATACGGCGCGCGTACTGCGCGGCGAGAATGCCGCTGGCGTCGCCATTGTTCAGCAATTCGCTCGCAATCGTTCCACCTCAATCCAGACCATGCACTACCTCGGTCTCTCCGGCGTTGAGGTGGTCGGCAGCTATGAGGCGCTCAGCGATCCCTCATGGGCGGTGGTCGTTGAGACGCCGCGCACGGTCGCCTATCGCCCGGTTCTCAACGATCTTGGCGTCTCTGGACTGGTGCTCGTGGGCGCGATGATTGTATCCGGCGGCATTGGCGTCTATCTGGCGCGCTGGCTGACGGCGCCGCTGGTCAATCTCACCCGTGTGGCGGATCGGATCGCGTCGGGTGAGCGTGATGTGCGGGTCACTGTGCGCGGTCCGCGTGAAATTCAGGTACTGGCGCACGCCTTTACCGCTATGACGGCGCAACTTGAAGCGCATCTGGAAACGCTGGAGCAGCGCGTTGCACAGCGCACCGCCGATCTCCAGGCAGCGCTGGCGGAAGTTGAGACGCGTGCGCGTGAGCAGGCGCGGCTGCTGGAAGAAATTGCACAACAACGTCAGGTTATCCGCGAATTGAGCGTTCCAGTGCTGCCAGTCACCAATGACGCCCTGGTGATGCCGTTGATCGGCGCCATCGACACTGAGCGACTAGCGGACCTTCAGGATCGTGCATTGCACGCCCTGCAACGATCAGGCGCACGCTACCTGCTCGTCGATATCACTGGCGTGCCGGTCGTTGACAGCCAGGTGGCGCAGGGGCTGATCGCCACTGCCAGCATGTGTCGGTTACTCGGCGCTGAGATGGTGCTGATCGGCATTCGTCCGGAGGTGGCGCAAACGATTGTGGGGTTGGGGTTGAATCTCTCCTCCCTGCGTACTGCGGTTGATCTGCAAACGGTGCTGCGCGACCTGGCTGCAAGCCACAGTGATCTGACGGGAACACGGATTTACGCGGATGCGACGGATTCCCACAGATTTGCGGGCAATGGCAAACGATAGAGCAGCATTCCGGAGTTATGGGCTGAAGGTCTGCCAGGACATATTACCATAAGTCCTCGCCCACAACAGGCAAGCCCCTGTTGCCCGGCTCAGATACGCTGAGCCGCAGTGCAGATGCTATGCTTCCTGGCGCCTGCCCCAGCGCCGCCGTTGACAGCCGATTGACCGGCGGGTACAATGTGCGCGCTATGCCAGAGAAACGTTCACGTCAATCTTCTGCGCCGCGCGGCGCCATCGGGCGATTGCGCGGTTCAGCAGCGTCTGCCGAGCAGGCGTTGCGCGAACGCACCGAGCGCATCAAACGCCTGACGCCTCCGCCGCCCTCGCTCCCCGCAGTCCTCGAGCGCGCCCTGACCATCGGCGGGTTGCCGTTTCTTCTGGTACGCCTCTTCTGGTACAATCTGAACGAGGTGCGTTTCTGGTGGCCCGTAGTGCTGCCGCTCCTGGTCTGGACGGCATGGCGCGCCTATCATCGCGAGCGCGCAAAAAGCCAGCGCCACGACGCAGCCGCGCAGACTCGCGCTTGACAACCCCTCTCCTCAATGTAAGAATACTGTGATATACGGCACAGTCGCCTACAGATGCGCGCCTGCGCCCGGTTGATACTTTCGACGCCCTTCGACCCTGTTATCGGCGCATTGCGCAGCAACAACCGTTATGAGCGCTTCCATACAGTCGGACATTCAGATTGGCTTGAAGACGAGCATTCAAGAAATCGCGCTCGATCTCTGCGCCACGACGGGAGCGAAGGCATGTTACCTGGCGCTGCGCGAACGTCCGGCGGCGCCGCCCCGTTTCATCGGCGCCGCTGGCGTAGAGGGCGACCCTCCCGATTGGAACGAGATTGGCGGCGCGCACATCCTGCGTCGCATTGGGCACAACAGCGCACTGACCATAACAGAACAATCACGGCATATCTTGCTGCTGGCGCTTCCTGCAAGCAATCGCAACTTTGGCACGGCGATACTCCTCTTCGATGCTGAACCGCCGCCAATATCGGACGCGATTCGCGCGGCGACGCGACTGGCTGGTCTGGCGCTGGAGTCAATCTGGCAGCTCGCCGCTTTGCACGACCAGGCGGAACAGATTGCGGAACGCACCCGGCTGCGCGAGATCCAGATGAGCCGTAATCTCATTCGTGGAGTGATCGACAGCGTGCCGATGGGTCTGGTGTTGATCGATCCAGCAGGGTATATCCTGGCGGCAAATCGCGCGCTTGCCGGGCGATTCGGTCTCGAACCGGCGATGCTGGTCGGGCGCTTCTACGGCGATGTGCTGGGCGAGTGGAACGAATCGGCGGCGGCGCGCACCTTCGTCACACGCCAGCCGCAACGGTTGCGGCGCACCTTGCAGCGCTCCGGCGGCGGCGAGGCGTTGATCGAGATAGCCAGCATTCCCCTGTTCGATGCATCTGGCGCTGCATATCAGGCGGTTGAGGTATGGGAAGACATTACAGAGCGAGTTGCACTGCAAACACAACTGGTACGCGCTGAAAAGCTCGCAGCTATCGGGCATCTGGCAGCCAGCATCGCTCACGAGGTCGGCAATCCGCTCCAGGCGATCCAGGGATTTCTGGCATTGTTTCTGGAACAATGCCCGCCTGAAACGCCCAATCAACACTTCCTGCAACTCGCAGAAGAAGAGATCGAGCGGATCGTGCGCGTCCTGGAGCGGTTGCGCGATCTGTACCGCCCGCGCGCTGATGTCTTCACGCGCGTTGATGTCAACGAGTTGATCGAAAATGTGTTACTGCTGACCGGCAAACAACTCGAACGCTCGCGCATTCGCGTCTTGCGCGAGCTGGACCCCGACCTTCCGGCGGTGCAGGGAGTCGCTGATCAACTGAAGCAGGTCTTGCTCAATCTGGTGCTGAATGCGGCGGAAGCCATGCCGCACGGCGGCATGCTGCACGTGCAAACGTATCGTCACCGCGTTGTGGATGGCCACGAGACCATTGCAATTGCGATCACCGACACTGGCGTCGGTATCCCGCCAGATCAATTGACGCGGATCTTTGACGGGCTGCATACGACAAAAGAGCGTGGCATGGGGCTGGGGTTGTATACGAGCAAGGCGATTGTCGAACGTCACCTGGGGCGCATCAGTGCTCAGAGCATTCCAGGCGAAGGCACAACCTTTGAGATTGTGTTACCCATCAGGCACGAGGAGATCCGCCATGAAACAACCGGGGAAAATCCTGGTCGTTGATGATGAACGCGCCGTGCGCATGATGCTGGAAACAGCGCTGCGCGCGCATGGCTATCGGGTCGAGACCGCAGCGAGCGGCGCGGAAGCTCGTATGCGCCTTTCAAATGAAGAATTCGATCTCATCCTGCTCGATCTCCAACTAGGGGATGTCGATGGCATTGATATTCTGCGGGAGGTGAAGGAGCGTTCGCTGGCGCCGGAGGTCATTCTGCTAACCGCCCACGGATCGATCAACAGTGCGATCGCCGCGTTGCGCTACGGCGCGTTCGATTACCTGCTTAAGCCTGCGCAGGTGACAGAAATTCGCGAGCGGGTGGAGCGCGCGCTGCAACACCGCCGGATCAATCTCCAACGCACAGAATTGCTCCAGCGCATCAGCGAAAGCGCGCGAGCATTGGGGTTGATCGAGAGCGGCGGCAGCGCCGCTTCCTCTCCCCCCGCTTCCAGCGATCATCTGACGGTGGGACCGCTGGTGCTCGATCTGCGACGACACGCCGCCTATCTTGGCGAACATGCGCTGACGCTCACCCGCACCGAGTTTGCATTGCTGACGGCGCTGGCTCAGCACCCCGATACCGCCCTCAGCTATACCACTCTCTCCGAAGCGGTGTACGGTCGAGCGCAACCGGAGGACGAAGCGCGATCGCTGCTTCGCCCGCATATCGCGCGGCTGCGTCAGAAACTCGATGCGACCAAAACGCCAGGCATTGCGCTGATCAGCATCCGCAGCATGGGATATATGTTGCAGACAGAGAGCCCGCACACTCCATGATCCGGCATCCAGTAACGGGAAAGGGCGAGCACCGGCGACGCCTGGCGCTCACAAGGAGGTGACGATGATTGCTGATCCCCGGCTGCCTGGTTCTGTGTCCATTCGTGAAGTCGGTCCGCGCGATGGGTTGCAGAACGAAGAGGTCATCCTCAGTACGACTCAGAAGGTGCAACTGATCGACCGCCTTGCCGATGCCGGTCTGACCCTCATTGAGGTTGGCGCCTTTGTGCGTCCCGCGAATGTGCCGCAAATGGCGGATACGGCAGAGGTCTTCGCCGCGCTCAACCGTCGTCCCGGCGTAGTTTACAGTGCAATTGTCCCGAATGTAATCGGTGCGCGACGCGCTATCGCAGCGCGGGTGGACTCGCTTCAGGTGTTTCTCAGCGCCACTGAGAGCCACAACCGCAGCAATGTCAACATGTCGATTGAGCAGTCGCTGACCCAGGCAGCCGACATCGCCGCCGTCGCTCGTGAGTCGGGGGTGCATTTCGAGGCGGTGGTGTCAGTCGCCTTCGGTTGCCCGTTTGAGGGAGACGTGCCGCTTGATCGGGTGATGGACCTGACGGCGCGACTGTTTGACATAGGTGCGGAACAGGTGACGTTCGGCGACACGACTGGCATGGGGCATCCGGGTCTGGTGCGCGCGCTGCTTCAGGCGTTCTATGCGCGCTTTCCGCAGGAACGTCCGCGTTTGCACCTTCATAGCGCGCGCGGTGCAGGGCTGGCGAATGTGCTGATGGCGCTCCAACTCGGCGTTGATTGTTTCGATGCGAGCGTCGGCGGGATCGGCGGATGCCCCTTTGCGCCTGGCGCTCCCGGCAATATCTGCACCGAAGACCTGGTGCATATGCTGCACGAGATGGGCATTTCGACCGGCATTCATCTTCCAACGCTCATCGATGCGGCGCGGATGCTCGAAGGCATGCTGGGGCGCACCGTGCCGGGACAGACAATCAAAGCTGGCATTTGCAAGCATCTGCCGCCTGATGGCGGTCCTCGCCGGTAGACGCGGTTTGCGGAGACACGTTCACCGGAGGATATCCAATCGTTCCTCCGCCTCCATCGCGCACTTCTCTAATAATCAGGAAGATCAACCAGATATCAGACAGTCTCGTGATCGGCGCTGGCTTCGGCAGGCTCAGCATACGCCGCCGCCCGCCCTTCGACAGGCGGTGGGACGAGCGGCGACGCGCCTCCCTCGACAGGCTCAGGGGGCGCGCTACTGGACGGCATACCCAAATCAATCCAGAATCTTCATCTGTCTCGCAATTGAATTGAGATTCAATTGTAAGGATCCATACGCTATACAGACATTAATATGCGTATGGAATACTTAACCCGAGGAGGACTGCGCATTGTTCCGCACACCAATCTTTCGCGCGCGCAGAGGCGCTGGTCTGACAGCCTTGCTGACTGTAACAGTCGCCATTGTTCTGGCGACAACCGCCGGTTTGCCGGCATCGCCGGGATATGCCGAACAAGATACCAGCGGCGCAGGAACTACGGTGTATCTTCCCTTAGTGACCAGGGCGAGCTGCCCGGCGGACATGCCGCGCATTAATGCGCCCAGGTTTACCGGAACCATTCCGTTCGAGCGCACCGCGATCGCCTGGTTTGGCAAGGTGTCCCCAACGCAGAATTACACCGATATTCGGGTGGGGTACAACGCAAATGAACTGTATGTGTACCTTGCCATCTTCGACCGTCACCTGTGGTATGACACCAATCCCTCGCCGCAAACGTTAACCCAGTGGGATGCCGTGACCCTGATGCTGGACACGTCGGGCGGCGCGGCGCTGTCGCCGTCGTCGTGGAAGTTTGTCGCGCAGTTGTATGGCGACCGGAGTCCGCAGCGCCGCGCTGTGTACCGGGGAAGCGCCGCCGGCTGGCAGCAGACCAGCGTGACCTTCGATGCGCTTCCAGGCTGGCGCGGCAATGCGCTGAACGACAACAGCGACAGTGATCGCGGGTGGGCGATGAGGTTCACTATCCCCTTTAGCAGTCTGGGTCTCTCATCCGCGCCGCCTGAAGGGACCTCCTGGCGCATGGCGGTCATTGTGCACGACCGCGATACGCGCGCCGGTCCGCCGATCGGCGATCAATTCTGGCCCCCGCAAGGCTCGCTCGACGCTCCCGGATGCTGGGGTTTCCTGAACTTTGGTCTGCCTTCCTACCAGACCAGTGCAACGCCGACCGGCTCGCTGACCATCCGGCGACCGACGGAACGCAGCCCGCTTGTGCCGGATGCCGATGTCGGCGGCGCCATTACCAATCAGTGCCCCGGTGACGAGAACCACATCTGGAATGAATGGGGGAATCGCAACTATGGACGCGCTCCCGACTTCAATATCCAGAATCAGTCCGATGTGTCCGACTGGCCCTGTTTTGCAAAATATTATGTCACCTTCCCGCTTGATGGCATTCCGCGCGGCAAGGTGATCGTTTCTGCGACGCTGACGCTGCACCAGTTTGGCAATTCTGGCGGCGCGGGCCAGGCAAAACCGTCGTGGATCCAGGTGCTGGTCGCGGCTGAAGACTGGAACGAACAGACGATCACCTGGAACAATGCCCCGATTGCCTATGAGAATGTCGCCGTAAGCCGGGTGGATCCCATCACCGGCTCGATCAACTGGCCCGGCGTCCCGCGCACATGGGATGTGTCGTATGCGGCGGCGCGGGCGTATGCACGCGGCGAACCGCTGCGCCTGATACTCTATAGCGCTGATTCGGACTATCACAGCGGAAAATACTTCGTCTCCTCCGATACGGGCGACTGGAATATTGCAGGTCGACCGCGCCTTGATGTGCGATGGGGCGAGACGAGGTAAAACGGCACAGTCCATTAGAGTAATTGACCTGAACCTGGGCAAATGTGGAGCGGCTGGCGTTCGCTTCGACAGGCTCAGCCGACGCCAGCCGCCATGGAGAAGCGTCTATGAGAGTCCGCAGGTATTCCTTCCTGATCGCGCTGCTGTTCCTGGTTCTTGCGCTTCCGATTCTGATGGCCACCGGGCTGCGCGGCACAGAGCATGCCTCCGCTCTTACGCTGCAGGCGACGCAGCCGCCGCGGGCGACGTCCGCCTCCCTGTACCTGCCATTGATCACTCGTGCTTCCTCAAATGTGAATGAGTGGAGCCAGCACGCGCACAACGCGCAGCGCACCGGCTATACGCCGCAGACCGTCCCCTACCCCTGGCGCTGGCGCTGGTCCTGGAACGGTCCCAACGCCTCCGGCGGCATCGCTAAGGTCACTACCGGCGGCTCGCTGCCGCGCAATGTCCAGCCCGTCACCGGC
>JAUQOW010000210.1 GCA_030550675.1 Chloroflexota bacterium
AAAAAAACGAGAGGAGGTGAGTCCGAGCAGGCTTATTCACACATCGGCTGTATCAGAACCGGGGCGACAATTTCTCACGCTATCGAGCAACGACGCCTGATCGCAACGCAAGGAGGCAGTATGTCTGACATCGAAAAAATGAGCCGCCAGGAACGGATTAATGCGTACTGGAAGGAAAATAACCGGCTGATTGCAATCCTGCTGGTCATCTGGTTCTCTGTCGCCTACATTCCGCCGCTGTTCGTCAATCAACTGAACAACATCGTGATCGCCGGTTTCCCGCTTGGATACTATTTTGGCAGCCAGTTCTCGCTGGTCGTGTTCGTCATTCTCATTTTCTACTACGCCTACGCTATGAACAAACTGGACGCGAAGTATCACCTGAAAGACCGGGATAAGTAACAGCGGAGGGAGCGACCACTATGGCAGTCAATGAAGCAGTCAAACTGCGCAACAACCGCCTGGCGCAGTACTATGGCATGTTCACGATAGGTCTGATTGTTTTCAGCCTGATCATGGGTGTGCTGGAACTCGGCGCGGGCATGCCAAAAGCCTGGATCGGCTGGACGTTCCTGATGCTGACGTTGGGCATGTACGCCTTCATCGGCATCATGAGCCGCACCAAGATCCTCGACGAGTACTACGTTGCCGGGCGCAACGTGCCAGCCGTGTTCAACGGCATGGCGACCGGCGCTGACTGGATGAGCGCAGCATCGTTCATTTCGATGGCAGGCACGCTCTACGCTCTCGGCTATGATGGGCTGGCGTACATTATGGGGTGGACGGGCGGCTACGTGCTGCTGGCGCTCCTCTTCGCACCCTACATTCGTAAGTTCGGTCAGTATACCATTCCCGACTTCGTCGGCGCGCGGTATGGCGGGCGCTGGCCCCGTCTGGTCGCAGCGATCTGCGCTATCATCGTCAGCCTGACGTATGTAACCGCGCAGGTGGTGGGCGTCGGCATTATCATGTCGCGCTTCATCGGCGTGCCGTATGAGTGGGGCGTAGTGATCGGACTCTCCGGCGTGCTCGTCTGTTCGTTCCTGGGCGGCATGAAGGCGGTGACCTGGACGCAGGTGGCGCAGTATATCATCCTGATCATCGCCTACATGATCCCGGTGACATTCCTCTCACTCAAACTGACCGGCTTCCCCATCCCGCAGTTGAGCTACGGGCAGGCGTTGCAGAATATCACCGTCCTCGAGAAGGAATTGAAGATCTCGTCCGAAGCGCCAGCGCGTGATGGATCGGGACGCATCATTCAGAGCGGATACGTCCCTGCCTATAACGAAGGGTTGAGCAATGCCGCAGCGGTGACGGCGATCAATCAGATCAACACCTACTTCGGCGTCAACATTACCCCGCCGCCAGCGAAGTCGATCCCCGACACCAGCAAACCAGCGGATGTGGTTCAGACCGACTGGCGCGGCACGCCGTGGAATTTCCTGGCGCTCACCTTCTGTCTCATGGTCGGCACCGCCGGTCTGCCGCACATTCTGATCCGCTTCTACACAGTGCCGAGCGTGCGCGAGAGCCGCTTGAGCGTCGGTTGGGCGCTGTTCTTCATCTTCCTGCTCTACTTCACCGCACCCGCCTATGCTGCATTTGCACGCTGGGAAATCCTGCAGAACGTGGTCGGCAAAGAGATCAGCTCATTGCCGGAGTGGACGCAAAACTGGAGCCGCCTGGGTCTGATCACGCAGCGCGACTACACAACGCTCGACGGGAAAGCGATTGACAAGCTTCCGGCATGGGTTGCACCTCAGGTGAAGAGCGGTGCGCTGGTCATCACCGACGCCAATGGCAACGGCAAAATCGATCTGGCAGGCGCGACATTCAGCGAAACTGAAGTCGATGGCAAGAAGATCGGCGTGTTTGGCGAACTGTCGGGCACGGCCATTACCAAGACCAGCGTTGACGGCATCCTGCAGTTCAGTGAGCTGAACATTGACCCGGACACCATCGTGCTCGCAACGCCGGAAATCGCCGGACTGCCCTACACGGTTGCGGCGCTGATCGCGGCTGGCGGTATGGCGGCGGCGCTCTCCACCGCCGATGGTCTGCTGGTCGTGATTTCGTCCGCCATTGCGCACGACTTCTACTACCGCATTCTCAACCCGAAAGCCAGCATGAATACGCGCATCTGGCTCGGCAAGACGATGCTCGTGGTGGCTGCCGTGGTTGCAGCGCTGCTCGCGCTGCCGCGCCTGGCGCTGATTGCGCAGATGGTGGCGTGGGCATTCTCAATGGCGGCATCGTCGTTCTTCCCCGTGGTCCTGCTTGGCATCTTCTGGAAGCGCTGCAACGGTCCCGGCGCTATCGCGGGCATGGTCGGCGGACTGACGGTGACGCTCTTCTACATGTACAACAACTATCTCGATCCGTCGTTCAACGTACTGGGCATCACCCACCTGGCGGCGGGCATCTTCGGCATGCCGGTCAACTTCCTGCTCTGCTACATCGTCAGCAAACTGACGGCGGCGCCGCCGCAGGAGATTCAGGACCTGGTCGACCATCTGCGCAGCCCGGAGCTTGATGACGACTTGATGAGCAATATCGCAAGCGGCAAGCAGGCGGCTGGCGCGCACTGAAGTGCGTTTTCACCCTCACTCCCCTCTCCCGCAGTGCGGGGGAGGGGAGCGCTTCGGTCGTTGAGACGAAACAATCGCTCGAAGTTCTGGTATACTATTTCCCGTTTCAGCATCATCACGACGCCTGAACATACACACGCCTGCGAGGCAGCGGAGCCTTTTCGTAGTTCCCTGGAGCAGAGAAGGACCGGGCATGGAAGACCATCATTCGCCAGTTGAGTTATTGCCGATGCTGGCGGCGATCCTGATCGGCGCCAAACTGGCGGGGCGCATGAGTCAGCGCATTGGACTGCCCTCCGTCTTTGGCGAACTGGTGCTTGGGCTGGTGCTTGGTCCATCGCTACTCAACCTGATCCGCCCGAACGATCCGCTGGCGCTGCTGGCGGAAATCGGCGTCGTTCTCCTGATGTTCCGCGCCGGGCTGGAAACCGACCTCGTGCAGATGCGGCAGGTGGGACTCGCAGCGACCGTTGTCGCGTTTGGCGGGGTGCTTCTGCCGTTTGGCGGCGGGTTTGCGCTCGGCAGGCTCTTTGGGCTGGATCTGCTGCCAGCGCTGTTCGTCGGCGCGGTGCTGACCGCCACATCAGTCTCGATTTCTGCTGAAGTGCTGCGTGAACTGGGACACCTGCGCGGTAAAGTGGGCGCCACGATTCTCGGAGCGGCAGTGATCGACGACGTGCTCGGCGTGCTGGTGCTTTCGCTCGTGTTGGGGCTGGCAGGCAAGGGCAACCCCCTCGTGGCCATCGGTCAGATGGCGGTCTTCTTTCCAGCCGCCTGGCTTATCGGCGACAGACTGCTGCCGCAGTTGCGCAAAATCGAGCACCTTGCCGGCGGGCAGGATGCCGTGCTGGCAATCTTGTTGGGGCTGGTGATGCTGTTCGCCTGGGCTGCCGAGGAGTTGGGAAGCGTTGCCGACATTACCGGCGCCTATCTCCTGGGTATCGTCGTGGCGCGCTATACCGACGAGGAGCACGTGGTGCATCACGGCAGTTCGGCGCTCGCGTATGCGTTCGTTGTGCCAGTGTTTTTCGTCAATATCGGGTTGGAAGCCAATGTGACCACGCTCGGCGCTGCGCCGCTGTTCACTGTCCTGATGGTCGCGCTGGCAATTGCGGGGAAAGTCGTCGGCTGCGGCATCGGCGCGCTGGCGATGCGTCTCTCATGGCGTGAGGCGTTGCAGATCGGCATTGGTATGACGGCGCGCGGCGAGGTGGCGCTGGTTATGATCGCCGCCGGGCGCGCCGCCGGGCTGGTCAACGACACCCTCTTCACCTCAACCATCGTCATGGCGCTGGTCACGACGCTCATTACGCCGCCACTCCTGCGCCTGGCATTCGCGCAGCGGAAGATGCCGCCAGCCGAGGAGCGCAGTGCGGTGATCGAGGCGGCCGAATAACGTTACCCTTCGATGCGTGCGATCCAGAGATGCGGCGCGCGGATCTCCTCCATCGTCGGCAGGTTTTCAGGACGCTCCCAGATGCGATTGGCAAACGCCGCGCCGCGTGCCGCAACCACCGCGTTGATGAACGCTTCGCCCTGCTGGTACTGCGCCAGTTTCAGATCCATGCCAGTGATGCGGTTGAACGCCTCTTCGATCAGCGGACGGCGCAACTGGCGCTGGCGCACCTGCGCTTCGATAGCGTGATAACTGGGGAGCAATTGCGCGCCGATGACGTTCATAATGTGGTTAGAGTACCCTTCTACCACCGACATGAGCGCCTGCATACGGGTAAAAATCGCCTGCTGCTCAGGGGTCAGCATCAACTCGATCCAGTGCCGGTCAATCGGCTCCCCCTGCAACAGGCGCTCGATCAATCGCACAATGCCAACGCTCAGCATGGCTGCCTGATCGTTCACCCGACTGATAAACTGGCGCAGCAGATCCTGGAAATACTCGCGCACCCACGGGAACGCCTCGAACTCGAAAACATGCGTGGTTTCGTGAAGCGCAATCCACATGCGAAAGTCGTCGCCGTTGAGACCGAGCTGTGCGCAGATGCGCGCAATGTTCGGCTCGACGAAGTAGAGCGCACCGCGCAGGTTCGGATCGGACGACAGCAGCCCAAGATCGTACTGACCAAGCACGCGCCGCGCCAGGAACCCAATCAGGGCGCCCATTTGCATGCCGATCAACTGGCTGTTGAGCTGCCCAAGCAGCACGCCGATCATCCCCTGCCGCGCGCTTACCTCGTCGTACAACTCTTCCAGCGGCGCAAACAGCGATTGAAAGGCGGAAAGATTCGCCTCAATCCACTCCGCGCGATCAAACACATAGATCCGTTCAATCGGTCGGGGCAGGGACACTCCCATGTAGGCGGCAATCAACGGTTCGCTGCGCTGAACCATGCGGCGGTACTGTTCCTGGCGCACTGCGCGATCGATCACTGGCGCCAGGTAGGACTGCGATACCGCCACGCCGACATTGCGCGCTTGAAGCCAGTCGATCATACGTGGGCGCGGCATGCCGCTGGTGGCGCGGTTGACCAGGTAGC
The DNA here is from genome assembly GCA_030550675.1 of Chloroflexota bacterium. Taxonomy (GTDB): domain Bacteria; phylum Chloroflexota; class Chloroflexia; order Chloroflexales; family Roseiflexaceae; genus Roseiflexus. Next base: position 5,084 of record JAUQOW010000210.1, read on the forward strand.
GCGCGCCGGCACCGGCGACAAAGGCAAGTATCAGGGCAGCGCCGAGGCGGCGCGTTATACGAGTGTGGTTCAGAGGCACAGATCGCTATCCTATCACTTCACTTCGGTGAAAGTCGGCGGCTTCTGTCCGCGCCGTTCGGCTGCGGTACGCACCATTTCCTTCAAATCATCATCGGTGATCAGAAACGTCTCGTAACTCGACATTCCGATCCCTTTCCGTTCACGCACGCGCCCCTGCAAGACCAACCCATCCTCTATTTCAATGATTCGCACGTCTGTATATCCGTGTTCATCAATGAACAGTCCAATGGCGCGCAGCACATCCTGATAGTCGGTTTTCGCCAGTCCGCTGAACAATTTCATCCCAGCCACCTCCCCTTGTGCGGCGGTTCTGCTTTGCGCTGATCACGCATCTGTTGAATAATGTGGCGCACTTCTTCGTGTGAGAGCACAAAATCGGCGGCGACTCGAATAAATCCATTCGCTGTGCTCTGATACGTAATCCCTGAGATGATCCATCCGCGATCGAACTCGAGGATTGCGACTTCATTGAGATGCTGCTGCTGGATGAATTGTCCAAGCGAACGGAGCAACTCTGGATAGTCGATGCGTTCGTGCTGCATCGTTGTGGTCACTCCTGTCCCGTCCCCGCATGTGAGATGACAGGGACATAAAGACCCTGACCTCAGTTCGGCATGCATCGTTCGTTGAAACGAGCTGCGACGACGCCAATCACTCAGCTATGGCTGCTTCGGGCAGGGTGCGCGAGATTTGATCAGGTTATGTGAGATTGTAGCATGTCTGTCAGGCAAGAGCAAGGGGATGGCGTTACGGCTTGGTTAAGAGTCGGGGTTAGGGGTTTGAGGTTTGGAGTTAGAGATCAGGTTCTCAATGCTCAGTTCTCGGTTCTCAGTTCTCGGTTCTCGGTTCTCGGTTCTCAGTCGGCGGTTCGAGTTTGCGCACCAGGCTGAGGGCTGGATCAATCGTCAATTCGCCATAGTCGGGAAAGCGCACTGTGAGCACTTCTCGTCCATCTTCGACGCGACTGTCGAGCACCTCGCCATCGCCATAGGGGAGGCAAAAAATACGGTCGCCCGCAGCGAACCGCAGCGGCGTTTCAGGTTCGCGCGCTGGCGCCGCGCGCGCGCTGCGATCCTTCACCCGCTCGCGCTGCTCGCGTTGTCTCCGCAAACGTTCGATTAACGCCGCGGCGTCAGGCGTATCTCCCTGCTCATCGTTTCGGACGGCGGTCGGCTTCGGTTGCTCGACTGTTTCCGGTGCAGACGACGCCTCGTGCTGCGTCGCCGCGCGATTTTCGCGCGAAGGCGGCGCCGGATCGATACGCGGCGCCGCCGATGCCTCAGAGAAGGCGGACGGTTGGCGCTGATCCGCGCGCGTTGTCGATGACTCGGAGGATTGGCGGCGACCAATCCGCGAATCGGAGGGCGGAACCGTCACCGACGGCTCACTGGAGCGCGGCGGTGGCGCCGGCGCCCGACCCAGCAAGGCAAGCAACCAGTCCTGCTCAACGCGGCTCAGCGGTTCGAGCAGCGGATCGGCGCGGCACGCCAGCGCCACGTCGTAAGCGACCTGCACTATTTCCTCAGCGTGCTGATAGAGCCACTGCGCCAGACCATTCCCGCCCGGCTGCGCATCAACAAAGAACAATCGCCGCCGCTCGCGGTCGTAGATCGGCACGAGATCGGTAAAAGAAGCCAGAGCGCGCAGCGTGACCGCAGCCGTCAGGCACCACCCGATAAACTGTCCCTGAACCTGGATCGCAACCGGTACGTCGAACCAGCAAGCAGGCGCAACCCAGCGGCTTTCGAGCGGCGCAGTGAGCGCTGTGTCGACAGGAGATGCGCCGGGTGTCAATTCACGCCAGCCATAGATCGTCTCCTGCACCACGACTCGCCCCCATCCCATCGGGTGGTTGTGGAGCAGAACGCGCTCTTCGTGCACATCGCGGATAGCGACCTGCCCCCGACGCAACGGGTAGGTGCGTCGTCCGCTGGTCTCCAGACGCAACGAGATGCTGCCCTCTTCCTCATCGCGCATCACGACGCGCAACCCGCCGACGCCAGGCGGCAGCGCAGCCCCCGCAAATGCCCATCGTTCAAAGAGAGTCGGGTCGAGCCGTTCGCGGATGCGCGGCTGCTCCGAGCGCGCGGTAATGGCGCCGCCGCTGGCTGCCAGGACGCTGAACTCTGCATATGGGTCGCGCTCGCCCGCTGGAATCCAGAGCGGTTCACTATCGGGCAGCTCAATCAACTGCTGATTCGCCGCCATCCGCGCAACAATCTCCGCGCATCCCCAGGCATCGACGTCCGCAGCGGTCAGCGGCAATTCACTGGCGGCGCACGCGATATGCTGCGCCAGAACGTAAACGTTTGTCGGCGGCGGAACCCATGCAGTCAGCGGTCCTTCGAGCGTGACGGACGACTGACGCGCCAGCGCCTGTTCCTGCGGCAGTTCGCCAAGCACGACGATCACCGCCTGATACCCTGATGCCACCAATCGCCGAAAGGCGCTGATCGAACCGGGGAAGCCAGTGCAGACCAGCACCTGCGCTGGTTGCGGGTCGGCGCCGACGGTCACCTCCGCCGAATCGCCGATGGCGGCCGCAAGCGCTACGCGCACGAGCGCATCGCATAGCACGTGGACCCGGTACGACTGCCGCCGCAGCAGCGTGACCAGTTCGGCGGTTTCACGCAGCCAGGCGCCGCCCCCCTGCCAGATCGCAGCGACCGTCGCCGGACGCGGTCCGTCATCTGCGTCGATCACGCGCCAGGATCTGCCGAGCAGGGCATTCAATGCGGGAGCTGGATCGTTCAGACGTATCAGGGACGCCAGAAAGCCGGGCGAGGCGCCGTGCGCCGTCGCCACCCGATATGTGCGCATGAGAAGATCGGCGAGATGAGCGCCAGCAACACCAGTAAACCGGTGCACATCAGGAATCAGGATCAGGCGCAATCCGTTCCAGAGCCTGCTCCAGGCGCGCGCATGATGCCGCAACAACCGACCGTGCAACGCTTCCGGGGTTGCAATCACCGCTCGTGCGAAAGGATCGGTGCGCTGCGCGTCGGTCGTCGTCGCTGATGGTTGAAGGTGACGCGGCAATGACTGATTGGCGTCATCAAACGTCGCATGTAGCGCGCGTGCATGGTTATCATCGAATGTCAGCATCAACACCGTGGCATCCTGCGCCTCAGCAAGCGCAGCGCGCGCCAGCAGGTGCAACGTTGCCGCAACATCGACGGACGATGCGCGCAACGCCACTGGCTCGCCGCGCCGCAGCGCCGCCAGCGCGTGCGCCTGATGCGGGCGAAACGGTTCGCCAGTGTACGCCAGCCACGCCTGCGCCAGTTGCGGATCGATTGGCAGGTGGCTGACACGCTCACCGGGCATCTCATCCAGCGCGCGCAGCATGATCAGCGGGGTCGAGTCGCCCCGCGCACGCTGCCGCGCAATCGCCTGAATGATGTCGCTGATGCTTTGCACGTGTGAGAACCGAGAACTGAGAACCGAGAAC
>JAUQOW010000211.1 GCA_030550675.1 Chloroflexota bacterium
GGCGCGCATGCTGTTGCGACAGAAACGAGTCGTTCAGAGCGATCTCGCAGTGCTCCATGCTGCGCCCGATGATCGTGCTTGGGCTGAGCGGGAACATTTTGCCGACAGCCACGCCGCTCTGACCGCTGCGCAACACTACCAGATGCCCATAGGGGCTGTGCGTCGCTGAAACCTGACCGCTCCGCCCAATCACTGCGAGTTCGCGCATCATAACGCGCAGCGCCTGCCAGAGGAAAAAATAAAGCAGCAGCACGACTGCAACGCGCAGTACGAGCATGACGGCGTCAATCGAGGCGTTAGCGAGGTCGAACATAGGTGAGCCGGACAGTCATTGATCGCAGGCGACCGGCGCTCAACGGTCTGCGTGACGGAAGGTCAGTTCCAGCCCGCCAAGCGAGATGACGTCGCCGTCGTGCAGGGCGCGTTCTGTCACCGGTTCGCCGTTGACAAAGGTTCCATTTGTGGAGCCAAGGTCGGTCAGCCAGAAACGGCGCGATTTATAGCGCAACTGGGCGTGGGTGCGCGACACGCGCGCATCTTCCAGGATAATGTCATTGTTCAACCCGCGTCCAATCGTCATTGATGTGCTATCGAGCGGAATGACATGCGTGCCGGCGGGCGTCGTCAACAACAGGCGGGCGCGCGCCGCTGGCGCCGCTGCCGCCTGCGCCGGAATAACCTGCGTGTCGCCGCTCTGATTTGGCGCGGATGGCGCTACCTGCGTTTCCGCCACTACCTGGATTGTTCGCCGCGGCACGCCAGCATCGGCGACCAGTTCGACACGCGGGTGTTCAACCATGCTGAACCCGCGTTCCTGCGCCAGCTCCGCCAGATAGGTCGCCATTTCGCGTTCGACTTCGGTGCGGATCGGCTTGAATGCCTCGAAGTCCTGCGGGTTCAGGAAGGCGCGGTAGTAATTCGGCACCAGGATGCGCCGCACACTCACCGTCTGATTGGCTTCCATCGCCCGTTCGAGACGCTTGGCGATCTCAGCGGGTTGCACCGGGCTGCGAAACAACCGCGCCACTGATCCCTCGACAATATTCTCCATGAACGCTTCGAAGCGACTGAGCGCTGACATAGATTGCCACACTGCGCAAGCATGCCGATTCCACGCACATATTGTACAGGAGTTGCGCGTTCGCGGCAACCGCTGCTTTTGAACGTTAATTTTGTGTTATCATAGGCGCGCATTCTTCCTCTCTGCCTGTACTGCCCGTTGTAACAGGATATGCTGGTTTTGCACATCGTCGTTGTGCTTGTGCTCGCCACTGCGCTGGCGTGGTGGTGCGGCTGGGGTCTTGTGCGTCTGGCGCTGCCGTCGGCGTTGCTGCCATTTCGTCGGTTGCTGGCGCCGCTCATCGGCTATGCGGCTGCGGCGGTTGCAGGGTACTGGAGCGTGCGAACAGTCATTGGCTTGAATGCGGCGCTACCGCTTCTTCTCCTCATCAGCGCTGCCCTCAACATCCTTGCCTGGCGGCGCACCGGCGCCCCGTTCACTCGCCGTCTATCAAATCAGGTGACGCGAAACGAGGGAATATTACTTTTCCTGCTGATTCTGACGACCATCTTCGTCGGCGTGGCGCCGCTGATTCGCTACAACCAGTCGGCGGCGATTGGCGGCGGGTGGGATATCGAAGTCGCCCTGCCGATGGCGCGGTATCTGGAGCGCGCTCCGGTTGCCTCCATTGCGACCATGCCGGACAACCCGCTGCGCGACCTTGTCGCGCATCCACCGCGGATTTCACACAACATCGGGTTTGCTGTCTGGCAGGGGTGCGTTGATCTGCTTGGCGGCTTCGAGGCATTCGATACCTTTACGCCGTTAATCGCGTGGTTGCGGGGAATGGGCGTGCTGGCAGTCTATCTCTGGCTGCGCACGACGCTTGGTTTGCGGGTGTGGGCAGCCCTGGTCGGATCTGCATGGGTTAGCGCGAATGCGCTTTTACTCTGGATTGCGTACTTCAATTTCGAGAAACAACTTGCCGGATTTCCCCTGATACCGCTCTGTCTGGTTATCGGTATGGCGACGGTCGAAGAGATCGCGCGCAACCGTCTGGCAGCGTGGAGGAGCGCCCTGCTGGGATCGGTGACGCTGGCAGCCCTGCCCGTCGTCTACTATCCGGCTATCACCGTATGGGCAGCGCTGGCGTTGGGGTTAGGCGGGGCGCGCCTGATCGAAGCGATTAGAAAGAATGACGACACCTCGTTCCGCGCGCTGATATCTGCCGCCGTTGGATTGCTCGCGCTGACACTTGTGGCGGCTGCGCCGACAATCGAGGATTATTTCAGCGGTTTTGACTTTCGTTATGGTCATCAGGTGACCTCGCTCGGCATATTCCACTATATTCCAGCCAGCACAATTGCGGGGTTGACGCCGTTTCAACTGGAGAACGCCGATTCTGTTGCGCCAAAAGTTGCAGAACAGGCTGCTGGCATCACGCTCATCGTCCTGATGGCGACTGCCCTCGTATACGGTCCGTATCGTCTGCGTCTGGGGGGCGTGCTCATCGGATGCATCGCATATCTTGCCTGGTTGCGCTGGTGGCAAGCGTATCCCTATGCCTATATGAAAGGCGCCGCATATATCAGTTTTGCTGTGCTGGGCGTGGCAGCAGCAGGCGTCCAGTGTCTCTGGCAGCAGCAGGCGCCTCGCTGGTTTCTCGAAGCCCGTCGTGCATACGTTGCGATGTCGTTGCGGGCGTTATCAATCGTAGCGGCGCTGGGATTGTGCGCAGTGATGGCTTTCAGCCAGGCGCGTATCGTCAGCGCCCATATGAATCGTCCTGGTCTATACCCTGATGATGCACCTGTGCTACTCCAATTGCGCACACTTGTGCCGCAGGGAAGCACGGTCACTATGACCTCTGACAAACGGGTGCGAGGTGTGATCAATGGCTTTGCTGCGTATGCGCTCGATCATGCGGTTGTGTGGGGTCGTGTCCGAACGGGCTATGCTGAGTCGCGCGCTGGCGGCGTCGGGGCGCTTGGAGAGTATGGTCTGCTCTATGCCTTTGAAGATCCATTATTGTGGGGATACGCTTCTCCGCCTGTCTGGCGCGGCGGTTCTTACGCCCTCTATCGCCGTCCGCCGGGGGTACAGAGTCATGTGCGTTTGTTGCATGTCCTGGCGCCAGGCGAGGTCCTGACGACGCCTGGCGGGGCTGAACCAGTTATCGAGGCGCGTTCGCCTGTCGCTTCGCACACGCTCCGGCTGATGGTCGCAACGCTTGAAACGACAACCATCGAGATCAACGGCTCACCTGTCACCCTTTTGCCCGGCAGACGCACGATCATGCTTCCAGGCGTTTCATTTCACGACGTGATCATTCGCAACGCCGGAGCAACGCCGCTTCTGATTGAGACTGCGACTGTGTTGGAGGCGCCGGACATGGCTTCCACGCAAGGCCGGAGCCCTCCGCGCGACCCCGGTGTTCAGGCGTCGGTGATGACGACCGCAGTGCATCAGATGACGAACAGCGCAGTCGTTCACGCTTCAGCAACAGCATCCGGGACGCTGATCACCACGACGCTGGACACGTTTTTGCCCGAGACAGGACCGTTGCGCATGGCGCTTGACATCTGGGATGTTGATCGGGGCGTTCAGTATGGCTGGTATGGTCTGCTGGTTGCGCCTGCCTCAGAGGTTCAGCGTTTTTCGATGGTTCTTTCCCTTGCCGATGGACGCATGCGTTGTCTGTCTGCGAATGGCGAGGCGCCGATCGGCGCCTATTTTGCAGGCTTGCAGCCGGGTCGGTACACTGCTCGATTGTATCTCGCTGCTGGCGCGCAGGTTGTCAGTGAACCAATTGACCTGTTCGGGTTCGATGTCGCATCTGACCGGACGATCTCCGGCGTGTGGGTGCGCGAGAGACAGATGCAGGCGGTCAGCGTCGCTAACCCCGCGACTCCCGCCAGGGTTCAGGTCGGCAGCGATGTGGTTCTGATAGGATATACCATGGTGAAACCGCGCCTCAAAGCAGGTGAGGCGGCGGATCTGACGCTCTGGTGGCGATCGTTGCGCGATGATCTGGACGAGCGCAGCGTCCTTGTCCATCTGGTGGACGCTGCTGGCAACAAATATACGCAAGGCGACGGGCCGCCTGCGGAGGGAGTGTTGCCAACCAGCGCGTGGCGCGCTGGTCTGACCATTATAGACGCTCGCCGTATTCTCGTCCCGGCGGATCTTCCGCCCGGCGATTATGTGCTGCTGGTAGGAATGTATCGCTGGCCCTCACTGGAACGTCTGCCCATGGTGCAGAACGATACGCTGCTGCCCGATGCAGTTGTCCGCATCCCTGTGCGTATCGAAGATTGAGCATTCCTGCATCGGGCAACACGCGCCCGGCAGTTCTCAGCCGGGTCTATCCCAGAGAACCCAACGCCCGGATGTAGTTCGCGCGCTCAAATGCCGACGGATTCTCAACCGCCTGCTGACTCATGCTTCCCTGCATCTGCTCAATCGACTCGTACTCATGCTCTTCCATCCATACCCGCATATCGTTCAAAATCGCAGGGATACGCTCAATGCCGTGCGCCAGCAGCTCGGATGTCATCATCGCCACGCGGGCGCCTGCCATCATCGCCTTCAGAACGTCCTCCGCCGTATGGACGCCGCTGGTCAGCGCCAGGTCGGCATTGATGCGCCCGTAGAGGATGGCGATCCAGCGGAGCGGCAGACGCAATTCATCCGAAGTGCTCAATTTCAGATTCGGCACGACTTCCAGCGCTTCCAGATCGAAATCGGGCTGGTAGAAACGATTGAAGAGCACCAATCCCTTCGCTCCCGCTTCAACGAATTGTTTTGCAATGTTGGCAATGCTGCTGAAGAACGGACTCATCTTGACGGCTACTGGTATCGTTACTCGGCTGCACACGTCACGCACGAGGCGCAGGTATTGTGCTTCAATCTCAGCGCCAGTGATGTTTGGATCAGTCGCCAGGAAGTAGAGGTTCAGTTCCAGTGCGTCGGCGCCTGCCTGCTCCACCTTGTTCGCGTATTCCACCCAATCGCCGTCCGACGGTCCATTGAGGCTGGCGATGATCGGGATGTTGACCCGCTGTTTCAGTGCGTGGATGTGCTCGAGATACGGCTCGACTCCCAGGTTATACTGTTCCATATCGGGGAAGTACGTCAGCGACTCGGCAAAACTGTAGGCGCCCCGGTCGAGGTAGTAGTCGAGTTCGAGCGATTCGTGGACGATCTGTTCCTCAAACAGCGAGAAGAGAACAACGGCGGCGGCGCCAGCTTCCTCCAGGCGACGAACATTGTCGATGCGCTTCGAGAGCGGCGATGACGAAGCGACGATGGGGTTCTTCAGCGGCAACCCCAGATAGGTCGTCCGAAAATCGGTCATGGTCAACCCCTCGATCTAAGCCATATGCGGATCGGCGTCTTCAGTATGGGGGATCGAAATGCTCTCTTCAAGTCGCAATTGCTTTCCCTTTTGTTGTTGAACGACAACACGATCTGCGTTCCTCTTGATAATGTTCATTGTTTTGTAAGCCGACGCCCTGTATCTGGCGTTCGCCATTTTTTACAATCAGTGACAGGACCTGCGCAGTGGCGCGGTTGTCGCTCCACTGAGCCTGCGGCGCCGTGGCGCTCCCATAAGCGCCGCCTTCTCCGGGAAAGAACAGGACAACCCATGGCGCTGTACACGATCGGGGATCAAACCCTTTATCTCGAAGAAACCGGTCCTGAGAACGCGCCATATGCGTTTCTTATCCACGGCTGGGCAAGTTCGTCGTACACCTGGAAACCAATCCTGCCCGCGCTGAGCCGTCGGTATCGCTGCGTCGCCATCGATCTGCCCGGCTTTGGGCGCTCGCCGGCGCCGTCGCGCCCGCCGACGATCATGGGGTATGCCGATCTCGTTGCGCGCCTGATCGAGCATTTCAGCCCCAACCAACCGGTGTTGCTCATGGGGCATTCAATGGGCGGGCAGATCAGCGCGACGCTGGCGTTGCGCTATCCGCTGCTCGTTGAGCGCATGGCGCTGCTCAACCCGGCGTTGAGCGGAAGGCTCTCGACGCGAGTGAACCTGTTGATCGGTCCGCACGTGCTGGCGGAGCGGTTTCCGCCGCTCGAATGGCTGTTGCACCTGCTGGCGAAAACGCCGCTCGATTACACCGATTATCTGCTCAAGCCGTCGAACTTTGCCGAGCGTGCGCAGGTGTCGGAGGAGGATTATCAGCGCATTCGCGCTGATGCGCGCCGTCCCGGACAGGGACGCATGCGCGCCGCCTGCTTTCTGGCGATGCGCCAGGGCGATCTGCGCGGGAAGCTTTCGGCAATCGAGCCGCCAACGCTCGTTCTCTGGGGCGCGGAGGACGATATTGTGCCGCTACGCGATGCCGGCGCCGTCGCCGCCGAGTGGCCCGCCGCCGACCTGCGGATCATTCCGAATGCCGGTCACTGGCCCCAGTTCGAGCAGCCGGATGCGACACTGCGCCACATTGCCCTCTTTCTCGGACTGCCGCCTGCGGGGGTTGCGCTGCCCGCCGCTTCGCACGACATTGGTGAACTGCGTGCGATCGCACAGTTTCTCAACAACTCAGAGATCGGCGGGCATCTGAATGAAGCGCAGCGCCTGCGCGTGGCGTCGCTGTTGCAGCGGCGCGTGCTGGCGCCGCGCGAACGTCTGGCTGCCGCTGGTGCGCGCAGCGATGAGATGTACATCGTTCAGGACGGGTTGCTCGAAGTCTGGCTCGACCCTGTGCCGGTCGGCGGGGTGCGACAGCCGCCCATGCGGATCGCGTTCATGCAGAGCGGGCAGGTCGCCGGGGAATTGGGATTGCTCGAAGATGTGGAACGCAGCGCCGATCTGCGCGCCGGCGATCAACCGACGACGGTGCTGGCGCTGACGCGCGAGGCGCTGAACACCCTCGCGGAAGATGATCCCGCTCTGGGGATGCGCCTGATGCAGAACCTTGCGGTATCATTGGGGCGTCGCCTGCGCCGCCAGAACTGGCTGGCGCAGCGCCTCGAACAGCGCGCGTTGCAGGGAGGCAGCGTGACGCGGGTGTTGGAATGATTGCGGGGCAAGAGGCGAGAGGCGAGAGGGGCGCGTGGTAGAGACGTTGCACCGCACCGTCTCCATGGATTGAGTGTGTGAAGGTATGAAGGTTGAAGGTTGAAGGTGTGAAGGTTGAAGGAGAAATGATGACCATGCTCTACCACCAGAAAGCCGCTCAAGCCGAGGCATTGCTTGCCGAAACCGGTCTCGATGCCTGGCTCATCTTTGTTCGTGAAAGCGTGATCCGTCCTGATCCGGGCATCGAACTCGTGGTTGGCGTCGATGTGACGTGGGACTCGGCGTTCATCTTTGGGCGCGGCGGGCAGCGCGTCGCAATCGTCGGGCGCTACGACGTCGCCAGCGTGCGCGCGTCGGGTCTGTTTCAGACGATCATCGGCTACGACGAAAGCATCCGCGATCATCTGATCGATACCCTGCGCCGCCTCGATCCGCTGACGATCGGGCTGAACTATAGCCTCGACGATCCGACCGCCGATGGTCTGACCCATGGCATGTTCCTGCATCTGTGCGACCTCCTGGCGGATACGCCGTTTCCATCGCGCTTTGTGAGCGCCGCGCCATTGCTGGCAAAACTGCGCTCGCGCAAGACGCCCGCTGAGGTAGAGCGTATTCGCGCTGCCGTCGCAGTCACTGAGGAGATCGTCGATCTGGTCGGGCAACAGATCCGCCCTGGCGTCAGCGAAGCGCAGATCGCCGCCTTCGTTCACGAGGAGTTCCGCCGCCGCAACCTGGCGAGCGCCTGGGCATGGGACGCCTGCCCGATTGTGAACAGCGGTCCCGAATCGGAAGCCGGTCACGGCGGTCCGCGTGACGATATTGTGGTGCAGCCGGGGCATCTGGTGCACATTGACCTTGGCGTGCAGCGCGAGGGGTACTGTTCAGACATTCAGCGCATGTGGTATGTGCGCCGTCCTGGCGAAGATGCGCCGCCGCCTGAGGTTCAGCGCGCCTTCGAGACAGTGGTGCGGGCGATTGAAGCGGGCGCGGCGGCGCTGCGCCCTGGCGTGCGCGGGTACGAGGTGGATGCCGCTGCGCGCCGGGTTATCGTCGAGGCAGGTTATGAAGAGTACCGGCATGCACTCGGGCATGGTCTGGGGCGCGCCTGCCACGACGGCGGTCCGCTGCTTGGTCCGCGCTGGCCCCGCTACGGTCGCACGCCGGACATGCAGGTTGAGGCGGGGAATGTCTACACCCTCGAACTTGGCGTCGTCACCTCCGCCGGGTATGTTGGGATCGAGGAAGATGTGCTGGTGACCGACGAGGGCGTGGAGTTCCTCTCGACGTTCCAGCGCCGGTTGTGGGAGGTGTAGGAGAGGCGCGAGGGGAGGGGCAGTGGCAGGTGGCAGGGGGGAAGGGGCGAAGGTGGCAGGTGACAGGCGGGAAGGTGGAACGTGGAAGGTGCGAGGCGCGAGGCGGGCAGGGGACCGGTGGCGTCATCACTTCGTGATCCTTCGTGCCCTTCGTGGATGAGAGCGACCGGCAGGGGCGAGGGGCAGGTACGCAGGCGGCAGGCGGCAGG
>JAUQOW010000212.1 GCA_030550675.1 Chloroflexota bacterium
GGATGGCTCGCCGGAGCAGCGGCGGGATCGGCAATCGGGAGCGTCGTTCCAGGCATTGGCACGGCGATAGGCGGGATTGTCGGCGGAGTATGCGGGGGAATGATAGGCGGCTTCGCCGGTAGCAGTGGCGCAAAAATGGCGCTGGATCAGTTTATCGAAGATGATGCCAGCAAGATGACACAACTCCTTCAATCCGCTATTGCGGAACTGGCGAGCGATTATCTCTTATCCGAGCGCGAATATGCGGAACTGATGACGGAAGTCCAACAGACCATTTCTGATGCGTGGTTCCGAGAGATGTACCGGTCGGGATCATCAGGCGGCGCAGATGCTGCTCGCAAGCAGTTCGCCTACGACTCCTTCGAGGATATATGCCGGCGGATTGCCTCGAAGCGGTCCAGGGTCGCGCTGCCGGATCCCGATCAGGTCCTGAATTGTGTTGCGCATATCGCTGAAGCGGGCACAGATGCTCGATGAAGTCGCACGAAAACTGGCGTCTCTGGGAGCAAATCGTGAACGTTTGCGTCGGGGCGAGTCGCGTGAGAAAGTGTGTCGTGAGATCGATAGCTTGCCCGTTTCCAATGATCTGAAGCAGGCTCTCAAGCGCCAGTCAGGTTGTCAGACTCTATCCGAAACCTGTGCGTTGCCGTCATTACGAGGTCGCGCCAGCGCCGAAGCTATCTTCTGTCGCGTCAGGCAGATTGCTTCGCTGGCGTAACGGGCGCCGCAGGCTGATGAGCCATTAAGAAAATAGTTCAGCAGCGCCGGGACGCTGCGGGTTGAAGCCACTGCTGAGATCGTGCCAGCCCCGCAGGGACTTCCACGTCCTGAGCGCGGGCTTCAACCCGCAGCCCATAGGACCGGATTCATTCTTAATCCTCATCAGCCCGTGGCGAGACTGCGGTTTCCGACATATCATCTCTACACCTCCGTCAGATTCCCTATTGCCTCCAGTTATGGAGTCGTGCTAAGATGAGAGGCGTGTTTGAGACGCTGCGCAGCAGATGGTAGCAGGCGCACGCCGCGGATGGGTGAAGATCATGGCGAACGTGAGTCCCGGCGCAGATCCGGTGGAACGCGTTGTTGAGTTGCATTTGCCCAGTCGGCTTGGCTACGAAAAAGTTGCAATGGATGCTGCCGCATCGGTTGCGCGGCGGATGGGGTTCAGCGCAGACCGGGTTGAGGCGCTGCGCACGGCTCTGGCGGAGGCGGTAACCAACGCTATCGAGCATGGGAACGCCCACAATGCAGACACGCGCGTTCTGGTGATCCTGACGGTGCGACCATCGGAGCTCGTCGTCAGCGTTGCCGACCAGGGTTTCAAGCCGATCGACAAAGCGAAAATTGCGCCCACGCCCAACATCGAAGATTCGTTTTCCCGCGCTGATAAGGGCGGTTGGGGCATCTGGCTGATACGCGAGTTGATGGACGAGGTGGAGTTCACCACAGCGCCAACTGGCGGCAATCAGGTGCGGATGGTCATTCATCTTGAGAAGCAGCCATAACGCATGCACAAAGTATCCGCTCCCCTCTCAATCGAGCTGTCGATCCCCAGCGAATTTGGTTATGAACGGGTCGTCCGTGAGGCTGTGGCTTCATTTGCGCGGCGTATCGGTTTCGCCAGCGAGCGCGTCGAAGACCTGAAAACCGCCGTCAGTGAAGCATGTCTCAACGCGATCGAGCATGGCAACGCGCAGATGCCGGAGATGCGCGTTGACGTGAATTGCGTCTGGGAGAACGACGTCCTGATGGTCAGAGTGCTTGACCATGGCTTGAAACGGTACACTGGCCACGTCGCACCCTGTATCACATCCAGGGTGCATGGCGAGGCGCCGCCGCGCGGCATGGGCCTGTATCTGATCGCGCAACTGGTCGATACGTGCGGTTTCGAGTCGTCGCCCGAAGGGGGCAATGTGTTGTATATGTCGATGCATCCCCGCAGAATGGCTTGATGATCGCGGTTGAGCGCCAGGCGGAGACCGGCGGCGTCGCAGGATTGTGATGAGGAGCAGGAGTACCGGTATGCTGGACGATGATCTGAGTGTGCATATTCGAGAGCGTGAAGGGGTGGCGATTATCGATCTGATCGGCGACGTGACGACGTTTGCGGAAGAAAAGATCACCAGCGCCTACAATGAGGTTTCACGCAGAGGCGCGCGCAACATTCTGCTCAATTTTCGTCAGAACGACTATATTAATAGTGCCGGCATCGCTATCCTGATTGGAGTCGTCACCGAAGTCAACCGGCGGAATCAGCGCCTGGCGGTGAGCGGGTTGTCGCAACACTTCCAGAAGATCTTTCGCATGGTCGGACTGGCGCAGTATATCGACATTTATCAGGACGAAGACGAGGCGATTCGCGGCTTGAACGCCGCAGTGGCTTGAAGCGGCAGGTGGTGATGGACGGCTTTTTCCTGTTCGTTCTTTTCGCGGCTTTTCTGCTTCTCGCGGCATATCTGTTGTGGCGCTATTGGGGTGCGCTGACGACGGTTTCCCCCGAGGAAGAACGCTTTGAGCAACGTATCGCCGCATTGAACGAACGTCAGGCGCACCGCTATAGCGATGAAGAACTGGCGACGCCGATCACCGAAGAGGATGCCTGGCGCGTGATGGTTGAGCGAGGACGGCGCACGGCGCGCCGTGACCGTTCGACCGGGGATCTGATGCGTCAGAGCGCCAGAAAAAACCCGACCGACCGCGCGTCCCGGTTGCTGCCCGACCGCCGTGCAGCATCGCCGCGTGCTGATGAGGAGTGAGAGGTTAGGGGTTAGGAGTGAGGGGGTGAAGGGTCGGGGTTGCGCTGCAACGTCTCTGGCGGGCATAAGGCGGTACGCCCTGACGCGCCGTCCTTAAACTTCTCACCTGAAACCTTTCGCCTCGTCTCTCCTGCCTTGTCCTTCACATTTCATCTTTACTGCGCAGCACCGCCTTTCCGAGCGGCGAGACGCGCAGTGTCGTCCGGGGGCGCGGCGGGTGAAGCAGGGGCAGAGGATGTCCGACCACAAAGGAGTACGACAATGCGCCAAGCGTCGCCAGCCGCGCTTCGAGGGCAGATGCGCCGGACGCGGCAGAAACGATCAGGAGCGCCATCGCAGCCCCTGACCGTCCGCACTGCCACCTGGCCATCGCGGCCAGCCACGCGCCGTCGAGCGCTGGCGTGATGATCGCCAGCGCCGCATTGCCAGCGTCAACCGCGCCGGATGATCGCCCCTGGCGCAACACGTCGCCAACCGGCAGGTCGCCGGTTGCCTGAATATCCGCCAATTCCTCCAGAATGCGTCGCAATTGCCGGGGTCCGCGTCCCGGACGCGCCAGTCGTTGTCGCCCGTCATTCGTCAAGAAGCCGACGGACCGTCCTTCGCGCAGCGCCTGTGCTGCCAGCGAAGCAGCGACCACAATTGCCAGTTCGAACGGATCACGCCAGAAGTCTGGCGCTTCCGGCAACGCTGATGATTGCCACCGGACTGGTGGCGAGGGAACGACGCTCGCGCAGACGATCGCCTGGTATGCGCCCGACCAGGCGTCCAGCACGATCCACAGCGCGCCAGCGCGCTCCTGATCGAATTCTTTGACCATGAGGCGGTTGGTGCGCGCAACTGTGGGCCAGTGAACATGGCTGAGGACGTCACCGGGGACGTACTCACGCACGCCGCTGACGCCCGGCGTCGTATGGCGCTGAAGAATATCGGCGCGCGCCATGCCGCCGCGCCGCCCTTGCGGTACAACCACGCCGCTCAGGTGCGCCAGCGGCGGGTAGATCACAGCCTGGCGCGCGTTTTCCTCGCGCCATTCATAGCTGAAGACGCCAAAAGGATCGGCAATGCGCGCCTGCAACGGTCCGAGTGTGTAGATGCCGCGCCGAAGGCACACCGCGCGCGTTGTCCAGTCTGCGGAGCCGTTGCGGTCCGCCGAAGCCACGCGCCGGGCGCTGTAGCCGGGCAATGTCGAGCCATCATTAATCTCCAGCCAGACGACTGGCAGATGTGAGCGATTCTCCAGGCGCCACGCTTCTTCCAGCGTATCCCCGACCTGCGCCCATTCCAGACTCAGATGACGCGAGAGGCGCAGACGAGGACCCTGGTAGCGAACCCAGCCGTATGCCGTCAGCCCAAGGATCAGGCACCCGTATGCCAGGAAAAACAACCAGCGGTAGGGCGCCGCCAGCGCCAGCAATAGCAGGAATGGACCAACCAGCAAAGCCCATGGTCGGCAGACCCGAATCCTGCCATCAAGGGTCAGCCAGCGCCACGCCCGGTGCATACCGGCGGTGCGAATGCGCACGTGAGCGTCCTCTCCGGTTTCACGTTACCGTGATCCAGGCGTCATGCGCTCCAGATAGGTCAGCGCCGCCTCGGGATCGGCTTTCACGGCGTAGAGCCGACGGTACCGCTCGTGGGCGAAGTTTTGCGTGAAGATGTACTCAAACTGTGTCAAGAGCGGATCGAAATAGCCGCCGACGTTGACGATAACGATCGGCTTGTTGTGATAGCCGAGCATGCGGAGCGTCATGATCTCCAATAATTCTTCGAGCGTGCCGAAGCCGCCTGGCAACGCGACAAACGCATCGGCGCGGTCGTCCATGATCTGCTTGCGCTCGCGCAGGGTGCCGGTGACGATCAGTTCGTCCGCCTCCTGGTATCCGATTTCGCGTTCAAGCAGCGTCTGCGGAATGACGCCGATGACTCGACCGCCAGCGCCATGCACAGCTCGCGCCACAGCGCCCATCAACCCGATGCTGCCTCCGCCATAGACCAGCGTCCATCCGCGCCGCGCCATCCCTTCACCGAGGGTGTGGGCTGCTTCCAGGTAGAGTGCCGGTACGTGATCGCTTGAGGCGCAGTAGACGCATACGTGCATTGTTGTGTCTCCTTTTTATCCGCTAGGATGCCAGGTATCCGCCATCAACTCCTAGCACCTGACCGGTTACGAATGATGCTGCCGGTGATGCCAGCCAGATCACTGCTTCGGCGACTTCCTCCGGGGTGCCAAGGCGCCGCATAGGGATGACCGCAGCGAAGCGTTCCGGGTTGCCGCCTCCAGCCTTTGCCAGCATGTCGGTGGCGATGCGCCCTGGCGCCACCGCATTGATGCGTATGCCATGCGCCGCATACTCCATCGCAGCAGAACGGGTCAGCGAGATGACTGCCGCTTTCGCCGCTGCGTACAAGGACACGCCAACCGTTGAGTTGCGCACGCCGGTTGTTGAGGCATTGTTAATAATAATGCCCCGACCTTGCTTCTGCATATGCGCCAGTTCATATTTCATGCAGAGAAAGACGCCGCGCACATTCGTATCGAAGATCGGGTCAAATTCATCCTCCTCCTGATCCGCCAGCGGAGCGACCGGTCCGAACCAACCGGCATTGTTGAACGCAATGTCAAGGCGTCCGAAGGACGCGACGGCGGCGTCCATCAGGGCGCGCACTGCGGCTGACCGGGTGACATCGGTTGGCACGAAGAGGGCGGTTCCGCCCATCTTTCGGATTGCGGCGGCGGTCTCTTCGCCTGCGCGTGCATCCCGATTGCCGACGACCACGCGCGCACCGCGCCGTCCGAACGCAATCGCCGTCGCGCGCCCGATCCCTGAACCCCCGCCGGTAATGACCACGACGCTTTCACGAAATGGTTCCATTGTCCTCCTCTAGCGAAAGTGTATGATACCACGGGAAGCGGCAGAGGAAGGAGGCTTCCCTGCTACAACCCCAGAACCTGCGCCAGTATCGGCGCCAGCAGCGCCGTCAGCGCGCCGTTCAACCCCATTGCCAGCCCCGCGAACGCGCCAGCCTCGGCGTTCAACTGCAACGCGCGCGCTGTACCGATGCCATGCGATGCAACCCCGATAGCCAGGCCACGCGCCGCCTGATCGTTCAACCGCAGGCGGTCAAACAGGTCGCGTGCGATGACTGCGCCGATAATGCCCGTCACAATGACCAGCACCGCTGTCAACGACGGCAACCCGCCAATCTGTTCAGAAATCCCCATGGCGATGGGGGTCGTGACCGACTTCGGCGCCAGGGAACGCAAAGTGACATCCGACACGCCCATAAGGCGCCCAATGGCAACCACCGATAGCAAAGAGGTGATTGACCCGATCAGGAGCGCCGCGCTGATCGGCAACAGCATGCGCCGCAGCCGATCAGCGTAGCGCCAGAGCGGCAGCGCCAGCGCCACAGTCGTCGGACCAAGCAGGAAATGGACAAACTGCGCGCCATCAAAGTACTGCTGGTAGGGAGTGCCGGTGATGGTCAGGAAGACAATCAGCGCCGTCACCGAGATCAGAACCGGATTTGCCAGGGGCCACTGCCCTAATCGTTGATATAAAGTATCGGAAAGATAGTAAACCAGCAGCGTGGCAGTCAGCCAGAGGAGCGGCGTTTGCGCCAGATAAACCCAGATATCAGTGACATTCGGTTGCATGCCCGGACGCCTTTCTTCCGCCGGTCAGGCGAAGGAAGAGCATTAATGCTCCCGCCGTGACGATCATAGTGATGATCGTGCTGACAAGCAGCGCAACGGCTATCGCCAGCCATTCGGCGCGCATCAACTGGATGTGGTTCAGCACGCCAACCCCGGCTGGAACGAAAAACAGGGGCAGGAAACGCAGCAATCCCTGCCCGACCTGATCAAGCCAGTCCGGCGCCCCGCGCCATAGCAGAACGGCAAACAGTAGCGCCATACCGAGCACCGGTCCGGGCGCCGGCACATTGAGCGCCCGCACCGTCGCCTCGCCGATCAACTGACAGACCAGCAGGACGGTCATCCCTCGCAACATACGGTGCACTCCTTAGAATGGCAACGAAATAACAGGCGGCGCTTTGACTCGCCTGTCCATGAACGTTTACATGTCCCGTCGCTCACCTGCCAGCCAATCCAGCAAAGCGTCCGCCGGCACGTCCGCCAGCGAACGAAGACGCAGCAGATGAGGCGGCAGTGGAAGCGTGTCGAGGAGCGCCACCGGCACAGCGACGCAGCGCATGCCTGCCGCCGCCGCGGCGCGAATGCCATTGGGCGAATCCTCCAGCACGACGCAGGACTCTGGCGCCGCGCCGAGACACGTTGCGGCGCTCAGGAACAAATCAGGGGCGGGTTTGACGCGCAGCCCGTCGCTGCGAGTGCGCACACAGTCGAAATATGCGCGGATGGCGTGGCGTTCGAGCCAGCCTTCGACCCACTCACGCGACGCGCTTGACGCCACTGCTAGACGAATGCCGCGCGCACGCGCTGCGCTAATCACGTCCTGCACGCCCGGTCGCAGCGGTTGCTGCTCGCACAACGCGAGAAATCGCTCTCGATGTTCGCGATGGAGCATGTCGCGGTCGAGCGAAGCGCCGATCAGCGCCTCAAGCTCGCCGTAGGGGTCGTAACCGCCAATGGTTCCCAACCCGTACACCCATCGTTCGGTGAGAAGCTCCGTGCCGAAACGGCGATACTGCTCGCTCAATACAATAAAATCAGGCGTCTCGGTGTCGAGGATCAAGCCGTCGAAGTCGAAAATCAGAGCCTGTAGCATGATGTCCTTCTTCTCATCATCGCCGCATCACCCCTGACCCCTGTCTCTGACGAGCTCCTGCTTCTTGAAGCGACACTGGGCGCAGTAACTGATCCGATAGCCTGCCAGACTCGTGTGTTGCAGCGTCCGCCCACAGTGCGGGCAGGTCTCTGGAGCGACGGTTGATACCGGGCGATGCGGCGTCGTGACAGGCGCTGGCGCTGGCGCCGGTTCAGGCGGATCTGACGGCCTTGGACGGGCGGTGAAGCCAAACGCCTGGCTGATATATTCGACCAGCATTGCGTAGTCGATGGCGCCGCGTGATCGCGGGTCGTACTCATAGATCGTTTTGCCGAGAGCTGGCGCTTCGGAAAGGCGCACATTCACGCGCACCGGCGGCGTCACCCGGTCGCCATAGCGGGCGCGGAGCAGGGCGAGCAATTCACTGGACTGACGCACCCGCGGATCATACATTGTCGGGATGATCATGCGCACATGCCCGGCGCCGCCTTTAATGCGCCCAATCTGAGCCATGAGCAACTCCAGGCTCTTGACCGAAAAGTGCTCGACAGTCGTGGGCGCGATGACATCATGGGCGCACACCAGGGCATTGACATTGAGCGGCGTCAGCGAGCCTGCCGAGTCGATCAGCACGAAATCATACGACCTGGCGACCGGTTGAAGCGCCTGCGCCAGCACCCGGCTCCAGTCGGGACGGCGCGCGATAATCGGTTGGGCGCCGAGCAGGGTTGCGTCCGCTGGCAGGAGATCGAGACCGGGACGCGCCTCGATGATGCAACGTTCAACGGGAGCGCCATCGACCAGGACATCGTACAGCGTGCGTCGGGGCTGAACCCCCAGCGCCATCGCCAGGTTCCCCTGGGCGTCGGTGTCCACCAGCAGAACGCGCGCTCCCTTAAGCGCTAGACCTGCACCCACATTCACGACGGTCGTTGTTTTTCCGATGCCGCCCTTGAGATTCGCCACAGCAACGACCCGCGCCACGTTTTGCCTCCCGGATCATATGTCATCCGCCTGCTCAGTGTAGCATA